>JAHHSM010000003.1 GCA_020025175.1 Oscillospiraceae bacterium | reverse complement strand
GGCCTCCGCTTTGTCAACGGAAACGGCCAGCCGCTGAACATGATGCCGAAATTGAAGCTGGACCCTGCCCTGCTGGAGCAGGAATTGTACCACTAAGGGGAGGAAAAAGCCTTGAATCAAAAAGGAACCGTATATTTTTTCACAGGACTGTCCGGCGCGGGTAAAACCACCGTTGGAGGGTTATTCCATCAGCGCCTCAAAGAAAAAAACCCAAATGTAATTTTTCTGGATGGGGATTTGACGCGCCCGGTATTTTGCGAGGATCTGGGCTATACCGAGGAAGAGCGCTTAAAGGTGGCATTTCGCGTGTTTCGCGTATGTAAAATGCTGTCCGATCAAGGTATTGATGTGGTATGCTGTAGTATTTGCATGTTTGAAGCGGTGCGTGAATGGAATCGTCAGAATATTGAGCATTACAAGGAAATTTACTTGCAGGTGAAATGGGAAACACTGTTGGAACGCAATCAAAAGGGCTTGTATACGGCAGGTAAAAATGTCGTTGGGCTGGATCTTCCTTTTGATGAACCGAAGCATTCCGATGTGGTTGTGCAAAATGATGGACAGCAGACGCCATTGGAAATTGTGGAACAGCTGGAAACTTTTTTTCAAAAGCAAAACAACTGATTCGGCTCGATTTATGTATGTATTTATATTGATGCAAAGAGGTGTTGATAAAGATGAAAATATCCTATAGTTTTGGTGTGGTGGACTTCCTTCATTTTGGACACCTTGAAGCATTGCGTGTTGCAAAGGATGATGCGGATCTTCATATTTTTGGCCTGCTGAATGATGAAGCGGCAAATTCGTGGATGGGCGTTGTTGTATCCTCTTATGAAGAACGTAAAGCCGTATTAAATGCGCTGGAGTATGTAGATCAAGTAATGCAGCAGGATTCTGTGGACCCTACACAAAATCTTAAAAAATTGCACCAGAAATATCCCGATGCGGAAATCAGCCTCTTTCATCGAGGAGACTGGAAGGCCTTGCCGGCGGATACTTATATCCGCTCCATTGGTGGAAAAGTTGTGCCAACAAAATATTATGAACGGCTTGCGCCGGAAAATATTTTGAAGATGCTGCAAGCAGAAGAAAACAATAGAACAGATATGCCGTTCAGCAATTTGATATCCACAAAAGCCAATACCTTGCTCGCGCTGCAGCCATTGGTCCGAAAATCAGAGATAGAACCGATTATGATTGTTTTGGGAAAAGAGTTTTATGGCGCAGAGACGGTTGCTGCAAAAAAAGTTGCAGAGAAATTTTCGGGTAAGAGAATTGTTGTCCGCAGCTCCTCCAGTAACGAGGACTGCTATGAGCAATCAAATGCTGGGCACTATAAGAGTATTCTGAATGTGGATTCCACACGGTCGGTTGAAGTGGAAAATGCGGTCAGAGAGGTGTTTGCATCTTACGGAGCTGCGTATAGCGATTTGCAAAAGGAACAGGTTTTGATTCAAACACATACACCCTGCGTACAGATCAGCGGCGTTGTTTTTACAAGGGATATCAAACAGAATAGACCGTATTATGTGATTAACTATGATGATACCGGTTCAACGGATTCCGTTACGAGCGGAGCCGGTGGAAAAACAATTTTTGTCAGCCGTGACATTGCGCTCGGAGACTTAGACCAGCCGTGGGGACAGCTGCTTGATGCGGTACATGAGCTGGAAGAAATTTTAAATGGTATTACATTAGATATTGAGTTCGCCATTACAACAGAAGGTAAAATTGTCATTTTTCAGGTGCGGCCGCTGGCTGCAAACTATAGATTTAAACGCATTGCAAAAGATGAAACGTATTATCAATTAAAGAATAGAGCAAAGCATGAATATGCCAATCTTCAAAATAAAGCGGGATCGTCATCCATGAAGCTTTCTGATATGGCATTCTGGAATCCTGCTGAAATGATTGGAAGCAATCCAAAATGTCTGGATTACTCGTTGTATCGCCAGATTATTACAAAATTTGCATGGAATGAAGGACTTGTGCCGATGGGATATCGGCGTGTTCAGGAAGAACTGATGTATAAGATCGGGAATAAGCCATATATCTCTTTGGATTATTCTTTTCAGGCGCTGACACCGGCATCAGTGCCTGAGCCCCTTTTGGATAAATTGTTGGAATATTATCGTGCGCAGTTGGAGAAAAACCCCACTGCCCATGACAAAATAGAGTTTGAGATTGTATTCAACTGCTATGATTTTGCAACAGAGCATCATATCAGGAATTTGCTGAATGCTGGCTTTACAGACGAAGAAGTTCAAAAGTTGCAAACAGCATTGTATACATTGACAGATCGCTGCGTGAAGGAATACTTTGCAACTTTGCAGAAAGACAAAGGGGCATTGGAGCGTTTGGAAGAAGTGCGATCTTATATTGCTGGAAAACGATCTTTTATCAAGGGCGATTATAAAACGTTGATTGACGGCTTTAAGGATCTGGTGGCAGCTATTTCTCAGTTTGGTACGCCGCAGTTTGCAAGGCAAGCACGATATGCATTTATGGCGAATATGTTTTGCAGATCTTTAGTGGAAATGGGGTATTGGACAGAGCAGGATCAGGAAACGTTTTTGGGCTCCATCGTTACAGTTGCCAAGGAACTGGAAAGAGATATGGAAGCATTCTCCAGGGGTATGATGACCAGATTGGAGTTTGACCGACGGTATGGTCATCTGCGTTCCGGCTCTTATGATATTTCGCAGGAGCGATATGAGAAACTGGAATTTGCACAGGGAAAAAATCGGGAGCAGGAAGCCATTCAATGCACAACTGAAACAAGACTAAGTGCCGCAGCAGTGCAGGGTGTAGATAGAGCACTCAAAAAAATTGGCTTTTCTGTTTCCGCAGAGGATTTTCTTGCGTTTTTAAAAAGTGCGCTGGAGGAGCGCGAAAAATTTAAGTTTGAATTTACGAAGTCGTTAAGTGATGCGCTGGAATTGCTGGTTTATTTGGGAGAATGTTTGGCAATTCCACGCAGCGAAATGGCTTATTTGGAAATACAGGATATCCTTGCATCCGAATATTATGAAACTCAAGAAAATGTCCGTAAATTTTTCAATACCATTATTGAGCAGAGGAAAGCTGAATATGATCAAAACTCTGCGTTGGTGCTCCCTGATATTATTTGGGATGCAAAGGATTTGGACATGGTAAAAATCGGTGAGGCACGCCCAAACTTTATTACAGGAAAGTGTATTGAAGGACCGGTATGTTTAATTGACAGCAGTACGCGCCCTGAGAGCATCCGGGAAAAAATTGTGGTTATTGAAAAGGCCGATCCTGGTTATGATTGGATCTTTTCACAAAATATCAAGGGACTGATTACCAAATATGGTGGAGTTGCATCTCATATGGCAATTCGCTGTGCAGAGTTCAATTTGCCGGCAGCCATTGGATGCGGCGAAAAAATTTACGATTTTGCGGCAGGAGCACAGCGTATTTTGCTGGACTGTGCAAATGGAAAAATTGTAGATAAAGGATAAATGAAACATGAGAGCAGCAATTACCCAGAGAGAGATTGTGGATAAATATGGGATGCCCGCGGATGTTTTAGAGGCGGCATATGTCACGTATTTTGAACACCTCAATATCACATTGCACCCAATTTCCAATTTTTCTTTAGATCCTACGAAAGATATCCAGAAGACCGATCTGTTGATCTTAACCGGTGGCGGCAGCATACCGACGGCTTGCTATGCAGATGACCGAATTGTCGAGGAGCAGCAAAATCGGGATCGTATAGAAAAAATCTTACTGGAGTATTGTTTGTCACATTCGATTCCTGTGCTGGCGATTTGCCGTGGAATGCAGTATATCAATGGTTTGTTTGGAGGAAAGGTACGCTCTTTAAACAATGTTCGTGCCATCAGGAAAGATCATTCAGTGCGGTTGTGCCGACAAAATAGAATAATACAGGTGAATAATTATCATAATGATGGCATTTTCATAAGTGATTTGGCAAAAGGGCTATCCATTGAAGCTGTGGATGAAGCATATGGCGTTGTGGAAGCGTTTTCGATGCATCAGAAGAAATTATTGGCATTACAGTGGCATCCGGAGCGGCCGTTTGAGGTTCCGGAGCATCGACTTGATACAGATTTAATGATGAAAGAGTTTCTCTTTTGCGGAAGGAGCTAAGAAGATGAAGGCAATTATTTTAGCAGCCGGTCAGGGAACCAGATTAAAGAAATATACGGAAAACTTGCCCAAAGGTATGCTGGAGTTTGCAGGAAAAACGATTATTCAAAGACAAATTGAGACTTATCGAAAATGCGGCATTTCGAAAATCATAGTTGTCAAAGGGTATGCGGCAGATAAAATTCATTATGATGACATTCATTATTATATCAATGAAAATTATGCGCAAACCAATATGGTAGAATCGTTGATGGCTGCGCGAGAAGAATTTGATGAGGACATCATAATCAGTTATTCCGATATCTTATTTTCAGAGGAAATGCTCCGGAAAATGATGTGTTCCTCTGAAAAGTATGCAGTTGCTGTGGATGACAAGTGGAAAGAGTACTGGCAGGCACGATACGGCAAGATAGATTTTGATACAGAAAGTTTGCGCATCGATTCCCATGGAGATATTTTGGAACTGGGATTGGAAAATCCGCATTTAGAGCAAATTGATGCACGGTATGTCGGCTTATTGAAATTTTCTGTAGACGGAATGAAACGGGCGGCAGAGATTCTGGAGCGCGATTATCCATTGTTTGCAGATAAACCGTGGAAACAGTCGGGAAAGCCCATTTGCAAAGCATATATGACGGATTTGCTGCAGGCATTGATTGAGGATGGCCAGAAAATTAAGGCAGAACGTTTTGAGCATGGATGGATAGAATTTGATACCAATGAAGATTATGAAACAGCATGTCGGTGGGCAGAGGAAGGTACGCTGGATCGTTTTATAAAAATGGAAAGTTAAAAATAATAGGAAAGGTCAAATATTTGGTTTTACATTTTGTAATATATACCTATATTTTTATGTTTTGTAATCTATATAGAAATAAAAAAAAGTCCGCTCCAATTTGGGAGCGGACTTTTTAGCAGCTAATTATGCGTAAGTATCAATAATTTGGCCAAGAGGCATCATTGGTGCAGCGGGCATCATATCCGTAATGGTTTTGAGTGCCAGCTCCTGTGTGTCCATAGCAAGCTTTGTAACTGATGTTGCATAGGACATAGAAAGCTGAATCGAGTTCATTGCCTGTGTGGTTTCGAATGCGACAGCATCAATCATGTTTTTCACCAGAATCCTTTCTATCAGATACAGTATGATCAAAAGCACCATCAAAAAGTGCCAACAACTCACTGGCAGAAACTTGCTCTACCACCGATTCCTGATTGGCGGCAATCGTTTCAACCAATTCGTTTCGCAAAATGGGAACGTCAGACGGGGCATCAATTGCGATGCGAACACGTCCGCCATCTATAGATACAACTGATACAGTAATATTATCACCAATACGCAGAGCCTCACCGGGCTTTCTCTGTAAAATTAGCAAGAGGCATCCTCCTCGCTGTGAGAAAACTCTGAGAGAAGATGGCGCATGTGATAGGCATCAGTCTCTAAAATGATCTGATATGCCCTTTGGATATCAGGATTGAGCGCAATAGGGCACTTCATGTTTACGGTGCTTTGGGCCACCGGTCGCTTCATAGCGCACAAAACATAGAAGCATAAGTCCTCGTCCCGTTCTACCTCCAGCAGTTTGCGTTCCCCCTCAGAAAGAGTTGGCGCATAGCTGGGATCAAGGGAAAAGGGATTCATCATAATAAAGCTTAATGCAGGAGTAGAAATGCTTTGCAGGCAGAGCAGACTGTTGCCGCTTTCGTCAATTGGCAGCAGAAGAAAAGTATGTTCGTCTTCAAAGCTGGGGAGTCCGCAAGGAAAGGTAATGACATCCTCTTCTTCATAAGAAATAGTGCCAAAAAGTCTTGTTTGTAATTCCAATATATGCCTCCCTGTTTAGGCCTCAGTGTCAATGGGTTCGTAGTTGGGATCTGAAGAAGGTGGAACGTAAATCGGGCCACCCACATACGTGATGACAACATCCGGACGCTGTGTCATGGAAATTTCAATCGTACCAGGGGTGAATTCGAAATGCTGCTCATTAAGATGCCAATCAAAGTTCAGTTTATCCATCTCGAAGCGAATATTCAACTCTGCAGGATCCCAGCTGATATTGGGACCTGTAGAGGGCAAAAACTTGATACCAACATTGGTTTTGACATTTTTTGCCTGAGCATCAGCTGCAAACTGCGTAATCAATTCCTGACCGATTTTTGCGTTTAAGAGTAGTTGCCCCTGCTGGGCATAGGTAGCGGTCGCTTCGTAAGCGGCCTGTTTGCCACGCTGAGCGCTTTGCTCAATAGAACGTATGGCAGTGGGAACAATGGAGTTACGCGCTTCAAAGGTGTCAACTTTTAGCTGAATAGGTTTGCTCTTAATGCTGAGCCCACGCTTGTCCCTGGAAATCTCCAAATCGGCAGTGCCTCGCATATATTCCAACTTGGCATGGGAAACTTTCATTTCAATTTCAATAGGAACAGTTTTTATTTCAAGCAACGGCTGCATAAAAAAGAACCCTCCTTTCTATAGTAATTCATCATTATCCGCGCATGTAATCCATCAAACTCTGAGAGAGAATGCTGTTACCCACTTTAAGAGCGGAATTGTAGCAATACTGTGCCCAAGAGTAAGATATAATTGCATCAGCGGGCTCAACTCTTTCCATGGCGACAATCTGTTCCTGCATAGAGTAAGCTGTATTTCGCAGTTGTTTCTGATTGTCTTTCAGGAAACCGGTGCGCGCATCCAACTCTGTATGCTTGCTGGTGAAGGAGGACATAGCGGTCTCAAATTTACCTGCCAAACGGTTGTATTCCTCTTCCTCGCCGCCGCGGAAGTTGCCGTCCTTGTCGCAGTTTTTGAGGATCTCGCCCATACGATTGATCATGCAGACGATGTTCTGGGGGTCACCGTCTTTGTCCTGACCGTAGCCAAGGAAACTTGCACCGTGCAAGGAAACGTCGAATGCGCTGCTTTCAATCAGCTCGCCGGTAGCGGTTTCCTTCATACCAAGGCCGAGATCGGCAAATTTTTTCTCATTTTTAAGCAGATCTTCCAACTTCTTTAATTCATCCGGGTCATTCGTATTGAGGTCGATCCCACGATAGCTCAATTTGCCGTCTTTGAAGTCAAAGGGGACGTTTAGACCATCAGCACCGGCAAAGACAAAGTTATCACCATATTTGGCGTTCATTGTTTTTACAATGCCTTCTGCAAGCTGTGTCAGCTCCTGCCCCAGTGCATTGCGGCCGGAAGCGGTGGGGGGATTCTTTCCGGTGAGGATAGAACTTTTGGCAGCGCGCAAATCATCTGTAACGCTGTTCAAGGAGCTCCAGGCAACATCGTATTTACGCACCACAGACTCACCGACACCATACTGGCTGTCTACACGCAGCAGAGAGGTACGCAGCTTGAAAGAGTGGGCTGCAAGTGCGGGGTCTTCAGCAAAAGAGTTGAAGCTGCGACCGGTCAATACGGTATCGCGTGCTTTATTCAGCGTATATGTAGAGCGCTGTAAATTGTATTGATAACTTTTCAATACACCGTTAGTAGTAGAGCGAATCATAAAAAAATCTCCTATCAGGTCGTCAGACCGGTGCCGTTGATTAATTTATCCAAAATAGAATCTAAAGTTGTCATCAAACGGCAAGCGGCATTGTAAGATTTAGAATACTGCATCAAACTCATTGCTTCATCATTCAAATCCACGCCGGATACTGCAGAACGGCTGGTATCCACATCTACGGCATTGGAATAATGGTTCTTCAATTGGATATTCGTTAACATCATGTCATTACCCAAAACAGAGCCCATATTGACCCACATTTCATTGAAACTGCCGTTGAACATTTTGTCACCATTGGTACCGGCAACAAGATCAGAAGGGTTATAATCCATCTTTTTATTCATCAAGACAATCATATGAGCGATATTGCTGCTGTCGGTACTGCCGACCTGCGTGCCATTTTGCACAAACGAGTTGACAATCAACGGACCTGTGGACCATTGCGCAGAGATGGAAATATTAGAGGCGTCAATGCCGGTGGGGTCGTTATTATCGCCACGGTTACTGAACAGCGGACCGCCCTGCTTTTCAATATTCAAACTCTTCATATAGCCATCCAGATCCAAAGTGAGTTTACCGGCTACATTTGTCACGAACTGCGTGGTATTGGGATCAGCCTGCAGCGCTTGCAGCTGAGCATCGCTCAGACCTTCTACAGGGAAGGGCTGATTATTTACAAGAAGCTCATTGCCGGTTGCGGGATCGACATAATTTCCGGCAGAATTTCTGCGATACCCCTGGTTGGCTTCGTTGAATACGTTGGCGAACTGCCGTGCCAGCAGATCCAGAGACTTCTGGTAATAAGGAATGCCACGCTTGATGGCAGCGTTGGGGTCTACATTCTGCACCACATCCTGAGGGGTAAACTCACCGGCTTCTGTCAACATTTCACGCTGAGCTTGAAGGGAGCCGTGCAGGTCATTGTCGTGCAGATTGACAGCGGTACTGCCGTTGAGCACGGTGCCATTCTTATGTGTCAGTGCACCAAGGGTCAAATCGAAGTTGGGACTGTCGATCTGCTCTGCATCCTCCGGTTTTTCAACAGGCCGTCCGTTTGCGTCCAAATAGGGAAGATTTGTGCCCTGCTGCGGATCGCCCGGCTTGAAATCAGGATTGGGCTTGGGAATCTGAGTCAGAGAAAACTGTCCGGCATAGCTGCCGTCGATCAAAACGGAGCTGTCGGTTTTGCTGTTGGGATCGGGATTTGCATCGCCAAGACGAATGGTCAGTTTTTCGACCATTGTGCCGCCACCGATGTCTTCTTCGGAATAAATGACATCAATCTTCATGTATGTAGAGAGCTCATCGATCAGGTTATTGCGCTCATCGCGCAGTTCCAATGCTTTGTCACCATGAATTTGAGCTTTTCGGATGGATGTATTTAAATCACGAATATTTGTAAGAATGGTGTTGACCGTTTTTACATCCTGTGTAAACTTTGTTTCAGCATTTTTATAAACATCGTTTAGCTGGTTTGCATAGGAGTTAAACTGCTTGACGAGAGCTTCGGCAGCGGAACGAACCTGCGTATCGTATTCTGCATGACCGGTCTGATCACTCAGATTTTCCAGCTGTTTAAGAAAATTGCTGAATTGTGCGCCCAGAATACCAAAGGCATCATCACCGTTGCCAACTTCATCCAGGATTTGCTGGATACTCTGCAAGCCGCTCAGCTTGGCATCCATCGCACCAACACCGGACATTTGAGCGCGATAACGAATATCCAAATAAGGATCACGGAGCTGTGATACACCTTGACAAAGCACACCGTTGCCGATACGTACATCGTATTTACCATAATAGCGATCGCTGCCGCCGGCATAGAAGCTGCTCTGATCCAACCTCTGACGGGTATAGCCTGTAGTGTTGATATTTGCAATATTGTTGCCTGTCACACTCAAGCCGGCCTGTGCAGCATAAATGCCGAGACGGGCTTGTGTGAAGGAACCGAAGGTACCAATACCCATAAATAACTCCTTTTCTTAAAAACGTAATATGATACTGATTATTTAAGCACGAAAATCGGTTTTCATTGCAGAAGGGATTTCGGGATCTTTCGGCTGATAACCGGGACCTTCTGCAGAAGCAGAGGATTCTGCAATGATCTTGTCAATTACGTGGAGATTGCATTCTAAAAGTGTGCGAGCAGCGTCGGAACAGCTTCGATACAGATCATACTGCATTTTCAGCCGTTCAGCGGTCTGCTTGGCCTCCAGACGCATGTCTTTCGGGAAACTGTCAGACAGGGAAGACAGGGGAACACCCTTTAATCCGGTTTTATCTAACAAAGCAGTTTGCTTTTGTTCCAATCCACGGAATGTTAGGGCAAATGCCTGCTCCTGCTTTAAAACGTGATCCAAGGCCACCAAATCATTGTTGCGAACAGCATCGGATTTTTGGTTTTCCAATTCTGAAAGCCGTTCCAATGCAGTGCGCATCTGCTCCAATACATCTAGATACTCCTGATAAGAATTACTCATCCATCAGTCCTCCAAGGAAAAAAGCAGGCGTTTTGCAATTTCTGTCGCATCCGGATGATACGCACCGGATTGGACTGCCTGCCGAAGTTCCTGAATCCGTCCGGTTGTAGTGGCGGTACGCACTTCTTGGGACAATCGGCTAACCAGATCTACTTGGAAACGGTTGTTAGAATCAATGACAGAGGAAAACGATGAAGAATCATAATTGGGACTCATAGTCGTATTGACAGTGGAAGCGTGACTTGGATTTGGATAATATGTTTTAGTAATAGGAAAGGGTTGGATTCTACCCGAGCCCGACGTACTCACCACGATTGTTCACATCCTTTATAAGAAATAAAAATTGAATTATGTCTCTTATTAATTTTATCGGCAGCTATCCTATAAAATTAAGCGATAAAATATGGATTTTTGCAATAAATATCAATTATATTTTGGGTAGTTGCAAAGAAAAGCCCGGGTAAAACTCTTCCTTGCAATATTCCTTTTTTGATCTGAAAAAGCATAGTTATGTAAAGTGAATAGCGGTAAGCTATGTATCAAAAAACACGGTGCACAGCGCAAGCGAATCCTTGCAGCTGTGCACCGTGTCAAAGCTGTGCTTAATTTAATTTTTTTAAGTGGTGTACCAAAGCATCGGCAATGGAATCACAGGATACCTGCTCACAAACTGCACCGATATTGTAAGCGACTTTTGGCATTCCGTAGACAACGCAGGATTCCTCATCCTGACCAATGGTATAAGCTCCTTTTTTTCGCATGGCCAGCAGCCCGGCAGCACCGTCCTGCCCCATGCCGGTCATAATGATACCAACCATTTTGCATTGCACCGTTTCCGACATGGATTGGAACAGGGCATCGACCGAGGGGCGATGACCGCTGACTTTTTCGCCAGAGGTGCAGGCGAGCTTGTATTTGTTACCCACGCGAACGACCCTTGCCTGAAAATCAGCGGGAGCGACTAAAGCTAGGCCACGGTGAATTTCATCGCCGTTTTGTGCCTCGCGGACTTCCATCTGGCAGAGCCGATCGAGTCGCTCTGCATACATTTTGGTAAATCCGGGGGGCATGTGCTGCACGATGATCATGCCTGGAATATCTTTAGGCAGACGCCGCATTACTTCAGCGGTGGCATCCGTGCCGCCTGTGGAGGCACCAAGACCAATGATGACATCATTCATTGCGGATGCTCCGATTGTCGCCAGAGGAGCACGTGCTGCTGTTGCGGCAGAAGGAGCACCTTTGCGTGTCACACGAACCTTAGCACTGGCGGCAATAATGACTTTTTGGGTTAAAACTGTTGTAAAAGCATCGTGCTCCTCTGGAACGGCAGGCTTGCGGATAAAATCAACGGCGCCGGCTTCCAAAGCGTCGAAAACCTTTATGTTCAGAGAGCTGCAAAGCACAACGGGAATCGGATGCAGAGGCATATACTCTTTTAGAAACTCGATTCCGCTTTGACCAGGCATTTCCACATCGAGTGTAATTACGTCCGGATTTAATTGAGGAATTTTTCTTTTTGCGTCAAAGGTGTTAATGGCATATCCGACCACTTCGATTCTGGGATGCGCGGAAAGACCTTGAATAATGAGGCTGCGGGCAAGCAGAGAATCATCAACCACCAATACACGGATTCTATTGTTTGTAAGCATATGGGAAAGAGATACCTCCTCGCCTTACTTTTGAAATGTAGCAGGTGCTAATCGCCGGTAAGGGGTTTTGGAACTTAAGTTTTCAGAATAACTGATCAGAAAAAAGCCGCCGGGCAGGGTGGCATCATAAAAGCGCTGGACGAGGGCATCTTTCGTGGGCTGATCGAAATAAATCATCACATTGCGACAAAAGATAACATCAAATTTGCGCCTGAAACGAATGGGGTCCATCAGGTTAAACCGCTGAAAAATGACATTATCACGAACCTTCTGGGAAACAGTATATGTACCATCAACGTTTTTGGTGAAATATTTCTTTTTCCAGTCAGGAGGGATGCTTTCGGGCAGCTCATAAATACCGCGTTTTGCAGAAGTGAGCGCACGGTCTGAAATGTCTGTTGCGAGGATTCGGGTGTCCCACTCCCTTGCGTGGGCACCTAAATAATCGAATAAAAACATGGAAAGATTATAGGGTTCCTCGCCTGTAGAGCAGCCTGCGCTCCAAATGGACAGCGTTTTATCCTTTTGATGCCGCCGTATTAATTCGGGGATAATCTGATTGCAAAAATAGTCTAAATGCTCTTTTTCACGCATGAAAAATGTATAGTTTGTTGTAAGCTTATTTAAAAGCAGGGTGATCTCGTCTTCATCCTTATATTTGAGAAGATGATCGATAAATTCAGAAAAATCTTTATAGCCGTGCTGACGAATGGTTGTAGAAAGACGACCGGTAATCAGCTGGCGCTTGCGAGAAAGATCAATGCCGTAAGTACTGCGTATAAAGTTCGTTAGCCGCAAAAAATCATTGTCTGAGATGGTCATGGGAGCAAACGGCAGCTGATTATCGGAGGACGTTACATTATTCATGGGCAAACAGCTGGGCACAGTCGAGAACAATCAATGTGCCGGAATTATCTGGGATCGAGCACATGCCGGAAGCAAAACGCTGTGCTTCCTGCGAATGCACTGTGGTAATCGTTCCATCATCAATATCGATCATACGATCCACGGCATCCACAAGGATGCCCAGCTGCATGCCATTATAATTCAGAACAACCACAAGACCTTTTTCGGTGGCGGGCTTACCTAAACGAAGACGAAGATCCATTACGGGAATAATCTGTCCGCGCATATTGAAAACACCGCTTACATAGTCGGGCATCAGAGGCAGATAAGTTAAATTATAATTATTCAGAATTTCCAGAACATATTCAGCATCTACACCCAGCTTGGAGTATGTTGTCTCTGTGTCACGAATCATAAAAATCAAGTATTTATGAATTTTGTGAGTAGCTTCCGCTGCAGGAGTGGAAGCAGAAAGCGTTGTATTGTTATTAATAGTGCTCATTGTCATTGCTACTCCTTCCGAGATTACTTACTGAAAGCTGCATTGGAGAGATTGCCTGCGTCCAAAATTACGCTGATACTGCCGTCACCCAGAATGCTGCATCCGATAATGCCGCGGCTTTTAATATCGAAGTTTGTGACATAGGTGGGCAGGGGCTTCACAACCACCTGCTGCTCGCCTATTAGTTCATCTACCAGCAGGCAGTAGGACATGTCACCGGCCTCAAGCCACAGCAGGATGCCTTCTTCAATGTTATCCACGCCATGAGGAAGATTGTAAAGATCTTTGGCGCGTACAATCGGGTAGAAGTTATCCATTACCTTGATGATTTCGCCGTTGACAGTATCGTGAAGCACCTCTGCGGCAGAAACTTTAAAGCTCTGGCGGATATTATGAATGGGAATGGTAAAAATTGTTTTGCCAACGGAAACTTCCATGCCATCCATAATTGCCATAGTCAGCGGAATTTTCATTGTGGTGGTCATACCCTTGCCCAACTGGCTGGAAATGGTGACAGTGCCGCCCAATTCTTCTACACCACGCTTAACAACGTCCATACCAACGCCACGGCCGGAAAATTCGGTTACATTTGTATTGGTGGAGAAGCCGGGCATCAGCAGGAAGTTCAGAATCTCTTTATGGGAGTATTCGATATCGGGAGAGGCTATGCCGTTTTTGATTGCTTTCTGGAGGACTGCCTCATCATTGACACCCTGACCGTCATCACGAATTTCGATAATGATTTCGCTGCCGGTATCACGTGCAGATAGAATGATTTCACCGACGGGGTTCTTTCCTGCGGCAATGCGTGCCTCTTCACTGGTTTCGATGCCATGGTCCATGGAGTTGCGGATCATATGCATGATGGGATCACCGATATTATCGACAATTGTTTTATCGACCTCGGTATCTTCACCGATAATGGTCAGTTTAACACGCTTATTCAGCTTCTTGCACATATCACGCACAATGCGGTTCATCTTCTGGAAGCTGGTGGCAATGGGAACCATGCGCAAAGACATGGAAATATCCTGAAGCTCATCGGTCAGCTTACGAAGCTGACGGGCGGATTTGGAAAAAGCATCCAAATTTTTAAGACCTCTGAGATCGGGAGAACCAGTTACCATAGATTCGGTAATTACAATTTCGCCAACCAGAGCAGACAACTGATCCAGTTTACTTTGATGAACGCTGATCAAGCTTTCCTTCTGATGCTGAGCAGAGGAAGAGGGAGCTGACACCGGAGTAGGAGCAGGAGCCGGAGCGGCAGCAGTAGCAGGGGTAGCCGGAGCGGGAGCAGAAGCGGCGGGAGCAGCAGGTGCTTCTGTGGGGGAGGCAGCCACAGCAGGCGCTTCTTCCACCATGGGAGCAGGAGGAAGATAGTCGTGCGGCTGATAAGATTTGATAGAACCGGTTGAACGAACGACGGGGATTGCTTTTTCACGATCTTCTTTGTTTTTGAACATCATCAGAAAACCGTTATCGATCACCTGTTCAGCAGTAGATGCATCGTTTTCGATACCCTGGGGCGAGAAAAGGAGATCGCTTTCGTTGCAAAAATCTTTAATGGAAGTCAAAAGCATGAATGCACGCAGGTTTTCCATGCCGCAGCCTTCGTCGTAAAAGATCAGCAGCTGGTAAGGAAAGTCGGGGTTTTCACTGAATCCGGCACAGGGAGCCTCAGCGCTGCCCTTTGTGGAAGAATCCGTATCTTTGGGGACCTCAGCAGGCTCTTCACCCTTAATTTTAGAAATTAGACTATTAATATTTTGCAGGAAACTGTCGATATCTTTATCAAGGGGCTGATTTGCTTCAATTTTTTCCATTTCTGTGCGGAAATAATCAACAGCATGGAACATCATGTTGAACAATGTGGGCTTGTTTTCTTCAGATACAACCTTCATGGAATTTTCTCTGATGATGAAGAATAAATCTTCGATGCGATGCGCTACTGTTGCCAGGGTGTCAAATTCCATCATAGCGGAAGAGCCTTTGATGGTATGCATAATCCGGAAAATTTCGTTAATGTTGTCCTGTGAGAATGTATCTGCCGTTTCGGCATCAAGAATGATTGCCTCCAACTGTTCAAGCAATGAGTTATTTTCATATATATATGTATCTAAAATATCGTTTCCGCCACTCATAGCAAAAGCACCACCTTTAAATGTTTTATATAGATATATTATCGACAAAGTTGTATGAAAAAATAAGTAGCTCTGTCAAGATTTTTTCTGAGAGGTGAGAAAATGCCCGATTTATTAGGCACAACCAACCCGGTTCCGGGCTATGATAAAGTCACAAACAATAGAAGTACGCAGATACCGTCTCAGCATCCGCAGCTGCAAAATGCGCCGGATTTAACGAAAGTGAGTCGTGCAGACCGGCGAACGGAACAGCAGGACAATGATTTTCAGGGAAATGGTAATATTCGCTACAGCTCCAATTTTCAAACATTTTTACAGCGTTTGAAAGAAACGCCCGGTATGGCAGAGAGTCTGTCGTTTATTTTCAGCGGAAAGGAAGGCGCAGTTGTTCTGTCCGGAATGCAGGAAGGAATTTCGGCTGAAATGGCAAAAATTTTGGAAATGCTGCACATGAATGAGCAGCAGCTTTTGGATTTTCTCTCCGGACAGATAAAATCTGGCACGCGTTTTGGCGGATGGATGTTTGCCATGCTGCGCAGTGCATATGAAAAGGGCGGATCGGAAAGTTTACAAAATACGATTCTTGAGTTCTTGAAAAGCTATAATGATTTTTCTTCGATGGCACATCTGGAAGGAAATATGCTGCGCAATCTGGCACGCATGGCAGACGGTATGCCGGCAAGATGGGCTGAGCAGCTGCATCAAATGATTGCGCAGCTGCAAAACAGCATCGATGCGGGGGATCAGCGCGGCAGTATTCAGCTGCTGCAAAAAGAAATTTTTCCTTATATGTCACGGTATGTAGAACAGACTCATGATATGGGTTTGCCGCGGCAGATGCTGACATTGCTTGCGCTGGATGTGGCACGTTATGAAAACGGCTCACAGGATAAGGTGTTGGAGCTGTTTCATCAGCTGAGAGGATATTCGGCATTAAAAAGCCAGCTGCAAATGATTGATGATGATACACTTATAAAATTATTGAATCAGGCGCGCGCCTATGGAGACTCTTCTGCGGTGAAGTTTTCAGATACGCTGATGGCAGCTGCGGCCAGAGCACTGCGTGGAGAGGGGAGCATGCAAGTTCAGCAGGGATTTCAGAATTTGGTGGCGTCCATGCTGCTGAACGAGAGCGTTTACATGCCGCTTAATCACTATATGCTGCCCATGGAATGGGATGGCAGAATGCTTTTTTCGGAAATGTGGGTAGACCCCGACGCAGACCGTGATGGTGAAAAAGCAGGTATGGATGCCAAAGACGGAAAGATTATGCGCGTACTTTTAAAAGTGGACGTGCAATCTCTGGGATTATTTGATATTATAATAACCAGTCAAAGAGAGAATGTCGATGTTCAAATCGCCTGTCCCGGAACAATTACGCCATTTGGAAAGCAGATTGAACAGGCTGTTACACAGATTTTGGCGCGGAACGAGCTAAAACCTCTGCGTGTGGCTGTGCACAAGATGGAGCATCCCGTAGCTTTGACCGATGTATTTCCTAAAATTTTTCAGGGGAGGAACAGCGTGAATGTCCAAGCATAACGGTGGCAGAAATCCGGTATCTAAAGCGGTGGCACTGCAATACGGTGACAGCGATGCAGCGCCCGTAATCGTTGCGTCGGGTATGGGATATATGGCGGAAAAGATCGTAGAAACGGCACAAGAGCATGGTGTGCCGATTTATGAAGATAATTCTTTATCCACGATCCTGACACAGCTGGAGCTGGGGCAGGAAATTCCGGAAGAACTCTATCATGCAATTGTTGAAATTTATGTATATTTTTTGAAATTTGATCCCACAAAAAAAGACACAAAGCCACTGATGCAGAAAGAAAAACTCGCCGTGGCGGAAACGCCTGCGGGAACATCGGAAGAAGTATCGGAAGCAGCGACAGAACCTGTTTGATGTGCAGGGATGTTGAGGGAACTGCACTGCATGGGGCAAAAGGAGAGTGGATAGCGATATGATTATGAAGAAATATCTCATAGTGAAAGATGAGGGGGAGCTGCTTGCAAAAGGCGTCCTGGAAGGCCTGGGGGCTGATGATACGATGCGCCTGAAAATTATTGAAGGAAAAGAAGAAGATGTAGCCGGACAGGAACTCGTGCAGCTGATCGGAAGCGAAGTCGATGAGATGCCGGTGCAGTGCCGTGTGCTAAAATGTGGTGATAAGCGCGTTCTTGTGAAAAAATTGCAGATATTGAATCCGGAACTGCGCAGAAATCTGCGTATCCCTGTGGAGTTTGACAGTTTTATTTATCCTGTCAGCGGAAGATGGAAGGGAAGAAAGGCATTGCGTTCTGTGGATTTGAGCTGCGGCGGACTTGCCTTTTATGCTGCGGATGGCGTAGAGATCGGTGAAACAGTAGAAGTGGTGATTCCCAAAACGACGCATCCTCTGATCCTCATGACGCAGATTATCCGAAAGGAGCGTCTCAGTCAGGAGCGCACCTATTACGCAGCAAAATTTATTCATTTGGAAATGGAAGAGGAGCATATGGTTCGCGAGGCTGTATTCAGTATCCAACTGCAGAATCGGCAGCGCACATTAGCAAGAGAC
The DNA here is from genome assembly GCA_020025175.1 of Oscillospiraceae bacterium. Classification (GTDB taxonomy): domain Bacteria; phylum Bacillota; class Clostridia; order Oscillospirales; family Oscillospiraceae; genus Pseudoscillospira. The sequence goes on along the minus strand of JAHHSM010000003.1, from coordinate 47,913 downwards.
AAAACGGAGGGTTGAAGAGAATGATGCAAAACGGGCAAACAAATTCCAAAAAACATCGGAGCAAACATGCTGTTGTCAGCTGGATTCTTGCAATAGCTATGGCATGCGGCATGATGGGTATGCTGACTCCGAGCGCGCAGGCAGCACCCGGCATGAAATATTATTTGGATAAAGTAGTGGATTGGGGTGTCATGCGCGGAGATATCGGAGGAAACCTCAACCCCAACCGGAATATTACCAGAGCAGAATTTGTGACAATGGTCAACCGCGCATACGGTTATAAAGACGTGGGAAGCAATCCTTTTAAAGATAACCGGCCAAAGGATTGGTTTTATGAAGATATTTGTATTGCGCATCAGGCAGGCTATTTTTCCGGCACGTCTAAAACAATGGCCTCTCCCAATAAACTTTTGACACGTGAACAGGCGGCTGTGCTTATTGGCCGCAATATGATGCTGGAGCAGGGAACGGGCGAGTCTCTCGGCTTCTCGGACACCCGTGAGCTGAGTGAGTGGAGCCGTCACATGATCCAGGCGGTAGCGGAAGAAAAAATAATTCTCGGTTATCCGGATGGAAAGTTCCGCCCCAAGCAGTATGTCACCCGCGGTCAGGTGGCGACGATGCTGGTGCGTGCGATTGGCACACCTGTTCAAAAATCCGGTGTGCATAGTCTGGGCGGCGTTTCCGGTAATCTGACGATTACAGCGCCCGATGTGACGCTGAAGAATACAACGGTGTATGGTGACTTGTATATCAGCGGCGGTGTCGGATTGAGCAGCGTTGTTTTGGAAAACGTGAAGGTTCAGGGAAAAATTGTGGTATCCGGCACAGGTGAAAGTGAAAAGGGTGAGCACAGTGTTGTGCTGCGCAATGTAACGGCAAAGGAACTGGTGCTGGACAGCAATAATCATCAATTTGTTACGCTGAAATCAGAGGGCCTGACAGATATTCCGAAAGTAAGTGTGCGTACCGGAGTTTATCTGGAAGATGTGACAGATGATGAACTCGGATTGAAAGACATCATGCTGGATGGAAAATCCGGAATGGCATTCCAGCTGGCAGGTAATATCAAAGATGTGGTTATCAAGACACCAAAGGCTATTGTCACAATGGCACAGGGTGTGGCAAACAGCATCACGGTGGATGAAAAGGCACTGGATGTGCAGCTGAACATCAGTGAGAAAGCACATGCAAAGACAGTGAATCTGGATGCTGCCGCAAAGATTGCAGGCACCGGTGATATCGGACATATGAATGTCAATGCACCCGGCTCATCCTGCACCATTCTTCCCGATACGATCGTGGTCCGTCCCGGCATTGATGCAAATATTCACGGAGAGGTGATGGATTCCGTTGCAGCACAGGAATCTTCCTCGGATCCGCGCCTGCTGGCAGGATATCCTGTAGCAAAAAATATCGGCCCAAAATCCGTGGACCTGGCATTCAAAACGAATAAAAAAGGAACAATTTACTGGGCGGTGACCGCGCTGGCTGACGGTACTGTGGGAGAAGAGGAACTGATCCATCCGTCTGCATATTCAGGAAAGATTATCAAGAACGGCACCATTGCGGCAACTGCTTCCAATACTGAATTCATCACAAAAATGAACGGCTTGACAACAGACGGTTCATACTATATTTCGGCAATTCTGGTGGATAATCGCGGTATGCGCAGTCCTGTAAAAATTGATGCGTTTACGACCCCTGACGACACGATTCCCGCATTTGCCACGGGATACCCCTATGCAATCATTGCCGATGGCGCCGATGGTGAGCAGATCATTCAGGGAATGGTTATGCCCAACAAAAATTGCCAGATGTATTATGCGCTGCTGCCCAAAGGCTCCAGCGCGCCCAAAGGAGCGGATTTCAAGGCGAATGCTGTGACCGGCAATCTGGGCTATGGTGTGGTAGATCTGCAGAAAAACACACCTTATTTGATTCCGAAGGTCAATACGGTCCATCTGGAAGAGGAAAAGGATTATGACCTGTACTTGTGGCTGACCGACGCTGATGGCACCAAGAGCTCCGCTGTGAAAAAGGTGACAGTGAAAACGCTGGACCGCACACCCCCTAAAATCCAGCATCTCAGCTTGTCCGATGTGAGCACAAGATCTGTTACATTGACCTATGCGCTCAATGAACCGGGTACATTTTACTGGGCTGTCGTAAAGAGCGGCACGCAGTTCTACCTTGAAGGTGTTCAGGATACCTCAGAGGAGGGTATGGCACAGATCGAATCTGGTATCAATGCGCTCAGAAAAGGCTCCAGTAATGCAGGCAAAGCATCAACAGATGTAAAGGTTACGATCAGCGGTCTGGAACCACAGACGGCGTATGATGTATACTATATGGCAAAGGATAAGACGGGCAACTACTGCGTTTATGATAAAGATACAATTGCGCTGCCCTTCCCTGTTTCGACAATGGATAATGAGCCGCCCACTGCAAAGCAGGAGTTTACCCACGACGGTACCAGCGGCGGCAAGGTTATGCCCTATCCCGATACGTCCATCAATCTTGTGTTCTCTGAGAATGTTCAGGGCATGAAGGACAGAAATCAGGATGGTAAATCAGATTATGAAGTATTTTTAAATATCTATGAGTCCTATCGGACAGGTGCAATTTCCGAAGATGACTGGACAGCCATGATGCGTGAGTACTTCAAGCTTTATGAAAAGGACCAGAAAGATCCCGTCAAGGAACGCACCAGACTTAACGAGAATGACACGGATTGGGTGATTGACTATCGAAAAGTCAAGTTTGAACAGGATAAATCCGGTACGGGTGAATTGATCCTGACCTTCCCCTACAGCAAGAATCCGAAAGACAGTGCGTTGAATCTTTCCGGCGGCATGACCTATCAGTTTAGACTGGAGGGACTTGCAGACACCTCTCCTGCGGCAAACCGCATGAAGGGCGAGCGCGGCGTTACACCGCTTCCGGAATTTACCACGATTTCTGCGCAGGTCATGCTGGCAAGATCGCCTGTGGCAGGCGGCAGCAGCCAGATGACATTCTCCGCAAAGCCTATTTCAAATGAGGCTATGCCGGACAGTGTTTTGTATGATTTGATTGTCTGGTCTGATATAGATATCACTTTTAAGCTCCACACCTATGATGAGACAACCCAGACCTGGACGAGCGTGGGTAACAGCGAAGCGTCCATTGCCTACGGTGATGGCAAATGGATCGGTGCCAGCATAAGCGATGCTTTGAAAAACGGTACATTTGAACCGCTGAATAAGATGAAAGATACGGTTTACGGCATTGAAATTACATCGATTAACGGTGACAGAAACAGTGCCAACTGGAATCGGCCGATTACCCTTCAGATCACTGCTGTGTCGGGCAGTGCCACATCTCTGCCGGAAATGAGCAAGCGTCTGGGCAGCCGCATGACATACGATCAGCTGTTTCCCTCGGAGCTTATGATTTCTGACATTACGATTCCCATGAACTTCAGCATGACACATACGTTCCTGGATACAACGCCCCCTGAATTTGATAAGGGATATCCGACTTTTGATCCCGGTGATACGGGTGTAAAAATGCGTGTTGCACTGAATCGCCCCAGTGCGTACTACTATTATGTAGTAGCACCATTGGGTGAGGTCACCACGGTGCTGAAAGACGGCGGTAAAAATCTGGATGAGACAGAATGGGGAAACCTGCCGAGCGACGGCAATGGAACTGCGGTCTTTGCTTCTACCCCTACCAGTAACCGTATTATGACTTTTAAGGGGTCCAGCATGATCAAGGTTGGCTCAGGTGTTTACAACAACAGTGTGGAAAGTATTGCAGTGATGGATTTGCAGCCCAAGACAAAATATGTGGCATATTTTGTTCTGCGCGGCGAGGCACAGGAATCTTATTCTGATGTATATTGCTATAAATTTACGACCGGTGATGTAACAACACCCGCCATTACTTTGTCAGAAACCAGTCCTACGGTACAGCTGAAAACTTCTACAGAAGCAGAGGTCGACTGGATCTTAATTCCCGGTACATCCGTTGATGGCACCCTTATGGGCAAGAAATTTGCAGACTATGTGAAGCCTGAGAAAAAGGGGGACTATGATTCGCACGCTGACTGGGCAAACTTCAAAGTCATCGATGCGATGGAGAAAGATTTGACCAGCGGTCAAAACAGCTACTCTATCTTTGATGAATATGCGAATGATAGGATCTATCAGGATGTGCTGACCTTTATTCAGCTTTCTACCGGTACAAGCTATTTGACAGACCGCGGTGAATTGAAGACAGAGGGAGATAAGCCCAATACGCTTACATTTCAAAATATGTCTGAATTGACGCAGTATTACTGCATCGCTACAGCAAAGCATCCCATGGGCACCAGACAAAGCTTTAAGGCTATCGGTGCAGTCCACTTGGTGGATAATGCGCCTCCCGAGGTCACAGGCTGTTACACCAACTTCACCAAAATCAGCAAAACAAAAGACGGAGCTGACGTTGGACTTACAGAGGAGGTCTTGAAAAATGCGAGAAATTACTTCTTTGACGGCACAGTGACCATTACCTTTGATAAAACACCCTACCGTGTTTATTATAAGGATGGTGTGCGTCAGAAGGAGATGCTGACCGGGCAAAATATCAAGGCTCAGATCGCCGATCCGCTTGGTATTGTTAATGGACAGATTGATGTTTCAGGACAAACCATCACGATTCCCTTTAAGAATACCAAGGTGGGCAACGTCGTGATTTTCTTTAAAGATGGTACCATTGGTGACTCCTACAGTAATACAAACGGCAAGAAACTGACGTTCACATTCTATGCAAAACCCCTCAATGTGGACAATGAGGAGCCGGCATTCAAATATGAGTGGACCGGCAGCACGAATTAAACAAAAGCAAACCAAAAACAAAAGAGGCGGGCATGCCGCCCGCCTCTTTTCCCGTATAAAAAGGAGTGCGGTGTATGAAAGAAAGCATATATAAACGCCTGACTTCCTTGGCGCTGGCATTCAGCATGATCCTTATGATGATGCCGACTGCATTTGCAGATCCGGGAGCGGGGTTCACAGTCACGGTGACGGCGGCGCAGACCACTTTGAAAGTCGGTGCGTTCACAACGCTGAGCACCGTTGTGACCAACACGGCGGACGGTCAGCCGGTTGCCGGCGCGAAAGTGCGCTATGAATCGACAGAGCCTCAGAAGCTTGAGATTCAGGAAAACCAGGATACGGGCGAGGTGAAAGCCATCGCCAAAGCGGCGGGACAGGATATCGTCGTCAAAGCGATTTATACCGATGAAAGCCAGCCGCCTGACAAAAAGGAGTTTGAAGGGACTTGCAAAATCACGGTGCAAGAGCCGGTGTTGGTTCAAAACATCGTGGTTACGGCCAACGGCGATCTGATTCGAGAAGTTGGCGCCCAGGCATTGAAACTAAATGCCAAAGTCAATCCGGACACAGCAGATAACAGGGCGCTGAAGTGGGTCAGCGATGACACAGAGGTTGTCACTGTGAGTGCGGTTGATGAAACGACTGCCCTTGTAACAGCCGTCGGCCCCGGATCTACATCAGTTTGGGCTGAAACGACGGACGGAACAAAAAAATCAAATCCGCTGACGGTAGAAGTATCCGGCATTCGTATGAAGAATACGATGTCCCTGCTGGTGGGGAAAAGCGATACATTGACGACGGGAAGTTTTGGCCTTGCCAAAGGAAAGAATATTGTGTGGAGAAGCAACAATATTTCTGTTGCGGGTGTGAAGGAAGGTAAAATTTCCGCATATAATTCCGGAAGAGCTGAGATTACCGCTACTGCCGGGAGTTACAGTGCCACATGTACTGTTACCGTTGAAGAGGATGTGGCATCCGCTGTAACGGGCAATATGCGCGTGGGTGAAGCTTTTGCATTTTCAGATATTATCAGTGACCTCAATTCTAAAGCATATGAGCAGATTGATGCGAAGCTGGATTTCGTGTCAGGACTTTCTGTTCCGACAGAACAGGGTATCCTCTATTATGGATATAGTTCTCCCGATGTTCCCGGAAACGGAGTCGGTGGGTTGGATCGCTACTACGTCAATGCAACACCCAGCCAGAAAAAGCTGAGTGATGTGGTATTTGTTCCTGCCAGTGATTTTGGAGGAACGGCGGTAATTTCCTATTCCGGGCAGGGTGACGGCAAAACATTTATCGGTACGATCCGTGTTTCTGTGGAAAACTCCGGCGATGTTGCCTATAATACGGCAGAAAATCGTCTGGTGCCCATGGGCGTGGAGGACTTTGTCAATGTTTGCAATATCAAGACAGGCAGGGTTTTGCGTCACGTGACATTCCAGCTGCCTTCTGAAAATCAGGGTGTGCTTTATTATAACTACAGCACAACGGGACAGTATTCTCAGCGTGTGACCACCAATACAGAGTATTATGTATCCGGAGGCAGCATGCTGCTTGAAAATGTGTCCTTCCTGCCTGCAAAGGATTTTACCGGTGTGGTGACGATTCCCTATTACGGAACGGACAGTTCCGGTGCATCCTATTCCGGGAAAATTACCATCACGGTCTACAAGGGCGGTCGTCCGGGTGCGGATGATATTGAGTACCGTGTTTCGGGCGGAAGCACAGTGCGCTTTGATGAGGAGGATTTCCAGCGCATCTGTCGTGCAGCTACGGGAACGAGTCTGAACTATATTTATCTGACGCAGCCAAAGTCATCTCAGGGCAGACTCTATTATAAATATAGCAGCAGCGGCAATAACGGCGGTCTGATTTCTGAAAATACCCGCTATTTCCGCAATTCCAGCCCGTGGATATCTTCCATTGATTTTGTACCTGCAAGTGATTATAACGGTACGGTGAAAATTCCTTATACAGGCTATGGAGCCACGGGAGAACGGTTTGAGGGCAGTGTCACAGTTCGTGTAAACGGTAAAGCAGGCACGGTGCGATATTCCACAACAGCGGGTAGACCTGTGGATTTCAACGGTTTGGATTTCAACGAATCCTGTCTGGCAAATACCGGCGCAAGTTTGGATTATATCCGCTTTGAGTTGCCGGCATCCCGTAAAGGCACGCTGTATTATAATTACAGCAGCAGCAGCCGTCCGGGCAGTGAAGTTTCTGAAACAACGAGATATACCACCAGCAGTTTGTCCAATATCACTTTTGTGCCGGAACGCAAATTTGAAGGCACGGTAACGATTCCGTTCAACGGTTATGATGCAAAGGGCGGCAAATACAGCGGAGCTGTGGAGGTGCAGGTGCACGCCGGCACCTGGGATGAAACCATATCCTATGCAACCAAGGGCGGCAGCGCAGTCCGCTTTAATGCAGAAGATTTTAATCGTGTCTGTCGTTCCTTTACGGGGGATAATTTGGATTACGTCCGCTTTACACTGCCTTCCGGTAAATACGGAACACTGTATTATCGTTACGATGCAGGCAGAGGGACAGGTCCCTCTGTAGGCAGCTATACGAATTATTATCGCAGTGGAAACTCTCAGCTGTTGGATGATGTTTCATTTGTTGCCAATAAGGACTATGTTGGAACGATTAACATTGAATACAGTGGTCGAAGTACCGGTGGAAAAAGCTTTGACGGCAGCATTAGCATTGAGATCTCTGAGCGTACGACCGGTAAAATTTCCATGACCGGCAGCTCCGTGCCTATTCAGTTCTCTGCTTACAATTTTCAAAATGCATGCGCAGACGGACTGCCATATTCACTCTCTTATATTGAGTTTAAGACCGTTCCCAGCTCTGTTTATGGAAAACTGTTGCTGAACGATAAGCAAGCCAATCAGGAGAAAACGGTGACCACAAATACACGCTACTATGCTGCATCTTCTCCTGCAATTGACAATATCTCTTTTGTTGCAAAGGCAGGATTTCAGGGAACAATCCCCGTTACCTATACTGCGGTAGATACAAAGGGCAATCGGCTTGAAGGCTCGATCCAGATTCAAATTGCCGACAGATATCTTACAAAGCATTTTACGGATCTGGGGAATTATGGCTGGGCGGCACCGTCTATTGAGTTCCTGTATAATAGAGGTGTGGTAAAGGGCTACAGCGATACCCAATATGGTCCGGGCCGAAATACGACGCGCGCAAGCTTTGTGCTGATGATTTGCAGACTGTTTAATTTTGAGACACGCGGCGGCTCCGGATTCCGGGATGTATCTGCTGACAGCATTTATGCTTCGGCGATTATGACAGCGAAGGAGCTGGGAATCATCAACGGAAGCAGCGATGGTTACTTTTATCCGGATAAATCAATTTCGCGCCAGGATACCATCGTGATTTTGGAGCGTGCTATGAGGGCAGCAGGCTGGAGTGTAAGCAGTGTGCCCACCTCGGTTTTGGATACATATCCAGATGGAAAGCAGGTTTCGGGTTATGCACGGGATTCGATGGCTTCCATGATTAGAATGGGTATGATCAGTGGCGACAGAGCGGGTAAATTAAATCCGGGTAAGCAGATCACCCGTGCGGAAGTTGCTGTAATTTTGCATAGAATGCTGACACAATAAGTTGTAATGCGGAATCTGCACACAACATTTTGCGTTTGAAACAGCATGGAAAAAGTAAAAACTCCCTTCGAAAGCATGGGCTTTCGAAGGGAGTTTTTTCATCTGTTGGGGTTGTTTTCGCGGCAAGTAATCAAATATGCATCTTTTCCGTCCCATTGAATGGAGGTAGCGGCTGAAAGCACGCTCAAATGCAGATTTGCATTGTAGATTGGCCGTTCATTATTTCCATGCTCCATATTTCGTGTGGGACAATCGGCACACTGCTCGTCCAGCCCCATCAAACACTTGAAGCATTGCTGCCCGACTGCTGCATCGGGCGCAATAGACTTGGTTTTTTCGTTTAAAAATATAATCTGATGCGTTTGGGGATCGATCACATAAATCCAAGCCTGCTGATTTTCCAGAACGCTGGATAGATTTTCGGCACGCCGTGCCGTTTCGTCTTGTGCGCGTTTTTTCAAAAGAAAGGTTGAAAGTATTTCGGAAAAAAAGGCAAGAGAATTAATTTGATCCTGCGTCCACAGACGATTGACCGAACAATCATCAAAGCCGACAAAACCGCGGAACATACCGTTATCCCGGATAGAACATTGCAGCATGGACTTGATGCCCTGTGGTGCAAGCACATCATACTGCTCTGACGGCAATTTGGAGATGTCATCACAATAAAAAATTCCCTGATCGTTGAAATTCTTTTCATAGCCGATTAAATGAACGCTGTAGCTGAGGTTTTGCAGGTTTTGAATTTCCGGTGTGATTCCAACGTTGCACCATTCGAAGGTATTTGAGCAGTGCGTGTTATCGGAACTGTTTTCAAAGATATACACACGGCTCACATTCATCCGCTGCCCAATCAGGGTGAGCAGATTGGTAATGGCATCTTCAAGGTTGTTGGATTCATATAGCTGCTGGAATGTGTATTGCATCAAATTATTAGCGGTAAAGATGCGTCTGCTGTCGGAATCAATCGGTGTTGTGGCGATTGCGTGTTCGCGGTGGTTTCGTATTACCGAGCCGCTGCCATCATAAAAATTATAGTCATGCTTTCCCTGTGCTTTGATTTGATAAAGCGCCTGATCTGCACGAAGAAACAGATCTTCATAGCTGCTGCCATGTGTTGGAAAGATTGCAACACCCACAGAGCAGCCGAGGTTTGCTTCAGGAACCTGCGCATGCAAAGTTGTATTAAATGTGCTGATAAGTGTACTTACACGCTTTCTGACCAGATTCAAAGAGGGAATATTTTTCATAAAAACAATGAATTCATCCCCACCAATACGGGCAATAATATCATTGGAACGGAATAAACTTTGGATTTCTTTTGCGGCACGCGAAAGGATGATATCGCCAAACATATGGCCGTATTGATCGTTCACCTGCTTAAAGTTATCAAGATCAATTATGAGCAAGGCGGAAGTCGTATTTCTGTTTGCTGTGTGCAAATAGTCCTCAATATGGCTTTCTCCGGTATCTTTGTTTAGAAGATTGGTGAGTCCATCCCGCTCTGCACGGCTTTGAAGGGCCTGTGCCGCACGTTTTTTCTCATCAATATTGACAATCACACCGACCATTTTCTCTGGATTTCCGGAGGAATCATATTGCACAGTGATGCGCCCTTGACACCACAGATAACGTCCATCTGCTTTTGCGATACGAGTCTCTACCTCTTGATAATCAGAGCCGTTTTGCAGTGCATTGAACGCTGCGAGGACTTTTGATACATCATCCGGATGAAAATGATGGGAATCTGTGGTAATGTGCTCCATAATATTGTGCGTAAAGGGAGAATAGCCGAAAATTTTTTCCCAGTTTTCAGAAAAAAATGCTTCTTTTCCGGCCATATCACATTCGAAGATGACATTTTCAGTTTGTGAAAGGATGACTGCCTGCCGCTGCAGTGTTTGCTGAAGAACTTCTTCTGCAATTTTACTGACGGAAATATCGATCAAAAGACTGTAAATATATTCCTTACCGTCGGGTGCGACGTAAAGGCGGCCTTTTCCGAGCACCCAGATATAATGACCGTCTTTGTGCTGTATCCGAAACTCATTTACCAGATCCAAACCAAAGGAAAGCTGATCGGCAATGGATTTCAAAAGTGGCTGCCGGTCATCGGGATGAACCAGCTCAATCATTCTGTTCTGGTGTGTCTGCGCAAGTGTTTCTGTAGTGTAGCCAAGCAGTGGCAAGAGGTTTTGCCCGCAGCGGTGCAGAGTCAGAAAGCGATCATTGCGGATAGAATAAAGGCTGTTGGTCAGGCTTGAAAGTGTATCAAGATGCAGGTTGTTTTTGTTGAGCTTTGGTGTAAATATGGAATTTTCAGTGGAAATCTGCTCGCAGATGACCGTGATCCCCTTGTGAGAAGAGAGATGAGGATCAATACGCAGCAAGGTGATTCGGTAAAGAATGGGGTCGCTGTTCGTAGAATTTTTGATATGCAGATAGTGGAGCTGGCGGCGCAGATTTGCCTGCAGAAAGAGGGGGATCTTGTTATAGCATATGTCTTTAAACAGCGCGCTATCTTCTTCGGTGATCATATTTTGTAGGATAGTTTGGAAAAGCTCATCAAAAGAAGTGGCAGAATTTAATAAAATAAGGTTGGGGTCCGGATTGTAAAGAAGATGGTAGGTAGATTTTTCTAAATCCAGCTCCAGGACGGTAGCATCCATATAGTGAAGAATGGCGTGATATTTTGCCTGAATGAGATGGAGGGAGTCCGTTCCCGATGGTGGGGATGGGGGTGGGAGCGGAGACAAGGAAGAATCAGCCTTTAAATCACAGCTGTCGATATATTCCTGCGCCAATTCGGCGAATTGGTGCGTTATCTGCTTAAAACACTCCAGAAGTTTAGGAGAAAAGACACCGCATTCACCATTTAGAATCATATTAGCCGATTGTTCGCAAGAGAAGGCTTCTTTATAAACACGTTTATTTGTTAAGGCATCGTATACGTCAGCCAAACCGACAACTTGCGCACAAATGGGAATATCCTCTCCGGAAAGTCCTTCGGGGTATCCGCGGCCATCCCAGCGTTCGTGGTGATAACGGCAGATGTTCATAGCGTAGCGAAGGTATTCTTGACTGGTGCAGCCGGCAAGTGATTCCAGAATACAGCAGCCGGCGATGGTATGTGTCTGCATTTGCATTTGTTCTTCCACCGTGAGAGCATCGGGTTTTGCGAGAATGCTATCTGAAATGGAAATTTTCCCGATATCATGGAGAGATGAGGCGCTGGATATCATTTGAATGGTTTCCTCGTCAAGGTTATATTCCGGGCAGCTGCGGGCTACTTCCGTCAGCAGAATTTTGGTAAAACGCCGAATCCGCAGAACATGCTGCCCCGATTCTGCGTTGCGATGTTCGATAATGGAACACAATGCATCTACCATTGCATCGTTGGAGCACCGCAGAATGTTGGATTGTTCCTGCACCAATTCATTCAGATGCAATTTATGAATGCTCAAATCGGTAAGGGACAGGATGCGGTGGCGAAGAATAGTGGGAGAATAGGGGGCGGTAATAATATCCGAAACGCCCAGATCAAATAAATGTTCATGTGTCGATGCAGAGCTGCAAGAGGTGATTACAAGAATCGGAATATCAGAAAAAGCCTTATTTTTTGTAATCTGGCCCAGATCATCAAGAGAGGAATCTTCAAAATTAACTACATCAAAGATGACGGCGGCAATGCAGCCGTGATTCTGACCAAGCAGCAGCTTTGTTTGCCGGATATTTGATGCCTCCAAAAGGTTAAATGAATTTTCAAAAATTGTGCACAATACCGCACGGCTTTCGCTGGTACCACAGGCCAGCAGCAAAGTATCACGATTTACCATAGGGGCAGATTCCTCCATTGTGAAAGATTGGATTTTATTTTAACATGCTTTAAAATAATTGACAATGTAAATCGTATGTAAAGTAACGCCCTTTGTGTTGGTTTTGGAAATGGACAGAGGACACTGTATGGAGAATTGCCATAAAAATATACTGGACAAAGACAAAAAAAGATGGGATGTGGAAAACTATGTGGATAATGTCGAAAACTTATTGAAAAAGCAAAAAATAGAGCGAAATGAATACATGTGTGTGAAAAATGTTGCAAAGTGTCGAAGTAGGGATACAGGAACAAAGAAAACAGCGGCTCTGTGCCGGGATTGCAATAAAAAGTGATCTGCCGACATTTGTGCGTGTACGACAGATCACTTCATAAATTTAATAGAAATCGGAGGAAAGCAAATCCAGCAATAAATGCAGTTTATCAGCAGGAATCTGACCTAATGCGGAAGGCTGTGCGGCGGCACCGAATGTAAGAGCAGAGCCGAAAAAGTCACTGCAAACGCGTGTGATCATGCCCAGCTGCCCCATGCTCATTGTAATCAGCGGCTGGTGAGCATATTTGGTATACATTTCCTCAGTGGCCTGCATAAGTGTGAGCACATCCCGACGGGAATGGGGCATGACAGCGAGCTTGATCAGATCTGCGCCCAGATCCTGCATTCTGCAAAGACGACTGATGATTTCCTGACGTGAAGGCGTTTTTTCAAAATCGTGATTAGAGAGTATCACGGGGATTTTGGCATCATGGGCCGCAGCCATCAGACGCCTGACAGTAGGCTCACCGGTAAATAGTTCTACGTCCAGCAGATCAATTTGACCTGAATGGATTATGTACTCATTGAGTGCTGCGTAGTGTTCGGTGGATAAATAATAGTGACCACCTTCCTCAATGGTGCGGAATGTGGCAAGGAGCGGGAGAGAATCGAGTATACCACGCAGAGAAGTGAGGCAGGCATCAATAGCAGCAGCGTCAGCGATATGGGAAAAATGATCCAGACGCCACTCTGCAATATCGACAGGCAATGCTTTAAGTGCCCCGGCCTGCGTTAAAATTTCCTCTTGTGTTGTACCGGTGATGGATACAGCAATTTTTACACGCCCTGTGCCAATTTCGATATTGCGTACCTGAACCGTATTCACAATATCCCCCCTGTTTTGCTTTGATTACCTATAGTTATACTGCGAAATTGCCATGGGCGCAAGAAAAAAAGGTAGAAATTTTTTATTGGTAAGCAAAGAAAAACAAGAAAATTTTTTGCTGAATGGTTCGGAAAGAATGCATACAGCACAGTTGACGTTTCCGATAGTATGTAAATTGACACTTTACAGTAAGATAGATATAATAAAAATAGAATACTATGCCATATTATCATTCAAGATTATAAGAAAGGAGGAATACTTGTTGAAGCCCAATGAAAAACTGTTGGATTTAATCAATGCGCTGATTCGCGTTGGATCGGTTGTGATTGTGCTGCTTTTGGAAATTGCATTGGTTTTAGTCGGCGTGGTTATGCTGCATCGCAGTGCAATGGGCGTGTACTTGCTGCTGCAGGTGTTCAGTGTTCCTCTCATCTATTTTATGGTGAATAAAGAGCCCCGTTATAAATTGAATTGGGTATTGATTATTTTCCTGCTGCCCGGCGGAGGATTCTTGCTGTATTTTTTATGGGGAAGCAAGCGTGAGTTCAGTTGGTTCAACCGTGCGTTTCGCCGTGCGGAACAGGAAATCATAGAATCTGTACCCATTCGTTCCGAGGTGGAGCAACGCTGCTATGATTTGTATCCCAACGAGGCACCGATCGGACGTTACCTTGCAAGAGCGGGACGACCTGCTTTTGATAATGAAGGCGTTCGTTTTTTTAACAGTGGAGAGGCAATGTATGAAAGCCTGATCCCGGATTTGAAGGCGGCGAAAAAGAGTATCCACATCGAAACTTTTATTCTGGACAAGGGCGAAATATGGGATGAACTGTTTGGGATTTTAAAGCAGAAGGTTGCTGAGGGTGTCGAGGTATGTATGGTTCTCGACGATTTTGGGTGTTTGAAAGCAAGTACGCCCAGTTTTCGCAGACAGGTGCGTCAGGCGGGTATCCACCTAACATTTTTTGCCCCGATCGATAAAGATATTTTACATGTATCCTTTAACTTTAGAACGCACCAAAAGTATCTTTTAATTGATGAAAAGATCGGCTACTGCGGCGGAATCAATCTGGCGGATGAATATTTTGACCGAAAGCGCCGCTTTGGCTACTGGAAAGATTCGGCAACCCGCATTGAGGGCGAAGCAGTGCGCAGTATGGAAGCGATGTTTCTGGTGATGTGGCAGGTGTGTACGGGAGAGCGGAAAAAACTGAGCCCTTTGCCGCCGAAGGGTCCGTCTCAGGCAGAAGCATTTGTGCGTCCTTTCGATGGCGGCCCGGCAAAAAATCCGGATAATCCGGTGCAGTCGCTTTATGACATGGTCATTGCCCGTGCGGCAGAGCACCTTTATATTACAACGCCCTATCTGGTGCTGGATCGTCAGATGACCGCTAATCTGATTCGTGCCGCCCAGAGCGGTGTGGATGTACGGATCATGATGCCCGGTATTTACGATAAAGGATATGTCCATGCAGTCAGCCGCCACAATTTCGGACCTTTGCTGCGCAGCGGAATTCGTATTTTTGAATATACACCCGGTTTCCTGCATGCAAAGGAGCTGGTGGCAGATGGAAATTTAGCTATTTGCGGGTCGGTCAATTTGGATTTCCGCAGCTTATGGGAACATTATGAGTGCGGTGTGTTGTTTACCGGCGGTCAGGTTGTTCAGGATATTGCGCAGGATATTGCGCAGATCCAGGCAGAAAGCCGTGAAATTACCTATGAAGAATGGAAGCATCGCAGTGTATTTCAAAAAATTACAGAATGCGTTTTAAGTTTGTTGGCACCGTTAATGTAACAGAGAGAATTTGGAGAAGGACCGGTTGTTGCAAGAATTGTGCCGATTTTCAATGCAGAAAAAACTGTGCTGCTATATCGCCCATACAAAATATCTGATACGTACAATAAAGAATTAAAACCACCAGAAAAACTGGCGGTTTATAGCGCATAAGATGTGACAAGCAGAAAAGTCCCCGGTGCATAGCACCGGGGACTTTTGTATTCTTTCGGCTTACAGCTCGTTTACAATGGGGAGGATCATGGGGTTGCGGCGTGTGGTTTTGTAAAGATAGCTGCTGACGGCAGATTTTACTGTACCGCGCAGATCATTCTCGTTGTTGCTCCGGCTGCGCTTGCTGCGGCGGGCGCTGGTTTCGACGGTGGATGCGACGACCTCCTGCAATTCCTGCATCAAATCACCGGACTCCTTAACATAGATAAAGCCACGGGTGATAATATCGGGCGGCATGAGCAGGGAACCGTCCTGTGCAGACAAATTGATGTTCACAACGACCATGCCATCCTCCGCTAAATGTTTGCGGTCACGCAGTACCACTGCGCCGACATCACCGACACCATAGCCGTCCACCAAAACCTGACCTGCCGGAACAGAGTTGTTGATGCGGATCGATTTGTGGGTCAATTCGATGACGCTGCCGTTATCGGCAATGGCAATGTTTTTGGGGTCCATGCCCAAACTTTGCGCCAGCTCGCTGTGCAGCTGCAGCATGCGCTGCTCGCCGTGGAGGGGGATGAAGAATTTGGGTGCGGTCAGTGCATGAATGATTTTCAGCTCTTCCTGCGCGGCGTGACCGGACACGTGCAAATGATGGTCGCGGCCGTAGATCACGTCGCAGCCCTTGCGGAACAGTTCGTTGATCACGGTGCTGACACTGGTTTCGTTGCCGGGGATGGCGGAGGCGGAAATAATAATCCGGTCGCCGTATCCTACATCGACCTGCTTGTGGGTGGAGAATGCCATGCGGTACAGCGCAGACATTTCCTCGCCCTGACTGCCGGTGGTGATGATGACCACTTTCTCCTTCGGAAGATTTTTGGCTTTTGCAACATCAATCAGGGTATTTTTGGGAATGGTCATATAGCCCAGATCTATACACACCTTCACAATATTTTCCATGCTGCGTCCCGTAACGGCAACCTTGCGTCCGTATTTGACAGCCGCATCGATCGCCTGCTGAACACGGTGGATGTTGGAAGCAAAGGTGGTTACGATAATGCGCTTATCGCAATTGGAAAACAGGCGGTCAAAGGACTTGCCCACGGAACGCTCAGATTGGGTGTAGCCCGGAATTTCAATATTGGTGGAGTCGGCAAGGAGCGCAAGAACACCCTGTTTGCCGAGCTCACCAAAGCGCCCCAGATCAATGATCTTGCCGTCGATGGGAGTGGAGTCGATTTTGAAGTCACCGGTGTGGATGATCGTACCCATTTTAGTACGGATCGCAAAGGCGGCGGAATCGGCGATAGAGTGGTTTACATGGATAAATTCCACTTCAAATTTTCCTGCCTTGATGGCTGCGCCGGCTTCCACGGTGGTGATTTTTGTCTGCTTCGTCAGACCATGTTCATCGAGCTTCAGCTTGATCAGGCCAGCTGTCAAACGGGTGCAGAAAATCGGCATGTTGACTTGGCGCAGAACATAGGGAATTGCGCCGATATGGTCTTCATGACCGTGAGTGATAAACAGACCGCGGATGCGGTTTGCGTTTTTTACAAGATAGGTGACATCGGGAATGACCATATCAATGCCGTACATATCATCACCGGGGAAAGCCATACCGCAGTCCACCACAATGATATCGCCGCCATATTCGTAAACAGTCAGATTCTTGCCGATCTCATTGAGACCGCCAAGAGGAATAATTTTTATTTTTTCTGCCATGGGAATAAAATCCTCCTAGAAAGTAATAGTATGTAAGTTCTTCGTGGCAGATTTCGGAGGGCAAAAAGGTATAAAAACCCCTTGGGAGGGATCAAGCGGCATACGATGCAAAAGAAACTGCCGCCTGATGCAGGCGCCAGATGCCAAAACCGAAAAAAGAAAGGAATGCATGCGACCGAAACGACCCTGATCCGCCGCCAGGCGCCGCTATGCGCACTTTTTTCACCAGGATGAACTTGTGTTATTTGATCACGGAACAGAAAATGTATCCGTCATAAAATATGAAGATAAATTGCTGATGGGAGGTAAAACTACCCGTTCAGGGCCCCGAGAGAGCACAGTGCGGGGCGCTTATCAGCATCAGTATAACATAACTGTTTTGAAAAGTACAGGCATAGCCGCAAATTTTAAGAAAAATCGTGCGACAGTAATCCAAAGAGTTTGACAAAAAGGGAAAAGGTGCTCGCAAGAAAGAGAAAAACAGGTGGAAAAAGGATACTTTTTTGGGTGGAAATGATGGTAGATTTTGCGCTCTTATATTGTTGCTTCACAGCGTATATCATGATATAATGGGAAAAATATACTGGAGTATTAGTATGCATTGTAAAATGCGGCGTTCGCATTGAATCTGATTTGACCAGTGAAAGGGCGCTGCAATACACGGGGGTTATCATCTGTGAATAAAAAAATATCCCGCTTATTGGCGGTGGGACTTCCATTTTACTTCTTTGTGCTGATTTGTTTTGCCATCGTTTCTGCATCCTTTCACTTAACAATCGGTATTATTGAAGGCGTTATTATTGTGGCACTGGCGATTTATTCGCACCATAATACAGCCGCACGGAAAAGAAGTATCCTCAAATATATCGAGAACCTGACATCCAATGTGGATTCTGCCACAAAGGATACTATGCTGAACGCGCCGATGCCCATGATCATTTTCCACCCTGAAACAGGGGGGATCGTTTGGTGCAACGAAGGATTTCAGGAAATTTGCGGACGGGCAGAGCAGCTTTTTGAAAGCCGTATGACGGACATTGTGTCAAATTTCAATTCCAGATGGATTCTTGAAAATAAACATGAATCGCCGGAGTTATATGTTTTGCAGGGTAAAAAGTATCGCGTTTACGGAAATCTTACCCAGCAGACGGGCGATCATGGTGAGGAACAGGGGCTTCTTGCGACACTATATTGGATTGATGTCACAGAAGTAGAAGATATTGTTGAAAGATATACAGCATCTCGCCCGAATATTGCCATTATTATGCTGGACAACTATGAAGAGATCACCAAAGGCGTTACGGATGTTGCACGCAGTGCCATGCGTGCGCGTATCGATCGAAAGTTAAACGACTGGACGGCCAAGTGCCATGGCCTGCTGCGCAGGTATGAGCGTGATCGCTATTTGTTTATTTTTGAAGACCAGTATTATGATAAAATGGCCAGTGAAAAGTTTTCCGTTTTGGATTCTGTCCATGAAGTAGTCAGCGCCGACGGCGTGCCTACCACATTGTCCATCGGTATCGGCCGCGGTGCGGATACCTTTGAAGAATTGTTCCGTGATGCAACACTGTCCATCGATATGGCACTTTCACGCGGCGGCGATCAGACGGTTGTGAGAAAAGATGCCAGCTTTGAATTTTTCGGCGGACGGGCAAAGGAAACGGAAAAGCGAACCAAAGTCAAATCCCGGGTGATGGCAGCGGCTCTGGGTGAACTGATGAGTGATGCTGGGCAGGTCTATGTCATGGGACATAAATTTGCGGACATGGATGCACTGGGGGCGGCGGTCGGTATCTGCTGCATTGCCCGTAAAAAGGGCAAAAAAGCCCATATTGTCATGGATGTTGAAAATAATGCAGCCATGCAGATGATCGCGCGCCTGATGGAAGTTCCGGAGTATGAAGATGTGTTCCTGACAGATCCTGTGGAAACAGTCCTGCAAATGCGCAGTGGCGCATTGGTCGTTGTGGTGGATACAAACCGTCCCGACATGGTGGAGGTTCCTGCCGTTTTGGAACACGCCGGACGTTTGGCAGTCATTGATCATCATCGCCGTGCGGCAACCTATATTGAAAATGCGGCGCTGAATTTCCACGAACCCTATGCATCCTCGGCCAGCGAGCTGGTCAGCGAGCTGCTGCAATATTTGACAGAGCCGGATGATGTGATGGAAGTGGAAGCGGAAGCACTGATGGCAGGTATCGTTCTGGATACCAAGAATTTTACGGTGCGCACAGGCGGCAGAACCTTTGACGCGGCGGCATATCTGCGCCGCGCCGGGGCAGATATCGGCGAAGTGTGCAAACTCTTCCAGAACGACTTGGATTCTACGATCAATCGCTATAACGTGGTGCGCCGTGCGGAAAAGGTGCATGGAAATATTGCGCTGGCAGCGGTGGATGTTCCCGTTGGACGTGTGATTGCGGCGCAGGCGGCAGATGAGCTGCTGAAGATTGTCGGGATAGAGGCGTCCTTTGTGGTAACACCCAGCGGTGCGGATGTGAATCTGTCTGCCCGTTCCATGGGCGATGTGAATGTTCAGGTGATTTTGGAAAAACTGGGCGGAGGCGGCAATGCGACGGCGGCTGGCGGCACGGTAAAGGATACCACTGTGGCACAGGTACGAGAAAATCTGGTACAGGCCATTGATGAATATATGAATCGTTAATATAAAATTCTAAGAAATGAGGATATGGATATGAAAGTTATTTTGCAGCAGGATGTGAAAAGTCAGGGTAAGAAGGGCCAGATGATCGAGGTTTCCGATGGTTACGGTCGCAACTATCTTTTGCCCAGAAAGTTGGCAATCGAGGCAACTGCTGATAATGTAAATACGATGAAGCTCCATGAAAAGGCAAAGAAGGCGGAGGAAGACCGTCTCAAGGCACTGGCAGAGGAAACCGCGGCAAAGCTGAAGGATATTACTGTTAAAATTGTGGCAAAGAGCGGCAAGGACGGACGTCTGTTCGGTGCAATTACCAGCAAAGAAATTTCTGATGCACTGGCAAAGCAGCACAATATTGAAATTGCAAAGCAGAAGATCGTGCAGGCAGATACGATCAAGGCTTGCGGCGGCTATCAGGTCAAGTGCAAGCTGGGCTTTGAGATTGTGGGCACCATCAACGTGATTGTAACCGAGGAATCATAAATTCCAACTCCTTTTGAGGGAAGGAGGCACTTCTGTGGCGTTGGAAAATGAATTGCTATATCGCCAGATGCCCCACAATCTGGAGGCGGAGCAGGCGGTTCTAGGTTCAATGCTCATTGACCGGGACTGTATTAAAGATGTAATGGATAAGCTCCAGCCGGGAGATTTTTATCTCCAGCAGAATCGCGATATTTTTGAAACGATTTATACCATGTTCTGCTATTCTCGTCCCATTGACCCTGTGACGGTGGTGGGCGAGATGGAGAAAAACGGCACCTTTGATGAAAATACCACCAAAAATTATATGATCCAGCTCATGGACATTACGCCCACATCGGCAAATGTCATGGAATATGTGAGACTGGTGCAGGGAAAATCCCTGCTGCGCAAGGTGGCAACAGCCGCCGGCGAAATTACGGCGATGGTGCAGGAAGACGGCGGTGAGCCGGAAAATGTGCTGGAGGTGGCAGAGCAGAAAATTTATGCTGTCCGTCAGGGCAGATCCGCCCAGGATATGTCTCATATAGGAACGGTTTTGGCAGGCGTTTTGGAGAATATTGAAGAAATAGCGGCGCAAGGTGGTCGCCTGCCCGGCATTTCTTCGGGCTTTTCTGCCATTGATGCGAAGCTGTCGGGCCTGAATAAGTCGGACCTGATTTTGCTTGCTGCCCGTCCCGGTATGGGTAAAACCTCTCTGGCGTTGAACATTGCGCTGAATGTGGGCAAAAACTCCGGTAAAACAGTGGCGATGTTCTCTTTGGAAATGTCCAAAGAGCAGCTGGCACTGCGCCTGTTGTCCAGCGAGGCATTGGTGGAAAGCAACCGCCTGATCACCGGCGATCTGCGTGAAACGGACTGGATGAAGGTGGCACAGGCGGCAAGCGTATTATCCCAGGCGGATATCCGCCTGGATGATAACCCCCTTTTGACCGTTTCGGATATGAACGCAAAATGCCGCCGGATTGATAATCTGGGATTGGTCGTTATTGACTATCTGCAGCTGATGTCCTCTGCCGGCGGAAAAAGCAGCAACGAAAGTCGTCAGCAGGCGGTGTCGGATATTTCCCGTATGCTGAAGATTATGGCAAAGGAGCTGCAGGTGCCCGTTTTGTGCCTGAGTCAGTTGTCCCGTGCCAATGAAAAGCGCGACGATAAGCGCCCTATGCTGTCCGATCTGCGTGAATCCGGTGCGATTGAGCAGGATGCGGATATTGTTTTGTTTATTTTCCGTGAGGACTATTACAGTCCGGATTCTGATAAACGGAATATTGCGGAATTGATTGTGGCGAAAAACCGTCACGGGGAAACGGGTAAAGTAGAACTGAAGTGGATGCCTGAATTTACAACGTTTGATACGTTGGAAAAGCGGTTTGACGAGGACTGATACAGTGAAACAGGATCTAATCCGAGCCTATGATATGCTTCCGGATTCCGGTCTGGTGCTTTGCGCCGTGTCCGGCGGAGCGGATTCCATGTGTCTGCTGGCATGGATGCAGGAGCTTTCTCTGCAATATGGATTTTCCGTGGCGGCAGCCCATTACAACCACGGTCTGCGCGGTGCTGCGGCAGATCGGGATGAGGCGTTTGTGCAGGAATACTGCATTGCGCATCAAATTCCTTTTTATGTGGAGCACGGTGATGTGCGCACGGCAGCGCAGACGCATGACTGGTCATTGGAAGAAGCAGGGCGGAATCTGCGTTATGCATTTTTAGAAAAAACCGCACAGCGAGTCGGTGCAGTTCGTGTTGCAACGGCGCATCACCGCGGCGATAATGCGGAAACGGTTTTGATGAATCTCATTCGCGGAACGGGTTTGACGGGGTTGTCCGGTATTCAGCCTGTGCGTGGGATTTTTATCCGTCCTTTGCTGGATACGAGCCGTGAGGAGATTGAGCGTTATCTGCATGAGCGGCAGATTGGATTTGTGGAGGATGAAACCAACCGGGAGTTGGTGTACACACGCAACCGCATCCGCCATGAAGTCCTGCCGCTGCTGCAGGAGCTGAACCCCAGAGTGGAAGAGGCGCTGAACAAAACAGCGCAGCTTTTGCGGCAGGATGACGCATATTTAAATAAAATGGCAGGGCGCGCCTGTCAATCGGTGCAGCGCTGTGAAGACTATGTATCTTTGGAGCGCGCAGTGCTGATCGATCTGCCGACGGCGCTGCAGAGCAGAGTGGTGCGGCATATGTTTGATTTGCTGCATGCTTCGAAAAAAGACGTGACGGCACGCCATATTCAGGCTGTGCTGGAGCTGGTGAAAAACAGCGGGCCCACAGCGCAGCTTTCACTGCCCAGAGGCATCATAGCACGAAATGTTTATGAAATGTTTCGCCTATATGCGCAAAGGCAGCATGTGTTGGAACGCAGAATGCTTCTGCCCGTGGGCGAGGTGCGTGCGGGAGGATGGCATGTGCGGTGCTGTGTGACACAGGAAGCGATTGAAGAAAGACCGGGAAGGCTCATTTTGAATAATGACGCGATTGCTGAGCCGGTTTACGTTGATCACTGGCAGCCGCAGGATCGTATGACGCTGCCGGGACAGGAAGGCAGCCGCAGCTTAAAACGGCTTTTCGTTGATGTGGGAATCGGCATGAAAGAAAGAGAAGAAACGCCGGTTATCTATGTTGGAAACCGTGTTGCCGCAGTACTGGGCATCGGTGTGGATCGCCAGTTTGCAGAAAAAAAGAAAAATTTAAAATATGTGCTTGATTTTGAAAAACGATAATGAAAAAATGATGGGAGAAACGGCTATGAAGACAATCGAAAATGATATCCTCAAGGTTTTGATTTCTGAAGAAGAATTGACAAAGCGTGTAAAGGAGATCGCGGATCAGATCGCACAGGATTATGAAGATAAAGATCCGCTGTTTGTTGGCGTATTGCGTGGTTCTTTTATGTTTTTTGCAGATTTGATGCGCTATTGTCCGATTCACAGCGGTTTGGACTTCATGGCGGTATCTTCTTATAATAACGGTACGAGCAGCTCCGGCGTCGTGAAGATCAATTATGATATCAGGGCAGATTTGACAGGCCGCAATATTATTCTGGTGGAAGATATTCTGGACAGCGGCAATACGCTCTACAACGTATCCCGTCATCTGATGGACCGTGGTGCGGCGAGCGTGAAGCTGTGTGTGCTGCTGGATAAGCCGGCGCGCCGCGAAAAGCCGATTCATCCCGAGTATACCGGGTTTACTGTACCGGATGAATTTGTTGTCGGTTATGGTCTTGATTATGCAGATCGCTATCGCAATTTGCCCTATATCGGCATTTTGAAACCTGAGATCTATGAATAAATACGGGTATGTGAAAAATGCCCTAAAACCATTTGCGGCAGATGTCGGAAATAGGAAGGAAACGAAAATGGAACCTCAAAAGAATTTTCAGGATCCCCGAAAGGGACCTGATCTGGAAAAATTGAAGCAGGAACGCAAGCAAAAGCGCAATAAACGATGGGATCAAATTGGTTGGGTGCTTTTGATCATTGTCGTTGTTTTGGGTATGGCATATCTCATGCTGGAAGGAACAAAGCAAAAGGACGGCGTGCAATATTCCGAAATCGTTGCGCAGTTTGAAAACGAAAATGTGCGCTCCTTTACTGTGGTTGGAAAACGGCTGTCTTTGGAATTGTATAAACCTTATCATAATGAGGATAAGCACATTGTTTATGATCTTTATGATGTACAGATGTTCCGGGAAGATCTGGGCAACTTGATTGATAGTCAAAGCAACCGTCATATTATTGTAGGGTATGATTATCAGCGCGCCAGGGAAATGTCCGGCTGGGGTATGCTGATGCCGTTTGTATTCCTACTTTTGATGTTGGGCGGATTTTGGCTGTTTGGCGCCATGCAGCGCGGTGCCGGGAGCGGCGGACAGATGGAGAGAACCACCAAATTTGGAAAGGCAAATGTGCATCAGGGTGTATCGGATGGTAAGAAAATTACATTTGCGGATGTGGCCGGTGCGAAAGAGGAAAAAGAAGAACTGAAGGAAATTGTTGATTTTCTGAAAGATCCTGAGAAATATACTGCGCTTGGTGCCAGGATTCCAAAGGGCGTTTTGCTGGTGGGTCCTCCGGGTACCGGTAAAACATTGCTGGCAAAGGCAATTGCCGGTGAGGCAAGCGTCAACTTTTTGAGCATTTCCGGTTCCGATTTTGTGGAAATGTATGTGGGTGTCGGTGCATCCCGTGTGCGTGATTTGTTCAAGCAGGCAAAAGAAAATGCGCCGGGTATTGTTTTTATTGATGAAATCGATGCTGTGGGTCGTCAAAGAGGCACCGGTCTTGGCGGCGGCAACGACGAAAGAGAACAGACCTTGAACCAGCTCCTCGTGGAGATGGACGGTTTTGAGAGAAACGAAGGCGTTGTTATTATTGCGGCAACCAACCGTCAGGATGTATTGGACCCTGCGCTACTGCGTCCCGGTCGATTTGACAGACAGATCTACGTGGGACTGCCCGATGTGCATGGCCGTGAAGAAATCTTGAAAGTTCATGTGAAGAATAAGCCGCTGGCAGATGATGTGGATTTGAATGTGCTTGCAAGATCGACCACCGGCTTTGCAGGTGCCGATCTGGAGAATCTTGCCAATGAAAGCGCTTTGATGGCGGCACGCAACAATGAAAAAGTGATTACGATGGCGGATATGCGGGAAGCAATGCTCAAGGTCATTGCCGGTCCTGAAAAGAAGAGCCGTATTATTCCGGAAAAAGAGCGCCGTTTGACGGCATATCATGAAGCAGGTCATGCGATCGTCATGCGCATGCTTCCAAACTGCGATCCAGTACACCAGATTACAATCATTCCCCGTGGCGGTGCCGGTGGTATGACCATCAGTCTGCCGGCGGAGGAGCGCAGCTATATTTCCAAGAGCTATCTGCTGGATGAAATTGTGGCACTGCTGGGTGGACGCACGGCGGAAAAATTGATTCTCGGTGATATTTCCACCGGCGCATCCAATGATATTCAGCGCGCCTCCAATATGGCGCGCAAGATGGTCACGGTTTACGGCATGAGCGATAAAATCGGTACGATCTCCTTTGAATCCGGTCAGGATGAAATTTTCATTGGCCGCAGCATGGCGCAGCAGCGTACCTATTCTGAAAAAATTGCTGCGGAAATCGATGATGAGATCAAGGCAATCATTGATGAAAGCAGTATGCGCTGTGAAAAAATTCTGCGCGAGCAGGAGGATAAACTGCATATTGTTGCCCAATATCTGCTGGAACATGAAACGATGGAAGCGGACGCGTTTGAAGCAATTTTTGCCCCTGAGGAAGAAACTGCGGCTCAGGTATCAAAAGAAGAGTGATTGTAAGAGAAAACAGGACAGCAGATGCTGTCCTGTTTTTTGAAAGGAACGGTTGGTATGTTACATATTGGATGTCATTTATCCTCGTCCAAAGGCTATGCCCATATGGGAAAAGAAGCACTGTCGATCGGCGCGGATACATTTCAGTTTTTCACAAGGAATCCCCGCGGCGGCAGTGCAAAGCCGTTGAATGTGGCGGATATGGAAAACTTGCGTCAAATGATGGAGGAGCACGGCTTTGCAAAAGTGATTGCCCACGCACCCTATACGCTCAATGCCTGTGCTGCGGATGAAGGACTGCGCGCATTTGCGCGCAATACCATGGCGGATGATTTGATGCGGCTGGAATATATTCCCGGAAATTATTATAATTTCCATCCCGGCAGCCATGTGAAGCAGGGGGCGGAGAAGGGAATTGAGCTGATTGCCGAGGCATTGAATGCCGTTTTGAAACCGGAACAGCAGACAACGGTTTTGCTGGAAACTATGGCAGGGAAGGGTACCGAAGTAGGGCGTACCTTTGAGGAGCTGCGTGCGATCATGGATCGGGTGGAATTGAATGACCATCTGGGTATCTGCATGGATACCTGCCACGTTTGGGACGGTGGCTATGATATTGCCGGCAATCTGGATGCGGTATTATCTGAGTTTGACCGTTTGATCGGCATTGACCGCCTGAAGGCACTGCATTTAAATGACAGCATGAATCCGCTGGGAGCGCATAAGGATCGCCACGCAAAGATCGGTGAAGGCCATATCGGCACGGAAGCACTGAGTGCTGTGACCAATCATCCGCTGCTGAAGCATCTGCCTTTCTGCCTGGAAACACCGAATGAACTCTCAGGCTATGCGGCGGAGATTGCCTTGATGCGTTCTTTGTATCAGGATTAAGGGGAGTTTGGTGATGAAAAGAGAGAAGAATATTGTATTGATTGGTATGCCCGGCAGTGGAAAGAGTACAGTGGGTGTCATTTTGGCGAAAACACTGGGTATGGATTTTGTGGACAGCGACATTTTGATTGCGCATCGTGAAGGCTGCACGCTGCAGGAAATTCTGGATGAGCGCGGGTTGGATGCCTTTTTGCAGGTGGAAGAGGATACGATTTTGGAAACGGAGTATCAAGGCACTGTGATTGCCACCGGCGGCAGCGTGGCCTTGAGCGAAAAGGCCATGGAGCATCTTGCGCAAAACGGTGATTTTGTGTATATCGATGTGCCGCTGGATGAGCTCACGCGCCGGATTCGGAATATCGCAACACGCGGAATCGCGTTTGCACCGGGACAGACGCTGGCGGATATTTACGAACTGCGCACGCCAACCTACCACCGCTGGGCGGATATCACGGTTTCTATGGATCAAGCGCATAACGAGACAGAGCGTGTTGTGGAAAAAATTATTTGTGCATTTGACATGCAGTGATACAATGATATTCCACCCGATCGGGTGGGGATGAAACCATAAGAAAAGGAGCGCGCGCCATGCTGCTTTCGGCACAGAATATTTTTATGAATTATGGTATGCGTCAGATTTTGAATGATGTATCCCTCTTTTTGAATGAAACGGATAAGGTCGGTATCGTCGGTATCAACGGTACCGGGAAATCTACCCTGCTTCGTATTTTGTCGGGAGCGGAGGAGCCGGACAGCGGTGAGGTAATTTTTACCACGGGGTGCCGTGTATCCTATTTGACGCAGCGTCCTATCATGGATGCGGAGCTGACTGTATTGCAGCAGGTGATGGCAGATGCGGACAGCAGCGAAGAATATGAGTGCAAAGCGATGCTTCAGCGGCTGGGCCTTGGGGATTTTGAGCAGAAAGTGGGAACACTCTCCGGCGGTCAGCGGAAACGCGCGGCGTTGGCGGCGGCATTGCTGCGGCCGGCAGAGCTGCTGCTGCTCGATGAGCCTACCAACCATCTCGACGGCGATATGATCGTGTGGCTGGAAGAATATTTGCGCCGCTTTAAAGGCAGTATCGTTATGATTACCCATGACCGCTATTTTTTGGAGCATGTGTGCAATCGCATTGCGGAAATCGATCACGGAAAGCTGTATACCTATGAGGCAAATTATTCCCACTATTTGGCACTCAAGGCGGAACGCTATGAAATGGCTGAGGCGGCAGAGCGGAAACGTCAGACGCTGCTGCGTCAGGAGACAGCATGGATTCAGCGTGGTGCCCAGGCGAGAAGAACAAAAAGCAGGGATCGCATTGAGCGCTACGAGGCGCTGAAAGCCCAAAGCGGGCCGGAGACGGATGAGAAACTGTCACTCAGCGCGGCATCATCCCGTTTGGGTAAAAAATGCATTGAATTGATTGATATTGAAAAGTCCTTTGAGGGACGCAGGGTTTTGAAGCCTTTTTCCTGCCATATTCAAAAAAGAGATCGTATCGGTGTAGTGGGCAGCAACGGCGCAGGAAAAAGTACATTGCTGAATATTATTGCAGGTACGCTGCAGCCTGACAGCGGCAGTGTGGATACAGGCGTGACGGTGAAGCTGGGCTATTTTGCTCAGGAGGGCGATAAAGCCATGAATCCCAAGCAGAGAGTCTATGATTTTATTACGGATATTGCCCGTGAGATTCATACGGATGAGGGAACATTTACAGCATCCCAAATGCTGGAAAAATTTTTGTTTCCCGGTGAAACCCAGCGGAAATTTATTGGTGGACTTTCCGGCGGAGAAAAGCGCAGACTGTATTTGCTCAGCGTGCTGATGTCGGCGCCCAATGTTCTTTTGATGGACGAGCCAACCAACGATTTGGACACGGAAACGCTGACGATTTTGGAAGATTATCTCCAATCTTTTCAAGGGGCGGTGGTTGCTGTATCCCATGACCGCTATTTCCTTGATAAAATTGCCGAGCAGATCTTTGAGGTATGCAGCGGCGGAGAAGTGCGCCGCTATACAGGCAACTGGTCTGATTACGATGAAAAGCGTTCTCGGGAGGAAGCGCCCGAGCGCATAAAAAAAGAAGGGGTATCTCCGAAGCCGGCGGCACCCAAGCAGCAGAAATTGAAATTCTCCTTCAAGGAGCAGCATGAATTTGATCATATTGATGAAGAAATCGCAGCGTTGGAAGAAGAAATTGCCGCATGTGATGCCGGAATTGGCGCATCGTCTCATGATTATGTGAAATTGCAGGAATGGATGGAGAAAAAGGAGAAACTGGAGGAGACCTTGGCGGAAAAAGAGGAGCGCTGGCTCTATCTCAATGATTTGGCAGAGCGAATTGCTGCGCAAAAATAGTAGAATTTTGTTGCGGCTGCTACATGATAGCGCAGCAGAGTTCTGTAAAATAAACATAGTTTAAAAACGGGAGGAAGCATCTTTATGAGCGTGCAGGCAGCAGCTTCCGGCGACCGTGTCCACATTGGCTTTTTTGGATGCCGCAATGCCGGAAAATCGAGTTTGGTCAACGCATTTACGAATCAGCAATTATCGGTTGTTTCCGATGTACAGGGGACGACCACAGATCCGGTAAAAAAAGCGATGGAGCTTTTACCTATGGGGCCTGTAATGATTATCGACACACCGGGTGTGGATGATGAGGGCGCATTGGGTGAACAGCGTGTCAAAAAGGCAAAGCAGGTGCTCAACCGCTGCGATATCGCAATTTTAGTGGCAGATGCGACGAAACCGCTGCGTGGAGCTGACGAAGAATTGCTGCAGTTGTTTTCTGAAAAGGAACTTCCCTATGTGGTGGTACGGAGCAAATGCGATTTGCTGGAAACCGTGCCCGAAAGGGATGGAAATACGCTTTATGTCAGCGCGCAGGCAGGCATCCATATTGAGGCATTGAAGGAACTGGTGGGGCACATGACGCTGACGGACGAAAAAGAGCGCCCCATTGTACGGGATTTGCTGAATCCGTCGGATTGGGTCGTGTTGGTGACACCCATTGACGCGGCTGCGCCCAAGGGACGCATGATTTTGCCGCAGGTGCAGACCATGCGTGATGTACTGGATGCACATGCCGGCTGCCTTGTTGTGCAGGATACGGAGCTGAAAGGGACTCTTGCAAAGCTGAATGAGCCACCTAAACTTGTCATTACAGACAGTCAGGCATTTGCCAA
The DNA here is from genome assembly GCA_020025175.1 of Oscillospiraceae bacterium. Classification (GTDB taxonomy): domain Bacteria; phylum Bacillota; class Clostridia; order Oscillospirales; family Oscillospiraceae; genus Pseudoscillospira. Next base: position 18,201 of record JAHHSM010000003.1, on the reverse strand, counting down.
AGTTTCTGCGGATATACCGAAAGATATCCCTCTTACATCCTTTTCCATCCTCCTTGCCCGTCATAAAGGCGTTTTGCAGGAAGCGGTGCGCGGCGCAGCAGTGCTGGATACATTGCATGACGGTGATAAGATTCTGATTTCCGAAGGATGCACCCATCACCGCCAGTGCGATGATATCGGCACGGTGAAGCTGCCCAACTGGATTCAAAAGCACGCCGGAAAGAAGCTGGAGTTTGCCTTTTCCTCCGGAACGGAATTTCCGGAAGAGCTGTCACCCTATCGTCTTGTGATTCACTGCGGTGCCTGCATGCTGAATCCACGGGAAATGCGTTATCGACAAAAATGCGCAGCAGAGCAGAGCATTCCTATGACCAATTACGGCATTGCCATTGCCCACTTGCATGGAATTTTGGCACGTTCGCTGGAGCCCTTTCCGGAAATTGCTCAATTATTAAATTGTTAAAAGGACAGAGCGTCGGAGGAAATTCCTTCGACGCTCTGTTTCTATAGCAATAAATTTGTCACTATGCCCAAAATAAGTAGTACAAATTGGGGAAATCGACGCTTGACCATTGGTGTATTTTGCCGTATTATATAAGTACGGTGATTTGTTAATTATTTAACAAAGTGCGTCATGCGCTTTCATCTTTTATCTCCTTTTGTCGAAGGCGAAACAGCTTTTTTTGGGATGAAGCTGTTTCGCCTTTGACATGTTTAAAGCCCCGGGATATCATGCGATCCCGGGGCTTTGTGATGTACCATGTTATTTTTCTTCAGCAGCTTTTTTTGCAGTTTTTTCAGATGCAGTGGTTTTTGCAGTTTTTTTGGTTTTTTCCGATGTTTTTTTACTTGTCTTTTTTGCGGTGGATGCTTTGCGTTCCTTTTTTGCTGCTTTTTGTGTTTCTTTTGCTGCCTCTTCCACCTGTGCTTTCAGCTTCTTTTCCATTTGCGCTTCACTGGGGCGGATGGACTGCTTATCCGTTACATCTTTTAATGTCCAGCGCTGATTTGTGCCGTCATTATCGGACCAGATTTGAGCACGGGCACCATTGCCGCTGAAAGCCTGATACAGATCAAGATACTTGTCAGCGACCACGGAACGAAAGCGAACAAAGCCGTCGTCGGTTGTTTCCAGTTTCCATTGCTGGCTTTTTCCGGTATTTGGCTCCCATTGATGCAGCCACGTGCCGTCCACCGTGCCGCAAAGGCACAGATCGATTGCCTTTCCGGTAAAACGGTTACAGATGCGGTAAGTATCGGGGCCCACAAGAATGAACTGCCACTGCTGCCATTGTGCGCCGGCGTAGTCCCACAGCTGAATCGCTGCACCGGAGTCGGGATTATAATTTGCCACTTCCAGCACCCTGCCATTTGCAGCTGCGATCGTATAATAACGGCCCTCGATGATTACAGTTTCAGAAGTTTTCTTTTTCATAGAGATATCCTCCTCGAAATAATCTTGATATAACCAACGGTCAACACACCGCGGAACTATAAATGCTGCCAATAGCTTTTTTCCTATTATATCATATGCAGCAATGTTTTAAAAGCAGGAAAGTGTCGAAAATGGCGGTTCTGTTTGGTCAGATTGAGGTATTCAGAAAGAAAAGAAAAATACCACAAGATATTGTGTAACAAATGACAGAACTACAAAATATAGAAAAAGTTCTGAAAAACAAATAGAAAGATCAGAATGGAAGGGTTTCGTCAATTAAAACTGATAAGGTAAGATTGTCAAGCTTAATATTCCACAAAAAGTGCACACTTTTTTGTATAGATAAAAATAGAAATTCGTCAATATTTTGTGGTTTATGACCTTGACCAAACCACAATATATTGTTATGATTGTTCATGCTTAGTTCCTTTGTTTTATCAGAAGATAAAACTGATAAACTAAGTTTCCGTGATATATGCAACAGTTATGGGAAAGAATCTCCCATATAATAAAGGAAAATATAACGTGCAAGGAGAGGGGCAACCTATGAAGATTATGAAGCGCAGCGGCTGCGAAGTAGATTTTGATATTACGAAAATTATTGTTGCCATTACAAAGGCAAACAATGAGGTGCCGGAAGCGGACAAGCTGTCTGCGGCACAGATCCGTGAAATTGCAATCAAGGTGGAAAACAAGGCTAAGGTTATGAGTCATGCACCCTCTGTGGAAGAGATTCAGGACATGGTGGAAGATCAGATCATGGCGCATAGTGCTTATGCTCTGGCACGTGTTTATATCACCTATCGATATACACATTCCCTGATCCGTAAGTCCAATACGACCGATGAGCAGATTCTGTCATTGATTGAGTGCAACAATGAGGAAGTGAAGCAGGAAAACTCCAATAAAAACCCTACCGTAAGCTCCGTTCAGAGAGACTATATGGCAGGTGAGGTAAGCAAAGACATTACGAAGCGTATTCTCCTGCCGCAGGATATCGTGGAGGCTCATGAGCAGGGCATCCTGCATTTCCACGATGCAGACTATTTTGCACAGCATATGCACAACTGTGATCTGGTCAATCTTGAGGATATGCTGCAAAATGGCACGGTGATTTCCGGCACCATGATTGAAAAGCCCCACAGCTTTTCTACAGCATGCAATATTGCAACACAGATCATTGCGCAGGTGGCATCTTCTCAATACGGTGGGCAGAGTATTTCCCTGACCCATTTGGCACCTTTTGTGGATGTCAGCCGCAAGAAAATCCGCAGAGAGATGGAAGCAGAGTTTGCAATGATGGGTGCAGTGCCTGAGGAACCTGTTTTTTCCAAGCTTGTTGAAAAGCGCCTGCGCGATGAAATCAACAAAGGCGTGCAGATGATCCAGTATCAGGTGGTTACCTTGATGACCACCAATGGACAGGCACCCTTTGTGACGGTGTTTATGTATCTGGGCGAGGCAGAAGATCAGCGCACCAAGCAGGATTTGGCGATCATCATTGAAGAGATGCTGAAGCAGCGTATTCAGGGCGTCAAGAACGAGGCAGGCGTCTGGATTACTCCTGCATTCCCCAAGCTGATCTATGTGCTGGAAGAGGACAATATCCACGAGGATTCCCCCTTCTATGAGCTGACGAAGCTGGCTGCAAAATGTACCGCTAAGCGTATGGTGCCGGATTATATTTCCGAGAAGGTCATGAAGCAGAACAAGGTGGATAAGAACGGTGAGGGACATTGCTATACCTGCATGGGCTGCCGCAGCTTCCTGACCCCCTATGTAGATCCGGAAACCGGTAAGCCCAAGTATTATGGCCGATTCAATCAAGGCGTTGTCACCATCAATCTGGTGGATGTGGCATTGTCCTCCGGCGGTGATATGGAGCGCTTTTGGAAGATTTTTGATGAGCGTCTGGACCTGTGCTATCGTGCGCTGATGTGCCGCCACAAGCGTCTGCTGGGAACCAAGTCTGACGCAGCTCCTATTTTGTGGCAATATGGTGCGTTGGCGCGGCTGGAAAAGGGCGAGCCGATTGACAAGCTGCTCTACGGCGGATATTCCACCATTTCTCTGGGGTATGCAGGCCTTTATGAATGCGTGAAGTATATGACCGGAAAGAGTCATACAGATCCCTCTGCAACCCCCTTTGCACTGAAAGTCATGCAGCATTTGAACGATGCAACCAACGGATGGAAAGCAAAAGAGCATATTGACTTCAGCCTATACGGTACACCGCTGGAATCTACCACTTATAAATTTGCAAAGTGCCTGCAAAAGCGCTTTGGCATCATTCCGGGCATTACTGATAAAAACTATATCACAAACAGCTATCACATTCATGTTTCTGAGCAGATTGATGCATATTCAAAGCTGGAGTTTGAGGCACAGTTCCAAAAACTGTCGCCCGGCGGTGCCATCAGCTATGTGGAAGTGCCCAATATGCAGAACAATCTGGATGCAGTGCTGGATCTGATGAAGTTTATTTACGATCATATTATGTATGCGGAGCTGAACACCAAGAGCGATTACTGCCAGGTGTGCGGATATGAGGGCGAAATTCAGATTGTCAATGATGAGCATAACAAGCTGGTTTGGGAATGCCCCCAGTGCAAGAACCGTGATCAGAGTAAGATGAATGTTGCGCGCCGTACCTGCGGTTATATTGGTACGCAGTTCTGGAATCAGGGCCGTACACAGGAAATTAAGGACCGCGTTATGCATCTTTAAGGGATAAAACAGAGAGGAGCACAATCCTCTCTGTTTTTTGTTGAAGGATGTGGAAAAGGATTTGTTTTTTAATAAATAAAGATTGAAGGGACAAGCAGTTTCCTTTATGATAAGAGAATAGAGGCGAAAGGAGCGGTGGCTCTTATGTATTATGGTGAAATCAAAAAGGTGGACATCGCCAATGGACCCGGTACGAGGGTTTCGTTGTTTGTGTCCGGATGCCGTCGGCATTGCAGGGACTGCTTCAATGCGGAAACCTGGGATTTCTGCTTTGGACAGCCTTATACCAAGCAAACGGAGCAGGAAATTTTGGATGCGCTGACGCCGCGGCATATTCATGGGTTGACTGTGCTGGGCGGTGAACCCTTTGAACCGGAAAATCAAGGTGAGATTTTGGAACTGATGAAAAAGGTAAGGCGTGTGTATCCCAATAAGACGATCTGGTGCTTTACAGGCAATACACTGGAGAACGATATTTTGGCGGAAGGCGGCTGCGGACGCTGTGATGTTACGGACGAATTGCTGCGTCAGATCGACGTACTGGTGGATGGTGCGTTTATGACCGAGCGGCGCAATTTGATGCTCCGCTTTCGCGGCAGCGACAATCAGCGATTGATCGATTTAAAGCCGACATTAGAAAGCGGCACAGTTGTGCTGTGGGAGGAATAAGAAAATGAAGCAGGAAAAAACGATTAAGATTCGCTATCTCTCTGAGCAGATCGGGCATCTTTGTTATATTGACGGAAAATCTGACTGGATCGATCTGCGCGCGGCGGAGCGCGTGGAGCTGAAGGCAGGAGACTTTCGCCTGATTCGTTTGGGCGTAGCTATGGAGCTGCCAAAGGGATACGAGGCCCATGTAGTGCCTCGCTCCAGCACGTTTAAAACATGGGGACTTATCCAGACCAACAGCATGGGCGTGATCGACGGCAGCTATTGTGGGGACAACGATGAATGGCGTGTGCCTGTTTATGCGACTCGCGATACCTGCGTTGAGGTGGGTGACCGCATCTGCCAGTTCCGCATCATGGAGAATCAGCCCCGAATCACATTTGAAGAAGTGGAGCACCTAAACGGTCAAGACCGCGGTGGATTTGGCTCTACCGGCAGTCATTGAGAAAATGCTCCCGAAAACAATTGTTTTCGGGAGCATTTTTATATTCATTTTGTTTTTTTGCTGCTTTGCTTCTTTGCCATTTTGTTTTTCGCACACTTCGATTTTTTGAAAGCAGGGATCTTCGGTGTCAGATCTTTTAGGGTACAGATGCCCAGTGAAGCAGCGCTGATAATCACACTGCGCAGATTTCCGCTGCGTTTTGCCTGAGTAAGATTTGCGTATCCACATATAGTGTTGCTGGTGTTGCGCACAGAAACAGGGCGGCAGTGCCCAAGATCAAGCGCTTCTTTTAAAAGGGAGCGGCTCAGGCGGCGGCATGCAATTTCTGTATAGGCATTTCCGACTTCAATAGGGGAATAGGCGTTGCTGGTGCCGACTTGGGGACGTTGATGTGCCGTAGCCCAAAGGAGTGCCTGCTCATTGGCATCACTGCGCCGCAGCGCGGCACGGGCGCTGATTGTTTCCACCGCATCGGGACGAATGGGAAAAAGGGCGGGATTTGCGTTTTTATCCGTAAAAGGGTGGGCAAGAATGGCAAGACCGCCACAGCGATGAATTTCCAAAACAGCCTCGTCCGCTGTAGGAAGACCATGCCTGCGCAGACGAATAAAATCCAGAGGACGCTCTAGAAAGACACCTAAAATATGACCGCCCAATGTAGTAACTTCACAACCGGGAATCAGAAGAACACCGCGCATTTCAATTGGAACAGGTGTACAGCGGTCACGATCTGTGATGGCAATGGCATCAAGCCCTGCTCGGCGCGCAGCACGCACCAATTCTTCAATGGAAGAAGGAGCCCCCTTGGTGGCATTGCTGTGGATATGAAGATCGACACGATAAATCATAAAAGGCCTCCTTCAGATTGCTGCAATATAAGCAATATAGATGGTATCAATAGTATACCATAAGTAGGGAGAAAAGTCACGAATAGATATAAATAGAAGGCTTATAGTTCCCAGCCGATGATATCGCTGTGATGCTCCTTTAGAAAGGTATCCACCCGGCTGAAGGGGCGGCTGCCAAAAAATCCTTTGGATGCGGAAAGTGGGGAGGGGTGGGCAGAGGAAATGACGAGGCGAGGTGCAGAAGCTTCTGCGCCGACAGCCTTTTCAAGTTTCGTTTGCGCCTGCTTACCCCAGAGAATAAAAGCCACAGGCTGCGGCAGCTGCCAGAGAATACGAAATACGGCATCGGTAAACTTCTGCCAGCCAAATTTTGCATGGCTGTTGGCAGCTCCCTCATTGACGGTAAGCACTGTGTTGATCATCAAAACGCCTTTTTCTGCCCAGGGAACCAGACAGCCGGTTTGTGCAGGAGAGAATCCAAGATCGGCTTGGCGCTCCTTATAGATATTGCGCAGGCTGCGGGGGAGAGGGACACCGGGTTTTACGGAAAAGGCAAGACCATGAGCCTGTCCCTGTTCGTGGTAAGGGTCCTGCCCTAGAATCACACAGCGCACTTGATCGGGCGGTGTCAGATTCAGTGCGGAAAACACCTCATCTTCTGGGGGGAAAACTGTGCCGGCTTGTCGGGCTTGCGCAACTGCGCTGCATAAAGCAGCAAAATAAGGCTTTTCAAATTCATCACGTAGCAGCACCTGCCAGCGGGCATCCATGGGAGAATGCTTTAAAAAGGTTGCAACACATGGTTCCATGGAACACATCCTTTCTTTATATACAATATACATATTATCCAATTCAAATGGAAGTTTGTCAATATTTATGCAGTGGTCGTCCATGAATATTCATACTGATATTCATATAAATATACATTTTTGTGTATATTTTATAGGAAATATCGAATAAAATATGTATAAAAAGTCATTTTGCCACTTGCGTTTTGCATTAATTGGTATAAAATACTATGTATGGATGAGGAAGGGAAGCAGATTGCTTCCGAGACTGAAATAGAAAGAAATTGTTTTTGTGAAAGGAAGATTTTTTATGAAAAAGAAGTTTATGGCATTGATTTGTGCTGCTGCTATGATGGCTGCGGCGATGGTTGGCTGTGGCAATTCTGACAACAATCAGGAGAATGGGTCTAGCAGCGACGGTGACGCAGCTGGTTTGAAGACAGTGCAGGCGGGTAAGCTGGTGATGTCCACCAATGCAACCTTCCCTCCTTATGAACGTCTGGATGACTCCGGCAAGGTGGTCGGTATTGATGTGGATATTGCAGCTGCCATTGCCGAAAAGCTGGGTCTGGAGCTGCAGGTGGATGATATGGGTTTTGATGCAGCGCTTCTGGCAGTGCAGCAGGGAAAGAGCGATATTGCCATGGCAGGTATTTCTATTACAGAGGACCGCTTGGCAGTGATGGACTTTTCTGACAGCTATGCAACCGGCATTCAGGTTATTATCGTAAAGGAAGGCTCAGATATCACATTGGATACTCTGGGTGAGCAGAAGATCGGTACCCAGCGTATTACCACCGGTCATATTCTTTGCAGCGAAGATTTTGGTGAAGATCACGTTGTTGCATATGACAGCGGCATAATTGCTGTGCAGGCATTGCTGAACGATCAGATTGACTGCGTTGTGATTGATAAGGCACCTGCAGAGGCATATGTTGCTGAAAATCCCGGCCTGACCATTTTGGAAACAGAGTATGTCAATGAGGATTATGCCATTGGTGTGGCAAAGGGCAACACCGCGCTGAAAGATGCCGTGAATAAGGCGATGGCTGAGCTGAAGGCAGACGGCACCATTCAGAAGATCATTGACAGCTATATTGCAGCTGAATAATATGCCCGATTTTAGGAAAGGGACGGCATTGCCGCCCTTTTCCTGTATCGTTATAGTATAATGCATTGATAGAAAAAGAAAGAAGAAAAACAAGAAAGAGGTGATTTTGATGGGACAGATGGCTGAGCTGTATGCACTGTGGAAAGGTCAGATGATTGCAGGCGATGATATCGCATTCTGGCAGGAGTTTTTTGTCAAGTTCTATCAGGCATTTATTGAGGCGGATCGATGGACGCAATATATCAGCGGTGTGGGTACCACTTTGTTGGTTACGGCGATGGCATTGATCCTTGGTGTGATTTTAGGTGTTTTGGTAGCAATGGTGCGTACGGCCCATGACCAGCAGCGCCCGGGTCATCGAAATATCCTCTTGGGTTTTGTGAATTTGCTCTGCAAAATTTACGTTACGGTCATCCGCGGCACCCCTATGATGGTACAGCTGCTGATTATGGGCATGGTCATTTTTGCAAGCAGCCGCAGCTTTACCATGGTCGGTGCCCTGACACTGGGCATCAACTCCGGCGCTTATGTGGCAGAGATTATCCGCGGCGGTTTGATGTCGCTGGATCGCGGTCAGATGGAGGCAGGCCGCAGCCTGGGCCTGAATTATATTGACACCATGCGCTTTATCGTCGTTCCTCAGGCATTTAAAACGATTTTGCCGGCACTGGGCAATGAATTTATTGTGCTGCTGAAGGATACTTCGCTGATTACTGTGATTGGCGGCAAGGAAATTCTGTATGCAGCGCAGGGTGTCATGGGCAGGACCTATGAGGCAATGTTCCCTCTGCTGGGCGTTGCGACAATTTATTTAATTTTGGTTTTGATTTTCAGTGCTTTGCAGGCGAAACTGGAAAGGAGGATGCGTCAAAGTGATAGACGTTAAGCATTTAAGCAAGTCTTATGGGGATCATTTGGTGCTCAATGATATTTCCGAGCACATTGATGCAGGTGAAAAAATCGTCATTATCGGTCCTTCCGGCAGCGGTAAGTCTACATTTCTGCGCTGCCTGAATCTGTTGGAGATTCCTACCAGCGGCGAAATCTTTTTCGATGGTCAGTCGGTAACGGATCCAAAGACAAATATTGATCAGATACGTCGTCAGATGGGGATGGTGTTCCAGCATTTCAATCTGTTCCCGAACATGACCATTCGTAAGAATATTACACTGGCACCCGTTCGTACAGGTCTTATGAAACAGGATGAGGCGGATGAAACGGCAATGAAACTTTTGCGTCGTGTTGGTTTGGAGGAAAAGGCGGATGCTTATCCCAATCAGCTTTCCGGCGGTCAGAAGCAGCGTATCGCCATTGTGCGTGCGTTAGCCATGCGCCCCAAGGCGCTGCTGTTTGATGAGCCCACTTCCGCATTGGACCCTGAAATGGTCGGCGAGGTGCTGAAAGTTATGAAAGAACTGGCGAAAGAGGGCATGACCATGGTGGTTGTGACGCATGAAATGGGCTTTGCCCGTGAAGTCGGCACGCGCGTCCTCTTTATGGACGGTGGTGTGATTGCAGAGCAGGCACCCCCTGAAGAGTTCTTCTCCAATCCAAAGAATCCCAGAACACGGGAATTCTTAAGTAAGGTTTTGTAATGGCGGTACAGGATATAAAGCAACAGCAGCGCACAGTAGGAATTGCTGTGCGCTCTACTATAGATGCGCAGGTGCGTGCCCGGTATCATGCCGAAATGCGCCAGCATATGGCGGCTTTGCCGGAGTTTCAGGCAGCAAAAGTGCTGCTGTCTTATTGTGCCGTGCGTGGGGAAGCAGATACGGCACTGATTGAACAAGAGGCGTATCGTGCAGGAAAAGAAGTTGCCTATCCCATTTGCGGAAACGATGGAAAGATGATTGCGGCGATTCCCGAAAGCACAGCATGGATGAATCCGGGCAGATATGGTATTTTAGAGCCTGCAGCAGGACATTATCGTATCGTGCCGCCAGAGGAACTGGATCTGATCGTAGTGCCGTGCACGGCGTTTGATGAGAATGGTCTGCGCATCGGTATGGGCGGAGGATACTATGATCGGTATCTTCCATTGTGCCGCAATGGATTTTTTGCGGCACTTGCCTATGAGGGGCAAAAAGTAGAGACGGTTGCTGCGGAAAAACATGATGTGAGATTAGACGCAGTTATTACAGAAAAAATGGTATATCGAGTAAGATAAGATGTGGCTGGTGCAAGCCGGATGGATGCACCAGCCACATTGCCATGCGCTAAAGATTTATGGTCAGTTTGTATAAAATATTCTGGATTTATGGAGAATTTTAATATAATATAAATATATAATAGGATAATATTGGGGATAGGAGATGGAAGGATGACAATTGCAATTGTTGCGCATAACAGCAAAAAAGAGCTGATGGCGCAGTTTTGTATTGCTTATGAAAGAATTTTGAGTAAGTGTAAACTGATTGCAAGCGGCGTAACCGGAAACTGGATCGAAGAGCAGACCGGATTGCATGTGGACCACTATCTGCCGGGTTCTGAGGGCGGTGTGCATCAAATTGCATCCAGTATTGCCTGCCACGATATTGATATGGTCCTGTTTTTTCGAGATCCCGAAAAAGCCAGAAAAAAGGAAGAGCCGGAGATGCATTTGATACAATTGTGCGATGAGTATATGATTCCATTGGCAACCAATATTGCTACAGCGGAAGTGCTGATTCACGGTCTGGAACGGCACAGTATCAACAGCGCTACACTGAAGGATGATATGCCCAAGTGGTAAGACGCAGAGAGTGCAAAAACCGTCTATATAAATAGAGGAGAATGACTATGCTTTTTATGTGGTATCCCAAATGCGGCACTTGCCAGAAGGCAAAAAAATGGTTGGATGCAAAAGGCTTTGCCTATGATGCACGGTTGATGAAAGAGGAGCATCCGACAGAAGCAGAATTGCGGAAATGGCATGCCATGAGCGGTCTGCCGCTGAAGAAATTCTTTAATACATCGGGTCTTCAGTATAAGGCACTGCATTTGAAGGATCAGCTTCCGACAATGAGTGAAGATGAGCAGTATGCGCTGCTCGCCGGGGATGGTATGCTGGTGAAGCGTCCTTTGCTGATCGGCGATGATTTTGTGCTCGTTGGCTTTAAAGAAGGGGAATGGGAAGAAAAACTGAAATAACAGAAAAGCTCGAACGTCGCATCGTTCGAGCTTTTTTTATATGAAAGCAGCAAAAATTTGTACTGAACAGCGGCATAAACCGGAAAATGGAGAACATGCAATGCAGAGTGCAACTTTTTCGCGGATATTTTCATTGAAATACGCATTTTTATCACCTATAATGATATACGGAACATTATGCACTGAAAGGTATGAGTATAGATGAAGAAGCCGATTAAACGTCTTGTTGTGAAGGTGGGCACATCCACATTGACTTATGCAACAGGTAACATCAATTTTAGAAGACTTTCCCGTCTGGTGGAAGTGCTCTCAGATATTTCCAATTCCGGTATTCAGATTGTGCTGGTATCTTCTGGCGCAATTGCGGTCGGCGTTGGGAAACTGGGCCTGACTGAGCGTCCGGAGGATGTTCCCGGGCGCCAGGCTGCCGCTGCGGTTGGGCAGAGTGAATTGATGTTTCTGTATGATAAGTTGTTCTCTGAATATGCAAAGGTAACATCCCAGATGCTGCTGACCGGAAACGATATCAATGATGCTGACCGCCGCAGTCATCTGGTCAATACATTTGCCAAACTGCTGGAATTCGGTTCTCTGCCCATCGTGAATGAAAACGACAGTGTGAGTGTGGAAGAGATCATCCACGGTGATAATGATTGCCTCAGCGCCGAAGTTGCGGCACTGATCGGTGCAGATGCACTGGTCATTCTGACAGATATTGATGGCCTGTATGACGGAAATCCCAGAGAGAATCCCAAATCGCGCCGTATTAGTGTGGTCAAAGAAATCACACCCGAAATTGAAGCGATGGCTGGCGGTACGGGCAGTAAGCGCGGCACGGGCGGTATGATGACAAAGATCCGTGCGGCACAGATTGCAACAGAGGCAGGGGTAGATACCTATATTATTAACGGAACTCCGTGCGACAATCTTTATGCCATGCTGGAGGGGCGAGATATCGGAACACTGTTTTGTGCGAAGGAGAGGGTGAAATGAGTTGTGACTTAATGGCCATAGCGCATCGCGCGAAAGCGGCGGAGCGTATTTTGGCTTTGACAGATACGGATGCAAAAAACCGTGCATTGCTGGCGGCGGCGGATGCATTGGAGGCAGCGGCCGAGGAGATCATTGCGGAAAATGAAAAAGATCTTGCAGCCGGCAGAGAAAACGGATTGAGCGCTGCATTGCTCGATCGTTTGGCACTGAACCGTGCGCGCATAGTAGGAATGGCTGACGGTATGCGCCAGATTGCAGCACTGGAAGACCCGGTAGGTGTGATTTTGGAAGAGTTTGAACGGCCCAACGGACTGCATTTGACAAAACGCACCGTGCCCATCGGCGTAATTGCGGTGATTTATGAAGCGCGTCCCAATGTGACGGCGGACAGCGCCGCGTTATGCCTTAAAAGCGGCAATGTTGTCATTTTGCGCGGCGGCAAAGAGGCAATTCGTTCCAATATGGCGGTAGCCAACGTGCTGCGCCACGCCATCGGCGCAGTGGGACTGCCTGAGGATTGTGTCCAGCTGATCGAGGATACAAGCCGTGAAACAGCAACAGCGTTGATGAAGCTCAACGGTGGTGTGGATCTGTTGATTCCGCGCGGCGGCGCGGGTTTGATTCGCAGTGTGGTGCAAAATGCGACGGTTCCCGTCATTGAAACCGGTGCAGGCACCTGCCAGACCTATGTGGACAAGGATGCCGATCTTGCTATGGCGGTTGAAATCGTGTATAATGCAAAAACATCCCGGCCTTCGGTATGCAATGCCTGTGAATGTGTTTTGGTGCATCGCGATATTGCAGGGGCGTTTCTCCCGGCGGCAGAGAAGAGGCTGAAAGAAAAGGATGTTGCACTGCGGGCCGATGATGCTTGCTATGGATATCTTGCACAGGCAGATCATGCAAGTGAGGACGATTGGGGCAGAGAATATAACGATTATATTTTGGCTGTGCGCCAAGTGGCAGATGTGGAGGAAGCAATCGATTATATCGATCAGTTTGGCACAGGTCACAGCGAGTGTATCGTAACAGAAAATGCGCAAACAGCGGAACGCTTTGTGCGCTGTGTGGATGCTGCTGCGGTTTATGTCAATGCATCTACCCGCTTTACCGATGGTGGTGAGTTTGGCTTGGGTGCCGAAATCGGTATTTCTACGCAGAAGCTCCATGCGCGCGGGCCGCTGGGACTGCGGGAACTCACCAGTTATAAATATGAAATCCGTGGAAAAGGACAGGTACGATAAAATGGGACAAAATAAAGAACAGATGCGCGCGGACTTGATTTTCGCAATTGCGCTGATTCTGGGCGCACTGGTTCTGGCAGTTATTTCTTACAAGCTGCCGGACTATACCGGAGCCCCGATGACTGCGGATATGGACGGAATCATAGAAGAGGTCTACGAGTCCTATGAAGGAACACGCGTATCGATTAAGCTGGAAGATAATTCGGTTAAATTTACATTGCCAATAGAGACTTTTCAGCGGATGGAAATTCTTCCGGAGGTGGGTGATGCTGTCAGGATGAAATATGAACTGACATCATACCGCGAAATTCGCATGATCGTAATTGAGGAAGAAAACGGCAAGGACATGAAGATTTTTGAGCAGCCAAACCCTGCGCTGGAAAGGCTGAACCGGATGCAGCTTGCGGCATTCGTGGTTTTTGGTGTATATATGGTACTTTGCTTTGTTATTCATGGGAAAAGAACAAAAAAGAAATAATGTATCCAGCCACGGAACACGATTGTTCTGTGGCTGTTTTTACGGCGACGGGCAAACAATGGGTAAACAAGGTCAAATGAAAAATACATATCTTAAAAAGCTGTGGAACTGTAAAGCTCACAGAACTTTACATAAACTTTACATAAAACTGATAGAAAACTTTACATAGAAAGTTTTACAATAATTTTACATATATTTTTCAAAGAGATTGTAAAAGAGTTGGAGGTTTTGGAATGAGCATATTCAATGTGTTCACATTATTTGGTGGACTTGCTATGTTCCTGTTTGGTATGGACATTATGGGCAAGGCTTTGGAAAAACAGGCGGGAAACAGATTACAAAGTATTCTTGCTAAAATGACAGACAATCCCGTTAAGGGATTTTTTCTTGGACTGGCAGTAACGGCAATCATCCAAAGTTCCTCTGCAACAACAGTTATGACAGTTGGTTTTGTCAACAGCGGTTTGATGCAGCTGCATCAGGCGGTGGGAATTATTATGGGCAGTAATGTTGGCACCACTGTGACCTCCTGGGTTTTAAGTCTGTCCGGTATTGAGGGTGACAGTTTGATTGTGATGCTGCTTAAGCCCACTGGATTTTCTCCGATTCTTGCATTCGTCGGTATCGTGTTGTATATGTTTGTAAAAAATGACCGTGCAAAGGGCATCGGTACGATCATGCTTGGATTTGCGCTGCTGATGACTGGTATGAGCACCATGTCGGATGCGATGGCACCTTTGGCGGATATGCCTGCCTTCCAGGAGCTGTTCCTGAAGTTTGAGATGCCGCTGCTGGGCATGCTCTTTGGTGCGGCACTAACGGCACTGATTCAGAGTTCCTCTGCCAGTGTGGGTATTTTGCAGGCACTGTCTTTAACGGGCAGTATTACCATCGGCAGTGCTTTGCCGATCATTCTCGGTCAAAATATCGGTACCACGGTGACAGCAATGCTTTCCTCCATCGGCGCCAATAAAAGCGCACGTCGTACGGCTATGGTGCATTTGTATTTTAATGTGATTGGTTCTTTGCTGTTCATGGTAATTTTCTATGTCGTGAATGCTGTGATGCATTTTCAGTTTATGGATCAGGCAGTAACACCCCTTACCATTGCAGTAATTCACACTTGCTTTAATGTGATTGCAACGGTTGTTCTGCTTCCTTTTGCCCGTGTCCTTGAAAGGCTGGCATACCTCACCGTCCCGGATCATGAGAATCCGGGAAAAACAGAAATGTTGGACGAACGATTGCTGGTCACACCCGCAATTGCCGTGCGCAACAGCTATTTGCAAACCTGCAATATGGCAGAGAAGGTCCGTTCCAATCTGCTGCAAGCAATGTCGCTGATTCACAATTGGGACCCTAAGTGTGCCGAAAGCGTGAAAGAAAATGAAGATATTATCGATACATACGAGGATCGTATCGGCTCTTATTTGCTGAGGGTGTCAGAAAAGGATTTAAATAGCGATGACAATCGCGAAGTCAATGTGCTTTTACATACCATCGGTGACTTTGAACGCATCGGTGATCATGCATGCAATATTCACGATGCGGCGGAGGAAATCCACAGCAAAAATTTGCAGATGTCTGAAACGGCATGGGGTGAGATGGCGGTTCTGGAATCTGTGATTCAGGATATTTTGGATAAAACGCTTTATGTATTTAAGAATAATGATTTAGAGCAGGCGATGAAGGTTGAGCCGTTGGAGCAGGTTGTGGACGATTTGGTGCGCAGTATGCGTGACCGCCACATCTATCGTTTGCAGCAGGGAACCTGCAGCGTTAATGCCGGATTTGTGCTGCAGGATCTGTTGGTAAATTATGAGCGCATTGCAGACCATTGCAGCAATGTTGCCGCAGCGATGGTTGAAATGGCGGGAAATAAGTACAGTGTACATCAGTATGTGGATCATCTGCGTAATAGTGATGATAAATTTGATAAGCGCTATGAAAAGTACGGTCGCCGCTATGTTCTGCCGGAGACGGATGAAGGTCAGGTGAAGTGATTGATCTATATTGTCGAAGATGATTCCAATATTTGTGAGCTGGAGCAGTATGCGCTAAAAAATAACGGATTTGAAACAGAAGGCTTCGGCGATGGGGCGAGCTTTTTTGCGGCGTGCAAAAAAATGCTGCCGGAACTGGTGATTCTTGACATTATGCTGCCAGATCAGAACGGATTGGAAATTCTGAAAAATTTTCGTGAAAAAATTGATACACGCAACATTCCGGTGGTGATGGTGACGGCGAAAGACAGTGAAATTGATGTGGTGAAATGTCTTGATCAGGGAGCGGACGACTATATTACAAAGCCTTTTGGCCTGATGGAGTTTATTTCCAGAATTCGTGCCATACTGCGCCGTGCGCAAAAGCAAACAGAAAAAACAGTTCATCGTTTTTGCGAAATTCAAATGGATGGTGTTGTACGCCGCGTAACGGTTGGTGAGAAAGAAATCGATCTGGCATTTAAAGAGTATGAGCTTTTGCGCTTTTTTATTGAAAACCCCAATAAGGTTCTTTCTCGCGAAGAGCTGATGAATCGGGTTTGGAATACTGATTTTTCAGGCGAGAGCCGCACGCTGGATATCCATATTCGTACCCTGCGGCAGAAGCTGGGGGCAGCGGGGAACTACATCCATACTGTTCGAAAAGTTGGATATCAACTGACAGCAGAAGAGTTTGGAGAAAGATAACAAATGGCGAAGAAACTTACAAAACGCTTGCTGCTGACGGGTATCGGCAGCATGATTGCAACCATTCTTTTGTGTGTATTTGTGTTTTCAGGAGTGATTGAACGCCACATGCAGCAGGAGTTGCATCTGTTTGCCAACACGATCGTGGCAGCATATCATCAGAGCCCGGATCATTGGAGGGCAGAAGAATACAGCGATGCGGATGTGCGTGTGACGCTGATCCAACCGGATGGAACCGTATTGGGGGACAGTGAGCTTTCAGGTGCGTTTGAAAATCATTTGAATCGTCCGGAAGTATACAGCGCATTACGAGATGGAGAGGGCAGTGCAGAGCGCAAATCCTATGCAATGGGGGTGCATTCTTATTATTATGCAATGCGTTTGAATGACGGGAATGTACTGCGTGTTTCGATCGATGTAAGCGGGCAGTATACATTGTTCAGCAGTGCGATGCCTGCGTTATTGATCTATTGCGTATTGCTTGTTGGCATCTGCGTTCTGATCAGCTTTCTTTTGACCAGGTCTTTTGTTCGCCCAATTGTAAAAATGGGCGAACGGCTGGATGAAATTGATTGGGAAGTGCCCTATCCGGAGATGCAGCCCTTCGTGGATTCTATTGTGCGTGACCGTACCATTCGGCGGCAAAATGAAAATATGCGCCGGGAATTTACGGCAAATGTCAGCCATGAATTGAAGACACCTTTAACCTCTATTTCCGGTTATGCGGAGCTGATCGAAACCGGTATCGCGCATCCGGAAGATGTGCAGAATTTTGCGCAGAAAATTCACAAAGAGGCGAATCGTTTGCTGCGCTTGGTCAATGATATCATTCAGCTCTCCAAGCTGGATACTGCGCAGGACGCGAAACAGCCTCAAATGGATTTTGAGATGATGGATCTCAAAGACGTGGTGTTGTCATGTGTGGATCAGCTGGGGGTAAATGCACAGCGTGCGTATGTGACATTGGTATATGAAGGGGAAAATACAGTAATCCTTGGAAATCGCAGTGCCATCGAAGAGATGTGCGTCAATTTATGTGACAATGCCATTCGGTATAATAAGCCGGGCGGAAAGGTCAAGGTGTGCTGCGGTATAGCGGACGGGCATCCGTATCTCCGTGTTGCGGATAATGGCATTGGTATTCCGCCGGAGCAGCAGGAGCGTGTCTTTGAACGGTTTTACCGTGTGGATAAAAGCCGCAGTAAGGAAAGCGGCGGTACAGGCTTGGGTCTGGCAATCGTCAAGCATCTCGCTGCCCTCCACGGGGCACAAATCGAGCTGCACAGTCAGGTGGGAGAAGGAACGGATATTTGTGTGCTGTTTCCGGCTGTAAAAAAATAAGCGTATAGAAAAAAGCCTTTCTGCCATGGGCAGAAAGGCTTTTGGTTCTTTATGAAGCAGACGGTTTTTCGCCCTTGTGCGAACGGAACAGCCACAGATGATTATTGTAAAGATACATAACAATTGCTGCGCCAATGATAATGAGATACCCGAGGATGCTGAGCCAGTCGGGAATTTGGTCGAACAGGATAAAACCCCAAAGGGCTGCAAAGAGCACCTGGCAGTAATCGTATACGGAAATCTCACGGGCGGGTGCATAGCAATACGCGCGGGTGATAGAAAACTGACCGCCTGCAC
>JAHHSM010000028.1 GCA_020025175.1 Oscillospiraceae bacterium | reverse complement strand
GTAATGACCCTTCTAGGGGCTGAGCAAACCACTAGTTTACTAGTGGTTTTGATTAGATACTCACAGCTTTATGAAATACCTTTTTCCCCTTCTTAATGATCACACCATCTCCGGCAAATGCATTTTGATCGAAAGTTGCATCAGCCGCAGTGACTTTGACATCATTGACACTGACACCGCCCTGCTGTACCAGACGGCGTGCTTCACCATTAGATGCACACAGACCGCAAGCGGTCAAAAGGTTCAAAATACCAATTTTACCATCCACAAAGTTTTCTGCAGTCAACTCGGTGGAGGGCATGTTTGCACTGTCACCTGCACCACCTGCAAATAATGTACGTGCTGCAGACTGTGCTTTCTCCGCCTCTTTTTCGCCATGGACAAGCTTTGTCAGTTCATAAGCCAGAATTTCCTTCGCTACGTTCAGCTGTGCTCCTTCCCAAGAATCCATTTCCTTGATCTGCTCCAACGGCAGGAATGTGAGCATACGGATGCATTTGAGTACATCAGCATCTTCGATGTTGCGCCAATACTGATAGAAGTCATACGGACTGGTTTTTTCTGGATCCAGCCATACTGCGCCGGAAGCCGTTTTACCCATCTTCTTGCCTTCAGATGTCAACAGTAATGTGATTGTCATCGCATGTGCATCTTTACCTAATTTACGACGAATCAGTTCTGTACCACCCAACATGTTGGACCACTGATCATTTCCGCCAAACTGCATATTGCAGCCGTAGTTCTTGTACAGATAGTAAAAATCATAGGACTGCATAGGCATGTAGTTGAACTCAAAAAAGCTTAAGCCTTTTTCCATACGCTGCTTGAAACATTCTGCACGAAGCATATTATTTACCGAAAAACATGTACCAATATCACGAATGAATTCAATGTAATTTAAGTCCAGCAACCAATCTGCATTATTGACCATAATCGCCTTATCTTCACCAAATTCAATAAAACGTTCCATCTGCTTTTTAAAACAGGCACAGTTATGCTGAATCGTTTCAGTGGTCATCATGCTGCGCATATCAGTACGGCCAGATGGATCCCCGATCATTGCAGTACCGCCGCCAATCAACGCAATCGGTTTATTACCTGCCATCTGCAGACGCTTCATCAGGCAAAGCGCCATAAAATGACCAACATGCAAAGAGTCAGCAGTAGGATCAAAGCCAATATAGAACACAGCCTTACCTTCATTGATCATTTTAGAAATTTCTTCTTCATTGGTTACCTGAGCAATCAGGCCGCGTGCTTTGAGTTCTTCATAGCAAGTCATGATTTTTCGTCTCCTTTTATATCAATTTGTTTTATAAACAGCATTTTCTTTTGTGATACTGCTCTTTTCTTTTGACAGAATTATGTTGTATCCAATCACACTGACAATCACGATAGCTGTACCAATAATTGATAACATTTCCATTTCTTCACCATAAAATACCCTCACTAAAACAGGATTAAGCACTGGCTCTATCCCTGTGACAAGGCTTGCCGTAACAGGTGCAGTTGTTTTTAAACCTATAACCAAACAGATATAAGCAAGCCCCATTTGGAAAGCACCTAAAAAAAGCATGCTGATGATTGCGGTCTGATTTAACGGCGCTTGTCCGAACATGAATGGAATACCAATAGCGGAGCTGAGTGCTGTCCCCCAAAAGAGTGAGGAAAGCGCATCCCCATCAGGCATATCCTCCAGCATAAATACAATGGCATACATAACACCAGAAATCAGCGCAATAAAATCACCGAAAAGATTTCCACCGCTCAAACTATCAATAAAAAAGCACACTACACCAAGAAATACAAATGCACATGTTGTCAAATCAAGCCGATTTGCTCTTCTATGCAAAAATATCATGGAGAGAATGATGATAAAAATTGGTGCAGTATATTGCAGCACAATAGAATTGGCTGCGGTTGTCATCTTATTTGCAATGGCAAACAATGTATTGGTACCACATACTGCAATCGCACCAAGGATAACCCACTTATTGATTCTTAATTTATGATGTGTTGCGAATAAAAAAACAGCATATACGATCAGTGCAATGATACTTCTACCGCCGTTCAATGCCATTCCGCTCCATGGGATCAATTTCATACCCAAACCGGCAGTACTGTATAATACCGCTGCTAAAAGCACAAATGCTGTTCCGTTATGACGTGCAGTCAAGGAAATCCCTCCAACAAAACAAAATGCCCACTGTCCAACATGGACAGAGGGCGTCATAAAATACGCGATACCACCTCTGGTTTACTGCAAATTTTGCAATCTACAGCCTCACATCGTACTATCATACGATCAGCGCAATATCGGGCGCACCCGGCCAGCTCTACTGAGGACTCTGTTCAAGCGGCTGCTCCAAGGCGTATTCACATTGGTACCCTCTCTCCCTTCCACCACCCGGGAGTTCTCTTTACAGAATATCACAATATTACTCTTCCTTTTCATCGCTAACAGTTGCGACTATATCACATTTTTATATGCTTTGTCAACATGTATATTGCGAAAAGAGGAATCCTGTCTAAAAAACAGTATAACCCAGTATATAATAATAAATAGAGTGCAAACGGAATTTACTCATTTGCACTCTATTTTAAATCAATTAATACGTACCCAGATTTGCAGAATCGTTGTTTGATTCCCCAGCACCAAAGACAAAGTCATTACCGGGCAGAATTGCATTCAAAGCAATGCCGGCAATTGCTGCAACAGCCAAACCTGTCAGTGTAATAGAGGTACCTGCGACAACAAAGGTCAAGCCACTTTTGAAGCCCAAGCCACTGACCAGAATTACTGCAGCAATAATCAGGTTACGCGACTTTGTAAAATCAACTTTGCTTTCAACAACATTCCGTACGCCGATTGCAGAAATCATACCATACAGCATAAAGCTGACACCGCCAATAATTGCACTGGGCATAGATCCAATGATATCAGCAAACTTTGGGATGAAACTCAAAATAATAGCGTAAATTGCTGCCAAACGAACTACACGAGGATCATAAACTTTAGAAAGTACCAGAACACCGGTATTTTCACCATATGTAGTATTTGCAGGGCCACCAAACAATGCCGAAAGCGATGTTGCAATACCATCACCAATCAAAGTACGATGCAAACCGGGATTTGCAAGATAGTTTTTTCCAACTGTTGCAGAAATTGCAGACATGTCTCCGATATGCTCCATCATGGTAGCCAATGCGATAGGTGCCATGACGAGAATTGCGGTAATGTCAAATTTGCACAGCATCACAGGCGGCAAACCAATCCAGTTTGCTTCAGCCACTGCAGCAAAATTCAGAATTGCACTGCCGTCAGGGTTTGTCATTCCTGCCATGTGCATAACGAGGGCTACCAGATATGCAATGACAACACCAAGCAAGATAGGAATGATTTTGAACATACCCTTGCCCCAGATATTAAATACAATAATTACAGCCAATGCAACAATTGCCAGAAACCAGTTTGTCTGAGCATTTGTAACTGCTGTAGGTGCTAGAGTCAGACCAATGCAGATGATAATAGGACCTGTAACAACAGGAGGTAAAAAGCGCATCACACGATGCACCCCAACGGCTTTAATCAATGCAGCCAAGATCAGATAAAGCAGACCAGCCACGACAATACCGCCGCAAGCGTACGGAAGGCGCTCGCTCATAGGCATGCCTTCAAAAATACCGGTTTGCAAACCTGCAATTGTTTCAAAACCGCCCAAGAATGCAAACGAAGAACCTAGAAATGCAGGAATCTGGAGTTTGCTGCATAAATGGAAGAATAGTGTACCCAAACCCGCAAAAAGCAGTGTTACCTGAATCGATAAACCATAGGACATGCCATTTTCAGTAAAATAGATGCCTGTGAGGATGGGCACTAAAATAGTTGCGCCAAACATTGCAAACATATGCTGCAAACCCAAAATCGCCATTTTAGATTTACCAAGTGTACGTGCATCTGTAATAACTTGCTGTGTGTTGCTGGAATTTTTCATTGAATCACTTACTCTCTTTCCGCTTTTGAATTTTGTGATAGATAAAATAGGATCACAAGGCCCAAAAAAAGCAACCGCTTTCTAAATCATGAAAAGCGATTGCTCCATAAAACAACGGGGAAAATAGAATATCAAGCTTGTTTTCAAAGTGCTTAAACAGTCTGTACATTCTTTCCACCTCCGTCCTAATTCTTATATATGCTAACAGAAAGCCCATTAAATTGCAAGTGGTAAATCATGGAAAATCAAACTTTATTAAATTTCTCAAAAAAGAGGTCGATATTTTACCGACCTCTTATATTATTTGCAAAAAAGCTTCCTTCAAATTGCATTTCTATATGCTTCTGCGGCATCCAACATTTCTTCTGCACTTTTCATAAGCGCATCTGTAATGTGTGCACCTCCGGTAATACGTGCCAGCTCTTCCATCCGCTGTGTACGATTTAAACAAGTCACTTTTGTATATGTGCGCCCATCCTTCTCCCCTTTTTCAACAGAAAAATGCGCAGCCGCCATCGCCGCGATTTGCGGAAGGTGTGTCACGCAAAGCACCTGTTTGCGGCGAGATACTTGCGCCATTTTTTCGCCGACTTTCTGTGCAGCGCGGCCGGAAACGCCCGTATCTACTTCATCAAAAACAAGAGTTCCAACACGATCTGTTTCCGCCAATACATTCTTGAGTGCCAACATAATACGTGCCAATTCACCGCCAGAAGCGATTTTATGAATTGCACGCAATTCTTCTCCCGCATTAGCAGACATCAAAAATCGAACACGATCCTGACCATCGCTCTCTAAAGGTTTTTCTTCAAAGGCAATTTCAAAGCGGATTTTATTCATATCTAGATCACGCAGCTCAGATAAAATGCGTTGCTGCAAATCCAGCGCCGCTTTTTTTCGAACACTGCTCAATCGCTCAGCAGCAGCTTTTGCTGCCTTTCTCATGTTCTCATGCTCTTTTTCTAAACGGGTGATTGTATCGTCTGCATATTGAATTTCATCTAATTCTTTTTTTGATTTTTCTAAATATGCAATCATATCCGGGACACTGGGGCCGTACTTCTTTTTTAATCGATAAAGTTGATCCAAGCGGCTTTCGATTTCATCTAATTCTGCTGGTGAAAAATCAAATTGCTCCTTCATATCACATACAGTTTCTGCAATATCATAAAGCTCGTGGCGTACTTGCGTCAACCGTTTTAAGAGGTCTGCAAAGGTATCACCAAATTGGCGAACGTGAGACAATGCATTCTCAGCATCTGCAATTTGTGATACAGCTCCGTTATTTTCATCGCTGCCATTCAAGCAGTAATCTGCCCCATTCACAGCAGAAATAAATTTTTCGCTGTTGCGCAGTAAATTTCTGCGTTCCAACAGCCCTTCCTCTTCTCCATCTTTCAGTTTTGCCTGCTCCAACTCTTCAATTTCTCGCTGTAATGTGTCGATTCTGCGCATGCGCTCGGCTTCGTCCATTTGCATTCCTTCAATTTCATGAAGGACATCCCGCATTGTGTGATACGCTTTTGAATATTCAGCAAGCGGTGCTCCCACTTTTCCATAGCTGTCAAGATAGTGAATATGCTGCGTTTCATCCAAAAGCTGTTGCCCATCATGCTGCCCATGAATATTCAGGAGGCTCATGCCAATCTGCCGTAATTGTGCAGCGGTACAGGGTTTTCCATTGATTCTGCAAACAGATTTTCCGTCTGCTTGAATATCACGCTGCAAAAGAAGGACCCCGTCTTCATCCGGGACAATGCCCTGTTCCACCAGTGTGGGCAGATCTTCTTCTATATCCGAAAACATTGCGCTTACTGAAGCGCGGCTCTCGCCTGTACGAACCAATTCGCGCGAAATACGCTGACCCAAAACTGCACCCAATGCATCAATAATAATTGATTTGCCCGCACCGGTTTCACCAGTTAATGCGTTGAAACCGCTTTGAAAGGTAATATCCGCTTTTTCAATGACTGCAATATTTTCGATATGCAACAGCGTCAGCATAATACGGTTCCGCCCCTTTTCCTTTAATCGATCATCTTTTGAATATCATCACAGAAATGCAAAGCACTATTATTGTCTCGCATCACTAAAAATACGGTGTCGTCTCCAGCCAAAGACCCCACCAACACATCAATATTCATGCTGTCTAAAGCTGTACAAGCAGCTGAGGCAAGACCAGGCAGCGTCTTCAACACAACCATATTCTGTGCACAATCAAAGCTTACAACACTTTCACGGAAAATTGTGCGTAATTTATTACTGTTGTTGAAGGTAGCTTTGTGTACAGACACAACATAGTGATAGCTGCCGCGTCCGGTTTGCTCTTTGATCAAATGTAATTCTTTGATATCTCTGGAGATTGTGGCCTGAGTTACACTTAAGCCACTTGCTTTCAACTCCTCCAACAGCTGTTCTTGTGTTTCGATCGGTTTTGCTGCAATAATTTCCAGAATTTTTTCCTGTCTTTTTGTTTTCATTATCTCATCTCCCGATCTGCCATTTTAATACGCAGCGTTTCGTAGAAACTGCGGTCTTTTAATTTAATCAATTCTGTTGTATATTTCGAGCGTCGGACTACGATCCGGTCGCCCTCTTTCACCAAAAACGCCTTTCCTCCATCTGCGGACAAATACACAGTTTTATTTCCATTATTCACAGACTGCACCTCAATTACCTGCTCCGGTCCAAGGACATAAGATGGTGATACAAGAGAATGCGCGCAAATTGGTGTAATTAAAATATTTTGAGCCACAGGGTCTACAATAGGCCCACCAGCAGATAGAGAATACGCTGTAGAGCCAGTGGGCGTAGCAAAAATAATGCCATCTCCGCCAACACGAATAAATTCTTTCCCACTCATATAGAGCTGGAGCTTAATTACGCGCGCAACCGCACCTTTTGTCAACACAGCATCATTGAGTACAATGTTCGAATAGACCTGCTTATTATTGCGATATACCCTTACATCCAGCATCATGCGCTGTTCTTTTTGAAGTTGCTGATCCTTTAACTTTTTCAACAGCTCCAAATCTGTATTTTCCAACTCTGCAATATACCCTAAATTACCCAAATTGATTCCCAAAATAGGAATATGGTGTATTGCAGCTGTTTTCGCCAGATGCAATATACTGCCATCACCACCAAAGGCAATCATTAAATCTGCACCTTTCAAAGCAGCTTTCATCGGTTCGTAATGGAATCCTTTAGGTAGTGTCACATTTTCCGCAGTAAACGGAAGACTCACAGCATATTCAATACCAATTGCATCAAGCGAACGTCCAACTTCTTTGGTTATGGTGAATTGCCGATCACGATAAACATTGGGGCACAAAACAACTTTTTTCATACGTTAATCCTTCAGTGCTGCATGAGACATATCAATAATTTCCTGTAAATCAAGTTGGTTGCTGTGTCCTGCTCCCTTTTCGAGAAATCCCAGATATTCAATATTGCCTTCTTGCCCCGTAATAGGCGAATACGTGATATCCAAAACAGAGAATCCCGCACTTTCAGCATGTTCAAGATATTGTTCCAGCACCATGCGATGTACTTTTGGATCACGCACAATGCCCTTTTTCCCAACAAATTCGCGACCTGCCTCGAACTGTGGTTTGATGAGACTTACAACATTGCCTTTTTCTTTCAAAAGGTCATGCACAGCTGGAAAAATCAGTTTCAGCGAAATAAAGGATACATCAATGGATGCAAAGTCCAACTCATCAGGGATCTGTTCATGATCAAGATAGCGTGCATTGGTACGTTCTAACACAACGACACGGCTGTCACTGCGTAGTTTCCATGCAAGTTCTCCATAACCCACATCTACAGAATAGACTTTCAATGCACCGTTTTGCAGCATACAATCTGTAAATCCGCCTGTGGACGCACCAATATCGGCTGTGACCTTGCCGTTCAAATCGATCGGAAATACCTCCATCGCTTTTTCAAGCTTTAATCCGCCGCGCCCTACATATTTCAACGTTTGTCCTCGTATCTCCAATGGAATGCTTTCATCCACCGGCATACCGGCTTTATCTAATTTTCGATCACCTGAAAAGACTTGTCCGGCCATGATAAGTGCCTGTGCCTTCTGACGGCTTTCTACCAAACCCCGCTCTGTTACAAGTACATCAAGTCGTTTCTTTGCCATTTTGAATGGCCTCCCCTATCTCTTTTGCAATTTGCGCACCACGCAATCCACGGCTTTCACGAAGAAGTGAAATTTTACCCTGAGGTGTGAAGGCGTTGCCAAGATTTTTTAATATAATACACTTGGGTGCTTTTCCCGCTTTTGCAAGGTCAGCTGCAATGCTTTGACCAACGCACCCATTCTCAACACAATCTTCAAGAACAAGCAACCCCTGCGTTTTCTCTGTTGATTTTATGATTTGATTCAAATCTAAAGGCTGGATGGTATTCAGCTTTAAAATTTCAACGGAAATTCCTTCTTCAGCCAAAAGGTGTGCTGCATCAAAGATCTCATTAATCAAAACACCATAAGAAACCAATGTAAAATCAGTTCCTTCCCGGCAGATTTCAGATAATCCACAAGAGCAGCCTGTATATTCTCCTTCACCGCCGCGCGCATATCTTACGGCAACAGGTCCATCTGTTTCTAAAACAGCATGCCGCATCATATCACGCATTTCCGCAAAGCTTGCAGGACAATAAATCGTCATTCCGGGCACCTGACGCAAATATCCCACATCAAATACACCGTGGTGCGTTTCGCCGTCATCACCAACCAAGCCTGCACGGTCAACCGCAAACACTGTGTGTAATTGCATAAGAGCCACATCATGCAGCAACATATCAAAGCCACGCTGCAGAAAGCTTGAGTAAACCGCAAATACAGGGATCATTCCCTGCGATGCCATGCCTGCTGCCATAGAAACTGCATGCCCCTCTGCAATACCTACATCAAAAAAGCGGCTGGGATGCGCTTTTGAAAATGCATCCAGACCTGTACCCGATTCCATTGCAGCAGTAATCGCGCAAATGCGTGCATCTTGATTGGCAAGCTCTGAAAGTACCCTTCCGCAAACTTTGCTGAAGTTTTCTCTTGATGGAGCAAGTGCCTTACCGGTTTGCGGATCAAAGGGACCGATGCCATGATATTGATCCGGTGTCCGCTCCGCATAAGAACGGCCTTTTCCTTTGACCGTATTCACATGGACAACAACCGGCTTTTGCAATTCTTTCGCCCAGGCGAGTGCATGACATAGCTGATTCAAATCGTGGCCGTCTACCGGACCCAGGTATTGAAATCCCATATCTTCAAAAAAACTGCAAGGCCAAAGGGCTTCCTTGATACCTGTTTTAAGATGATGGATGCCGTTATACAACGTCTTTCCACCCGGCAAAGCATTTATAGTTCCACGATACTTCTTTTTAAAACGATAGTATCCTGGTTTTGTACGGATCTTTCGCAAATGATTTGCTACACCACCGACATTTTGTCCAATGGACATTGCATTATCATTTAAAATAACAATGAGTGGCTCATTTGATGCTGCTGCATTATTTAATCCTTCATAAGATAAACCACCTGTTAGCGCACCATCTCCAATCACTGCCAACACATGGTAATCAGCCCCCATTAACGTACGAGCGCGTGCCATGCCGAGTGCTACAGATACAGAATTCGAAGCATGTCCGGCAATAAAAGCATCATGGATGCTTTCATAAGGTTTTGGAAAGCCAGATAAGCCTTCAAAGCTACGTAATGTCGAAAATAATTCCCGTCGTCCTGTCAATGCCTTGTGTACATAGCATTGATGCCCTACATCAAAAACGAGGCGGTCCTTCGCTGTATCAAATACACGATGGATCGCCACTGTCAATTCTACTGCGCCAAGATTCGAGGCGAGGTGTCCTCCGGTTTTAGAAACAGAATCTATTAAAAAATTGCGTATTTCTGCGCAAAGCTGATTGCATTCCTCTGGTGCCAGCTTCTTCAGATCATCAGGCGAGGCAATTTTATTTAAAAAATAATTGTTCATTTTTATATCCTGTTAAATTAAATTCAGCTATTATTTCTTTCTTACAAGATGGATTATTCGTGAAACAGTATACACAACTTGGGTGCTGTTATTGATTGCGATTGTTTTACCAATTGCTTTACCGCCGATCGTCAAACCAGATACCAATGCAGAAATAACGAGAGAGAGTAACATAGTATCAAGATTAAAAGAATCACACAGCCTTGTTACAATGACTGCGGCAGTTGTGCCACTAACGATACCTGAAATATCGCCCACCACATCATTACACACACTACTGACCTTATCGGCATTGCGAATCAACCGCAGTGCTGATGACGCACACTTTTCACCATGAGCAGCCATGGAGTGAAAAGGTCGCTCCTCTGCGACTGTGACAGCCACACCAATCATATCAAAGAGGATACCAACCACAATAAACGAAGCCAAAAGTAAAAATGCTACAACATAACCGGCACCATTAAGCACATTTGATGAAACAAGGCTGAACACTGCCGAAATCGAAATTGACATTAAGAAAATTTTTAATATCCAGTAATCCTTCTTTTTCTTGCTTTTATCCACTGCTTGCTTTTTTTGCTTGCCGCTTTTTTGGCTGTCCACCTATAAAATCCTCCTAGAAAAACAGAAAAATAAATACGAAAATAGAACTAAACAGACGGCAACATCAAAAGTAAATCTTACGGCTTAGGTACGGGTAGGATTTCCCCACAAAGCACCTTGCGTTTCCACTTGGCGGTTCCCCTTTAAGCTCTGTGTCAATGCGTTGCCAACACTGCGACCCGATTGCCACTTAGTCCGCACTGCAATCCTTCAGATGTCCACTATGACAGCCTAGGTGTTTTCCACAACAGCTAAACCCGTTTCTTAGCCTCTTTTGCAACCATGGTTTCAGTGAGCGATCGCACATGCTCCCTGGCCGGGGAGTTTGCGCGTTGATCCCACATTCACCATATTCACTCAAGGCAGGCTACACTGCACATAGCGATTAGAGGACGAATCCCTTTCACACCACATTGCAGGTTTAATCCTGCTTCGTAACGAGTCACAAGTCCTTTCGGATTTTTTCTTGGCTCATCACAAGAGCAGGTCTCCACGGAAAGAGGGTCGAACTTACATGCCATTGCAAGCCGCCCTCAAACCTTAACCCCCAGCATCCACCCCAAACTGGGCGTAAGAAGCAAACACCAGGGACTTCATCGATATGCCCTTCAAAGGATTTTTAGGCCCTTCCTGGTAAACTGTTTAGCTGACTAGAATACTGCGCCGCTGCTTAGTAATATCATATTTTATCAGATTTTTAAAAATATGCAAGGTGTATTCATTGCTTTTCCAATCTAAGCCACACTTTTCATCCATCCTTTACGGACTATAAAAAGCCATCTTCTGCCATGCACAGATAAACAAACAGGTCCCAAAGAGAATTTATGCATCTCCATGCGACCTGTTTGAATCATCAATTTTTGCGGCAAATCAGGGAATCTGCCAATTCTTCTAAAAAAGCTGTATCCAACGCATGATCTAATGCTGCTTTTGCTTCTTCAGTACAGCGTTTGGCATACTCCAATGCACCATCTACTCCCATCAAATTTACAAAAGTAAACTTGCCTTCCTCCTGATCAGAACCAATGGGCTTTCCAAGGTCTTTCTCGCAGCCAATGACATCCAAAACGTCATCATAAACTTGAAATGCAATGCCTAATTTCAATGCATATTCCCTTGCACAAGCATGTGCTTTTTTATCTGCGTTGGCAGCAATGCAGCCAAGTTCCGCGGCACCGGCAATCATTGCGCCTGTTTTGAGTTCGTGGAGCATTAAGAGCTCTTCCTCACTACTGTGGTTGCTCATATCCAAAACTTGACCGGCAACCATCCCCGAAGTACCGCACGCCTTTGCCAGCACTTCCACCGCGTCAATTCGCTGTTGTGCCGAAAGTGCAGATGCTGATGCAATCACTTCAAAAGCAGCACTTTGTAATCCATCGCCTGCCAATACAGCCATTGTTTCACCATAAACTTTATGATTTGTTGGCTTCCCACGACGCAAATCGTCATTATCCATACAAGGCAAATCATCGTGAATCAAGGAATATGTATGAACCATTTCCAATGCACAGCCAAGGGGAGCAGCTAAATGCCAGTCACCACCGTACATATGGCAAAACGCCATACTCAGCATAGGACGAATCCGCTTTCCACCTGCCAACAGGCTATAGCGCATAGAATCGTATATAGTGTCCCAAGGGCAGGAATCAGTGAATTGCTTTGCAAGAAATTCCTCTGTTGCTGCTCGGTACAAGGCACTTTGCGTTTCAAAATCAGAATACATTTCAGTGCTCCCCTTCCTCTGTAGAAGCAAACACTTCCTCTGTGGGTGTTCCATCCGCACTTTTTACAAGCTTTACGACTTTCTGTTCTGCTTGATCCAACATCTTTGTGCAGGACGAAACCAGCTTAGTGCCTTCTTCGAATAGCTTCAAAGAATCTGCAAGAGGTGCGTCACCGCGTTCCAAAGCAGATACGATCTCCTGCAAACGACTAATAGATTGTTCAAAATTCATTTTCTTTTCTGCCATGTCAGCCTTCCTCCCCTGGCATAATTTTCTCGACAGTACAGCCCAATGCACCATCTCCAAGAGAAACCGTAATTTTTTCACCAACAGACACATCATTTGCTGTTTTTAAAATCTTACCAGTTCCATTCCTTGCAACAGCATACCCTCGGCCCAGCACTTTCAACGGGCTTAATGCATCCAGTGATGCAGCCAATGCAGAAAATTGACGTTGCCGCTCTGCCAGCGCAGTCTGCGCCAAATTAGTCAGTTGTTGATGCGCAAAGTCTAACGCCATACGCTTATCCTGAATAAACACGATCGGATCCTGCATAGCATGACTTTCCGAAAGCTTTTTCAAATGTTCTTTGCACATACGAATTTGCTGTGACTGGAGCTGCGACAAAAAATTACTTGTAGACAGCAGTCGTGTCAGCAATTCCATCTTATCTGGAACAGCCAATTCTGCAGCATTTGACGGAGTAGATGCACGCGCATCTGCAACAAAGTCAGAAATAGTAACATCCGGTTCATGTCCAACGGCTGAAATAACCGGAAGCTCCGAATCATAAATCGCCCTTGCCACGCGTTCATCATTAAACGCCCACAGATCTTCCATAGATCCGCCGCCGCGCCCAGTAATAATCAAGTCCGCAACCTTCCAGCGATTTGCATAACGAATTGCCCCCACAATTTCTGCCGGTGCTTCTGCCCCCTGTACGCGTACCGGGAGCACAATGACTTTGCAAATAGGATAGCGTTTTCTTAAAATCCGAATCATATCATGAACTGCCGCGCCTGAACCGGAGGTGATAATTGCTATCCTTTCCGGATAAAGCGGCAGTGGCTTTTTATGCAATTCATCAAATAAACCTTCCTGATATAGTTTTGCTTTCAACTGCTCAAAAGCAACATACAAGTCGCCTATTCCTTCCGGTGTAATAGAATCACAATACATCTGATACTGACCATCCCTCGGAAAAACGGCAATGCGGCCATGCAAAATGACTTTCATACCATTTTCCGGACGAAAACGCAGTTTTCCAGCACTGGAGCGGAACATGACACAGCGCAGTACACCCTCGGGGTCCTTCAATGTAAAGTAATGATGACCTGATGCATATACTTTGTAGTTGGAAAGCTCCCCACGCACATAAATACGATTCAAAACAGGCGTTCCATCCAAAATGGTTTTAATCAGCTGGTTGACTTCTGTAACACCGAAGATTTTTTGTTCAGCCACTTCCATCACACTCGTCTTTCTGCCTCATAAGCACGGTACGCAAGTACAGCAATACCCATCGCATTATCTCTTGAAAACTCCGGCATTGCAAAATAAGCATCACTCATTACCTTACGTAACACAGAATTAGATGCGACACCGCCAGAGCACAGTATAGGCAGACCTGGGTAAATCTTCTTCGCTTCATCAGTCGTACGGCGGACTGCACTTGCAATAGTATCCACTGCAAATCGTGCAACGTTCGCTTTTCCTTCGCCCCTTTCAATCATGCCCTTTACTTTATTTTCCATACCTGAAAGTGAAAATCTCAGATCATTGATCTTTACGCAAAACGAAGACGCGCAATCCGATTCATAATAAAGCTCATCTACATACCTTCCTGCAGGAAACTGCAAATCGAGTAGTACTCCTGTGCGGTCAATCAGCTGACCGGCAGAAATGTCCGTCGTGCCACCGATGATTTCAGCATGAACGGCAGTTCCCTCAGGTACAACATGCAAAAGTTCTGTGGTTCCACCGGAAAGATGCCATGCCAAAAACGGCTGGTCCAATAATTCTTCATGACCAGCAGACCATGCAGCAGCAGCCAGATGCCCCTGCTGATGAGAAAACTCCATATACGCTGCGCCCAAAGATACAGCAAGTGTTTTCGCTTCACAGATTCCTGCCAGAAAGCACGGCATATAAGACTCTTCTGTTTCTCTTGGACGACTACTTGCGGCTACTACTGCGGCATTTTTTAAATCCCGTCCGTCCAATAAGCGCTCCACAATCTCAGGCAGTCGCTTTACATGCAAAAAAAGGGCATCGCTCTGCCGCAATCCCAATGCACCTTTCGGCACATCCAAAATTCGGCTTTCGTTCCGCCCTTCCAAACCATCAAACCATGCGGCTGAGGTCGTATAATTGCTTGTATCAAATCCGACACACAAAGCCATATCGGATTACTCTGCACATTCCTGACGCACAAAGCTGCCAAGAATACCATTCATAAAAGACACAACCTTCTCATCTTCATACTTTTTTGCAATCTCAATTGCCTCATTAATTGCTGCCGGATTGGGAATTTCAGGCATATAAAGCATTTCATACATTGCTACACGCATAATTGCAGATGCAACTAACGGAATGCGCTCAAACTTCCAGCCCACAGCGTACTTTTCAATATATGAGTCCAACTCAGCAGCGTGCTCGGATACTCCGCAAACCAGCTTACGAATATATTGCTCCTGCTTTTCGCCGGGCAGTTCAGAATACAAATCATCCTCAGCTGCGAGTCCTGCAAAGTGCTCGGCAGTCAAAGTCCGATTCAAAAGCTCGCGAGACTCCAAATCAGTAAAACTTAACTCATAAGACAAACGAATTGCAATTTCTCTTGCAGTAGAACGTACCATATTATAACTTCCTTTTCTTTCTCTTTCACAAAAACGAGGCGGAGGACCCACTCCGCCTCACTATAAATAAATTACTGCGCCGAGATGACATCTTCACCAAAAGCGACACCGTTGATACGGACATTCACCTGGCAAACTTTCAGTTCAGTCATAGACTCGACTGCATTAAAAACGGCTTCCTGCACATTTTGTGCAACCGTAGGAATCGGCAGGCCATATTTTACCATAATCTGCAAATCCACGACCACATTATCTCCGTCGATTGTCAGCTTAACACCTTTTACGGCATTTTTCTTGCGACCGGCAGCGTTGGGAGAAAACTCTCCTACACCTTCCACTTCCATAGCCGCCGAAACAGCAATTGCTGCAACAACATCTTCAGATATATTAATACTGCCCTTTTCATCCGGACGGACAACGTATTCTCTCTTTGTATCAGTCATAATTGCGCACACTCCTTCTTATAGTGTTTGATTTTATTGTACCATCATTGTGCGCAAAAAACAATCATTATTTTGACTCCATAATTTTGATTTTATCAGCCGAAAGTCCCGTTTCCTCCATGACAATATCCGATACCTTTGCAATATCCGAATTTTTCAACCCTTTGCCCTCTCCGGCGATCACAACACTCACACTTTCCGGATTTACATAAGCGACACAATCTTTATAACCTTTCGCCATAACAAGATTTTCAATTGTCGCCTCTGTAACCTTGTTGTTTGCAATTTGCTGCATTTGTTTATTGGCATCATCACGGGCACCCTGACTTGCCTTTTCATCGGCGGCGGCTTCTTTTAAAAGTGCAAGTGCCCCATCACGTGATTCTTCCCTATTCAAACGGGCAGTATCAAAATAGTTCTTTTCTTTTCCGAAAACTTCTGTGTCTGTTCCATCTGTATCATCCTCTAAAGATGATCCGGAATCCGTTCCGTTTACCAAAGTTGATTCCCCCAAAATCTTACCTACATTTGCAGAACTTTGTGAATAATTCCAATTCAAATATGCTGCTGCACTGACAAACACCACAACTGCCACGATCATGATATTTCGCTTCATCCGTTTTTTCATACCCAATTTCTCCTCACTTTAAGATTCACTACGTTTTACAACAGAGATGCGGTCTGCTCCTAATCCTGTTAGAACAGATACCGCTTCTTTGACTTTTAAAGTGGTGCCGGAATTCCCTGCACCATCGCATACAACAAGCGCTCCTACATACGGTGGATAGATTTCCTGTGTCTGCAACGCCTCTTGCCCGATACTTCCGCGATCAAGCAGTACAGTTCCTGTCTGCGAGGTGTAATCTTCCGGCGCATTTGCTGTTCCGGAATATGAAACCTCTTGATCTTCTTGATAAATGAATTGGCTGCCTGAAGAAACTGTCAGCATAACTTCTGCTCGTCCAACTCCATCAATTCTTGACAAGATCTTCTCCATATGCTGCTGTGTCTCATTTAAAGAATAACTACTCTCTTCTGTTTGACTCTGTATTGCCGCATGATCCGCTTCTTTTCCACCACTTGGAAACAACATTAACCCTGCGCCAACTAAAATCATCAACAATATGTATTTATATCTGGAAACAAGTGTAGAAAGCCTTTGTTTTACCTGCTCATAATCTGTTTTCACATAGGTCCCCCTTTTTCTTTTGTATTCCACTCCTGCTGCTCTGGAGGAAGTCCCAAATCGCTTTCAATCTGCTTTGCAAGTCCAGCATGATACGGACCGCTGATTCGGACTCGGCAAGGTGTTGGTACACCATTTTCAGCAACCTTAATTTCAATATCCGTGGTAATCTCAAGCCCCATCTTTTGTGCCACAGTTTCTATATATGATTCAGTATCCTCTTTTATGCGCAGTGCAAAATCCTCGTTTTGATTTTCTTGATAGAATACAATCTTTTGATCGATTTCTTCAAGATACTGATCCATAGAAAGCTCCAAATCACCCATATGAACCTGTAATAATGGTGATAGAAGCGTCAAAAGAAGCAGCATACCACCAATCAATCCCCCTACTTCCTTTACTCTTTTCTCCAGCATCAATCCGTCTGCAATCGCTATGAGAAATGCGGTTCCAACTACAGATAATAACCATCTCGTCAAAAAACTCATAGCGGTATCACCGCCGATATCGCTGTAATGATCGAAATAATTAAAAGCATTGCACACGCACCGGTCATACCCAGCACCATACCAAATGCACCCCCAATGTCATTCATCAGCGAAGAAAGTCCTGTTTGGTCCACAGTTTCCGCTAAAAAGGCTGCCACTTTATACATGAGATATTGCAATCCGATTTGCAAAAATGGTGTGATGCATAATGCAAAAATCGCCAGCATTCCAAAGACGCCAATCGTATTCTTTAAAATCGCAGCACCTGCCAAAATGGTGGATGCAGTATCAGACATGATGCCACCCACCACGGGGATTGCTCCCGATATGGCAACTTTAGTGATTTTGAGTGCTGTAGCATCGGCACTCCCAGAAACTACCCCACTGATTGTCAAATAGGCTGTAAATGCAGTCAGTAAAATCGTCAAAAACCATGTGATAGCTTTTTTGATCCATTTGGCAATATTTTTCAGGCTATTTTGCTGCAGAACTGCATTGGCTGCAATCGCTCCGATGTAAATATGAATCAACGGAACCAAAAGTGTACTGATAATTGTGATGAGCATATCCGCAAACAGTGTTGTTGTAATTTCACGGACTGCCGCCGATGTAATGCTCCCCGTTGCGGCACAGGCTGTGCCCAAAAGAGGCAAAAGGGCTTTTGAAAAATCATTCATGGTATAAATTGTTTCCACTCCAAGCCCAATCATATCACTCATGCTCCCAGCTGATAACAGCACGATTGACAGTGCTCCTGTAATGGTAGCACATTGTAAAATGCGACTGTCCTTTTCTTTGAAATACAAAAGTTTTGCGCCATCGCACAGAAGTACAACCAAGAGCAATGCGGTACCGCATCCAAAAATTTGTTTCCAGATATTATTTAATTCCTTTTGCCCATATTCAAGAATGGAAGCAACCCCTGTCTCAAACCCAGCACCACTCTCCGGGTCGATTTTAGAAAGAATTTTCTGCGTGTCGGATGGTAGCGCCTCTTGAAGCACTTCTATGGGCTGCTGCTCTTGCTGCACTCCAAATGCACATGGCACACAGCAAAAGCACACAGCCATGCAGCATACTGCACTAATCCATTTTTTTATTACTCTTTTCATACGTATCATACCATCTGTTTTAATAATTCCAGTACCATTTTCATAAGCGGAAGCGAAACAATCAGGGCGCAACATGTCCCACACATCTCCAATAAAGCTGCCGCAGTATCGGATTCCGCTTCTTTGCATAAGCTGATACCTATTTTTGTTACAGCTGCAATTCCAATTGCTTTGATTAACGGATCATACACTTTGCCCGGAAGACCGGAAAGTGCAATAAGATTATCAAAAAAAGAAAAAATTTCATGAAGTTCATTAAAAAGAAATGGTATCGCAATGACGGCCAAGGCCAAAATCACGAAAAATGCTAATACCTGTT
>JAHHSM010000027.1 GCA_020025175.1 Oscillospiraceae bacterium | reverse complement strand
ATTATAACTTGGAGGTTTTCACTATATAATTTTTCTTATTCTCCCCGGCAGAGCCGGGGGGTGTTGTAACGCTAAAGCTAACCAAAAAAGAACCCCGGCAGAAATTGCCGAAGCAATCTTTGCCGGGGATTCCAGCACACCCGAAGTTACGGGAGAAGCATATTGCCGCAGTGCTTTTAATCTCATTTTAAATCAACTGATCGTTTTCCATAACGATCGGTTCCAGTTCAGTTTCATCACCGTATAAATCCGCCCTGCCAAGCAAATACTGCTTCAATTCTTCACGATCGGAAAACTTGGTTGCCTGAAACGGATATATTGGCCCATACTTTTCAACAAATAACAATCCGTCCTCACCCTCTAGCAAAACACCTGTATGTCCTACAAAGCGGACTTCATCAAAGGATGAATGCAAATAAACAGTAACCAAAGAAATACCCTCTCCGTTTATTTGGATCTCTCTATCCTTCCATGCCGTTTGGATATTTGCAATATGCTCCTCCACAGTACTCGTTTCATTTACGGGCACCCAGCTAAAAAGCGAAATAAAATTCCGTCTTTCTTCTTTACTAAGGTAAAATGGCTCGTACGTATCAATTGCTTCAATATCAAACATTAAAAAAGTGTCCTGATCTTCTTTCTTGCCATTTGTTTGGATTAGATGCTTCATCAGCAGATAACTG
Source organism: Oscillospiraceae bacterium (assembly GCA_020025175.1). Taxonomy (GTDB): domain Bacteria; phylum Bacillota; class Clostridia; order Oscillospirales; family Oscillospiraceae; genus Pseudoscillospira. Next base: position 18,141 of record JAHHSM010000027.1, on the reverse strand, counting down.
GTAAGACGACAATTTGCTTCTGGCAAAACCTCTCCGCTTTCTGACTCTTTCCATGCAGCAATCAAGCCAGCATAGCTCACCCCGTGATTCTCCATCACCCGGAATCCCTCCGGCAGCTGTCCTGATGTCACACGAGAATTAAAATCATCCACCCAGGAAAGCAGCGTATCTGTTTGCTCTTTTGTAACCCCACGGCTTTTTAGCAGATCTGCAACCTCTTTTTGGGATGATTCATCCACTAAATTTGAATACATTGCACCTTGTTCATCTACAGAACTATGGGGCGGCTGCTCTATTTGATTATTGCTGCATCCCACACAAAAAAGGGTCAATGTCAGTAGTAATGCGATTCTTTTCATGAATAATTTCTGTTCCTCCTGTTTATCTGCCATTCCTATACATTTCTTTATCTATCCATAGCATGCTCTCTAAACCCCTAAATTAATCTTTATATTTCAGCAGAATATTCCTGTACCAATTTTTTTAATTCTACCATCAAATCATTATTTTCCCCCAGCATGCAATGTACTGCATCCTGTGACAGAACACCACATTTCAAATCATCAGGAAGCTTTCCGGCACAACTGTCGTCATAATCTTCCATCCACTGCTCACTGCTGTAATACGCAAACAGCTCTTCTATCTTATTTTGAACAGCATGGTATGCTTCAAGTGCTCTCCGCATAGTAGCGATGCTTGCCTCACAGTCATCAAGCGCTTGTTCCATATATGCGATTCTTTCAAGTTGCTCCATGCATCCAAAACCCCTTTCTTATGGATTAAACTCATTGTACCCTCACTTTTATTGAAAATCAACTATCTGTTTGTTAACACTTCCACATAGAGATTGACTATGACACTGTGAAAAGACCAAGACAGATTTGAACCTATGGCTTTCATCCGTGTTCCTTAATTTTTATTTTACAATTTTACAATTTAGACATTTTGTGCTAAAATAAAAAGAATCTCGTTAAAGGGGAAATCTACATGAAACTCAGTCGGCGCAATATGCTCTTAATCAGCTTTATGCTATTTTCACTTTTCTTTGGTGCAGGAAATCTGATTTTTCCACCATTTCTTGGTCAAAACGCTGGTATCAATACCATTCCTGCCATGATTGGTTTTCTTGCTACTGCTGTTATCCTTCCTATTTTAGGTGTTATTGTAGTCGCCCAGTCCGATGGTTTGGACAAACTCGCAAGCCGTGTAGGGCACAAATTCTCACTTATTTTTACTGTGCTAATTTATTTATCCATCGGTCCCGGTCTGGGAATTCCAAGGGCTGCATCTGTACCCTTTGAAATGGCTGTTGCCCCTTACCTGCCTGAAGATGCCAACCGCGTACTATTTATGCTGCTCTATTCTTTGGTATTCTTTATCATTGCTCTATGGCTGTGTCTGAACCCCGGCAAACTGGTCCAGCGTATCGGGCGCTTTTTAACACCCTCTCTGTTGATTTTACTGGTATTTCTATTTATTAGCTTTGTATTAAACGGTGAAACATCCATTGCCTCTCCTCAGCATGCTTATCAAGGTGCACCGCTTTTAAAGGGATTTTGTGAAGGATATCAAACAATGGATACCATCGCTGCCTTAAACTTTGGTTTGGTTATTGCAACTACACTGCGCTCTTTTGGTCTGGAAAAGGAAAAAGATGTTGTTCGTTATACCGTTCGTGCAGGCATTTTTGCAGGTACTATTTTGTCACTGGTATATTTGATGTTGACTTACATGGGTGCCATGTCCTCCGGAATTTATTCCATTGGCGAAAATGGTGCCTGGACCTTGCGTCAAATTGTGGCTCAGCTCTTCGGCGAATTCGGTGCTGTGATTCTTGCCGCTATTTTCACACTCGCTTGTCTCACTACCTGTGTAGGTTTAATTAACTCTATCTCACAGTTTTTCTCCACCTTATTTGAAAAAGTCTCCTATCGCAAATGGGTTCTGCTTATTGTAACTTTTTCTTTTATCATTTGTAATCAGGGTCTGACCACTATTCTCAGCATTTCCAGTCCTATATTAGATGCGATCTACCCCATATCGATTATGCTGATTCTTTTAAGTCTGGTACATCGCTACATCGCTTCAAATGCATATATCTATCCCATTACGATCACCGGTGTAGCAGTTATCAGTATCATTTATGCCCTTGATCGCATTCATATTCTCCCCACAATAGTGAGTACCGCTGCCCATCATCTGCCATTCTTCTCTCTTGGTTTCGGCTGGGTTTGCATTGCACTGATCATGATTCTCCTCAGTTATATCATAAATGCCATTCATCCGATTCAAAACTGATTTTGTTTACAGATTATGTTCAGTCCATAGGCAGTGTGATTTGAATCCGAGAATGTTGTGCTGCGTCAAATTACCATATAATTCAAGAACACGCCTTCAGCTCCTGATCTGCCAAAGGCGTGTTCTTTTGCTTTCATTGCTGATTTTCCTGCCAAAGTACAATAGATTTCTTAAAACCTGCTTTGATAAAAACAGAGTTTAATAGAATCACTTATCAATAGACATAACGATTATTGTAAAGCCACATCCAATACCATCATGATACTAAAGCCAATGGCAAAAAAGATTGTTCCCACATTAGAGTGCTTTCCTTGTGACATTTCAGGAATTAAATCCTCTACCACAACATAAATCATTGCTCCCGCAGCAAAGCTCAGTAAATAAGGCAGTGCAGGAACAACCAGATCTGCAGCTAAAATCGTAAGAATTGCGGCGATTGGCTCGACAACACCTGACAAAACACCATCTATAAACGATTTTGATTTTTTTACGCCTTCATATCTCAAAGGCATAGAGACGATTGCACCTTCTGGAAAATTTTGGATTGCAATGCCAATGGACAATGCCAAACACCCCATGGCAGAAATGCCTGCCTCGCCTGCAAGATAGCCTGCATATACGACACCGACTGCCATGCCCTCCGGTATATTGTGCAGCGTGACGGCAAGTACGAGCATAGTCGTTCTTTGCAGGTTTGTTTTCGGTCCTTCAGTTTGCCCTGTATTTCGATGAATATGGGGAATCAAATGATCCAATAGCAGCAAAAATAAAACACCGATCCAAAATCCAATCACAGCCGGAACAAAGGAAAATTTCCCCATATCCACTGCCTGATCCAGTGCTGGGATTAAAAGGCTCCACACTGAAGCCGCGACCATCACACCTCCTGCAAATCCTGTCAATGCACGCTGCACAAAAGGACCCATAGCCTTTTTCATGAAAAACACACAGGCTGCACCAAGAGATGTTCCTAAAAAAGGAATTAAAATACCATACCATGTATAAATATCCATAATCCAACCTCCTTTATTATCGATTAAAACTCGTTTGAATGGCTCATTTTATTATGCATGTCCACACAATTTATATCCTTTTTTCATATGCCGGCAGATAGATAAAAGCTGCTGGCACAATTAAATCATTCCTGCTGTACTCAAATTGTTAGTCATGACTAACAAAGATTATCATAAAATGCATTTCTTTGCAAGTCATGATCTGCCCATATAAAAATTCAGGACTAATTCTATCTTAAAAGAGGCCACCCTTGCTGTTGCGCAGCAAAGGTGGCTCTATTTTTAAAGTATTGTTTTTCTCTTTTTCTAAATTTAAAAAGAAGAATTGTAATTCTAATAAGATCACGGATGCAGCACAACTCTGCCTCGCATCCGATCCTGCTTACTTCAATAACCTGATCGCATGATAGTCCACATAAGCATTTAAACTGAGGTCACTTGCAAATTCGCGTCCAATCCCAGAATCTTTGACACCGCCAAAAGGAACGCCAAAGTTCAAATTACGGATGCTGTGGCTATTAATAAATGTTTGACCCGCCTGAACATGTTTGGCAACTGCCATAGCACGATCTGTATCAGCAGACCAGACCGAAGAACAAAGGCCAAACGGCGTATCATTTGCGAAAGTAACCGCCTCATCAAGAGAACCATAAGGAATCACCGGAATCACCGGACCAAACTGCTCTTGCTGAACGATAGGGAGTCGGTTTGAATATGCTTTCACCACATGTGGAAGCACATAGTATCCACGATCCCATAATTCCGGATTCGCACAGGATCCCAGCTGGCGTACCTCTGCTTCAGTGCTTGCTTTAGTCTGTGCAATAAGCTCCATAATCTGATCAAACTGGCTTTGGTTCATGACAGGCCCGTAATAACTTTCCGGGTTTAAACCATATCCAACTTTGATATCATGAACCGCTTCACATAACTTTTCATAAAAGCGGTTAAGCAGTTCTCTTGGTACGTAAATTCTTTTAATCGCAAAGCAAATCTGACCAGATCGATCAAAGATACCGTGAAGGAGCTTGGGAACAATTTCATCAACATCAACATCATCTAAAATAATAGCTGCATCATTGCCGCCCAACTCCAATGTAGCCGGTTTCAAATTTTCAGCGCAATGCGTATTCACATCAATACCACCGGCCGTTCCCCCGGTAAAACTGACTTTTCGGATAAGCGGATGGTTGCACATCGCTGTTCCAATGGTACCTCCTCTGCCATTCACAACATTGAGCACACCATCAGGCAGCACTTTGGCATAGCGCTGTAGAAGAAGCGTTAATGCAGCAGGTGCTTCAGACGGTGGCTTCACCACCATTGTATTTCCGGTCAATAAAGCGAGAGGTACTTTTGTCATGGTCAGGCAAATGGGCATATTCCACGGAATTATAGCTCCGCAAACGCCCTTTGCCACTTTATCAATATACGTTCGGCTAATGCTGTCTTCAACAACTCCCGTTTCCATAAAACGATCGATAACGGAATTATAATAGCTCCAAGATTGCGCAGCTACACCGAAATCCGTTCCGGCAGTGCGTTTTTCATGCCCTGCCTCACGCACTTCCAGCTCTACTAAATCTGTCATGGACGCCACTGTGACAGCTGCTAACTTATCAATATAGTTTTTTCGCTCTGTTACTGACAGAGCCTCCCATCCCGGCTGAGCCTTGTGCGCAGCCTGCGCAGCATAATCCAGAGTTTGCTCTGTTCCCTGTGCGATCTTTGCCACAACCTCGTCATTTTTTCCCGGATCAAAATCATCACGATAGACATCAGAGGAAACCTCTTCATTATTGATCCAGCTATTGATGGTTAAAATCTCCGCCATAGACGCCTCACATTCACATGATGATATATTTCAAATCATCAATCCCATTTTTTGTGCTTCGAACATCAACTCATCTCTAAAATCCGGATGGGCAATTGAAATCAAATCCTTTGCCCGCTGTGCAAAAGATCTGCCGCGCAGTTTCGCAACACCGTACTCTGTAACAACCATATCTACTTCATTTCTACCTGTAGTGACACCAGCACCCGGTGTTAAAAACGGCTTAATTTTGCTGATGGTATTTCCTTTTGCCGTGGAAGGAAATGCAATAAAGCTCATGCCTCCAGGACTCATCAAAGCACCGCGGACATAGTCCAACTGACCGCCGGAGCCGGAGAACATATGATTGCCAATGGATTCTGCACAAACTTGACCACTTAAATCAATCTCCAATGCTGCATTGACAGAAACAACGCGTTCATTTCTTGAAATCGTGTAAGGATTATTTACATAATCAACGGGGAGCATCGCAACGGAGGGATTGTGGTCAATATAGTCATACATTCTTTTAGATCCGTATGCAAACGTAGCAACGGTTTTCCCCTGATGAATGCTCTTGCAGCTGTTATCCGCCGCACCACATTCAATCAGCTGAACCATACTGTCTGTCAGCATCTCAGTATGGATACCCAAATGTTTTTTCGACTTGAGTGCCATACCAACTGCATCAGGAATTGAACCGATGCCAAGCTGTAAACATGCACCATCAGGAATTCGTTCTGCAATTAGATTGCCAATGGTTGTACTAATCATATCCAATTTTGGTTCCGGCAAAACCGGAAGGGCATAATCAGCTTCGCAAAATGCCCTGACTTCACTGATGTGAACCTTCGGCGCTTCAGCACAATATGGCATTTGCTGATTGACCTCAATCAAAATCATTTTTGCCTTTTTCAAATATTCTGCGGAGCAGGAGCCTGTTACGCCTAAGCTGAAATAGCCATGGGAGTCCATGGGCGAAGCTGAAACAACAAATACATCGATATCCCAGTATTCGCGAATCAAAGCGGGCTGATCCCAGTATGTATTCGGGCAGTAATCAGCAATGCCCTGACCCACAGATTTACGTGTAAGACCGGAGCAAAACACAGATGTACCTTGCAGGTTCTTTGCAAATCGGATCGGTTCTGTATAGCAAACCAGCGGATACAAATCAAGGAAAGTAGTAATCTTACAGCTGCGCATGGAATCTGCCAAACAGCGGTTATTGATTGCCTCATACAGCGTCTTGGGCTGGGCAAGAAAGATATCTGAATAGATTTGTGATGCATCGGGTATCAGTGCTGCCACTTCTGCCGCACTCATTCTTTTTTCTTCATATAATCTTTGAAACTGCATTTTCTTCACTCCTGCTCCTCTGCACGGTCTGGTTCTGGTTACTAAATAAAAAAAGCCCAAAAACTCCTAGAGTTTTTGGACTTCAGTGTCGCAAATCAGGCAGCATACGCCATTGCATGCTACTATCTTTAGTTTATACAATAATACCATTTGGAAATTTTTTTGTCAATCTGCTCATCCAAAACAACTTAAATTTTATTTTAATTTTTATTTAACTTTTTTTCTGCTTCATCCAGCGATAAATATCCGCTTCCACGAACGGTTGCTTTCATAACGATCAGTGGAAACAGCACTTTATTATAATCCAGTTTACGGATATGCTCCAAATACGCTTGCAGCGTTTCAACGGAATAGCTTGTCAGCTCTCCACGGGTATATGTTTCAACAGAAGTCCCGTTCGCATTTTCTGCAGCAGTAAGCGGGCGCCCACGTTTTCCCAAATTCGGATACATCTCTCGGAATTTTGCCGTTTGCTTCATTTCGATCTCGAGAATCGCTTCTACCAGCTTTTCCTTTTTTGCTGACACAGCCGGAAGCTGCTCACGAATTTGTTCATATTCTTCCGGATATGTCCATTTCATCATATAACCATATTTTTCGGACAATAAATTATGACCGGTTTCTTCAGCACGGATCAAATCTTTTTGATAGGATGCAAGCATAGCCTCATTCCAGGCTGCAAACTGCGCCTGACGCATCAGCCGAAATGCCGCTTCGTTCTCCTGACAGCTTGCCCTTCCGCCAACATTTTGAACCTGTTGAAACATATCCCATTCTCTATTCAAAATATCCGCCGTCATTTCTGTTCTTTCCATGCCCTTATGTCACATCCATTTCATAAAACAATAGACAATTTCCAAAATATATCCTTATTTTTCAAAAACACGCCGATACTCACCGCGACCGCCATGTGCAAGACTGCTTTCAATATTCATTTCAATGATACCCTCAATATTGCCATTAACCGTATACGGAAACTGCAAAACTGTCACTTCTCCGCCCTCTGCCTGTGGGAAATGTATATGGTAAAAATTCATTTTCTTTCCCATAGCAAACATCAAAAACAGCGCTTCAATATTTCCTTGATTGACCTTTGAGTGACACTGCTTTGTCGAATATCCTAAATAATTTCTTTCTCCAAAAATCTTGCTGTAAAACTTCTGGGCAGTCTGATTTAAATATATGATTTTTAAATCTCGATCAATGATGGCTACAGATACCTCCAACTGATCATACATATTTAAAATCTGATCATTATTCAAAAGTTCCATCGTATTAACAGCCTCGCTTCTCAGCAGATTTTGTGGTATACAGGTCGGATCTGTCCGACCTGTATACCAATGCTCTTTATCTTAGGGGTGATAAGGTAGAGAGCAATCTCTTTACAAGAAAAAGGAAAGTTGATCAATTTAAAAAACAATCTAGCTCCTATGGATGTAAACCAAATAGTTTTCTCAGTTTTCCGGTGTATAGTTCGGCAAAATTGTCTCCACTTCCACATGGGGACGGGGAATGACATGGACGCTGATCAATTCACCAACACGCTGTGCTGCTGCTGCACCTGCATCTGTTGCAGCCTTTACCGCGCCTACATCGCCGCGTACCATAACTGTGACCAGACCGCCGCCGATATGCTCCTTACCGATCAAAGTGACATTTGCTGCCTTGACCATTGCATCGGCTGCCTCAATAGAGCCGATCAAACCCTTTGTTTCAATCATTCCAAGTGCATCGTATTTCATGATTTTTCCTCCCTTGACATTACTTTTTTTCAATTCTGTTCATAAAATCTACGGAACGCATCAAGCAATTCACTCTTAGCAATGCGCTTTAAATTTCTATCAGTTAATTCCTTCTCTTCATATTCCTTTGCCAGTTCGCGCAGCTCTGCCATGCGCAAATATGTTATTTGCGACATTGTCTTCTCTATTCCGTCCCTTTCCAGAATCTTTTCCAGCTTCTGACGGGTCATTTTATCGGATGACTCCGCTTCTGCCGGTTTCACGTTCTCTGTCGGAATGGTATGCTCCATCTCTTCTACAGATTCAGTCTTTTCTTCTATGGATTCTGTACTCGTTTCTGGGCGTTCATCATCTTTTTGTGCAGATTGATGCGTTTCTTCTGCAGGACGATTGCCCGGTTCTTCGTCAACGGGCGTATTGTCTGGGCGATGGGGCAAAATGGATTCAACCTCCATATGAGGACGGGGAATGACATGAACGCTGATCAATTCACCAACACGCTGTGCTGCTGCTGCACCTGCATCTGTTGCAGCCTTTACCGCGCCTACATCACCGCGCACCATAACTGTAACCAAAGCGCCGCCGATATGCTCCTTGCCGATTAAGGTGACATTTGCTGCCTTGACCATTGCATCGGCCGCCTCAATCGATCCAATCAGACCTTTTGTTTCGATCATACCAAGTGCCTGCATTCTGTTTCACCTCCATCCCGACTGTTGCTTTTCCTTAAGCAACAGTCCTTAATACTTTAAATACTTTCTGTTTATTTCTGCAGTCTCTGGCACAAAGTTCCGCCGATTGTTTTATGAATCATCTGTGAAAACAGATTGATTAAATATGCAATATGAACCTTTTGCGTCTGTGTGAGTTCTTCTGCATTGTCACAGTAAAAACGATAAGTTTCACTTCGCAGATAATGCAGCACAGCAGCCTCTGTTCCATGGTCTGCAAGAAGGATTGCCCGTGTCATATGAAAGCATTCTCTTTGTGGATTCTTCAGTTCTTCTGTGTTCATGCCGCTGCAAACACCGGGTACCAAAATATTTTTTTCACTGCCGGATGCAATGCTGCATAGACTGCATTCCATATCAAAAATTTCATTGGCAAGAATCTGATTTTTTGCATAGATCTCTGTTGCCTGCTTTAGATACAGTGACTGTAACGCACAGAAATGACTTTTAAGTCTTTCGCCGCCGACCTCATGCTCTGCGGCAGCAGCGCCGTGTTGCAACGAAGCATCCGGCTGCACTGTTTCTTCCGCTTTTTCCTCAGATGCATACTCTTCTGTTCCGTCAATCTGAATCATGGCAGTCTTCGAGGGTTTGACATCTGTCGGGTCCACGATTGAGATCTGGCGATCTGCTAAAAATTGCTTAGCACCGGGTGTCAGCCGCTCACCTTCTACCAAGGTAAAGCTTTCAAATGCCTGCTTCCCATAAAGATCACGTAAATTCTGCTCTGTAATGTAAATCATCGGCATCCTCCTTTCTTCAGTAATCGTTCCTTTTGGATCTCTTGAATGCGTTCCATCAGCGTATTCATTCCCTGTCCTTTTAAGACAGAAATCTCATAATAGGGTTTTTTGACACCCGCAGCTTCCAGTTCTGCATAACAGCGTTCCACACCTTCCCGCCCCAGATCAGCTTTTGTAACCACGCCCAGCACAGGAACACGGAAGACTTTGGAAAATCCGGGTGGATAGCTGCGCTTATGCGCCGTTGGATCGCACAGCATCAACACGCAATAAGCATCCTGCTGCGCCGCAATCAAATGCTTATGCATATCATTGCTTTCCACATACGATCCTGGCACATCCAATGTATTTTTTTTATACACCATGTGCGGCGTACGTTTCGGCGGATCTTTAATATCGTTAAAATAATTTGCAAGCACTGTCTTTCCAGACTCTCTGGCACCCAAAATCATAATTCGTTTTGGCTTCATGTCTTTGTTACCGGTACAACGTCGAATTTCAGAATTGCTTTCAGCTGATTTGTAACCGCATTCAACGCCGTTTCAACACTCTGCACATCTCCCATAATGACAACAGAACCCGTAAAACGATCCAAAAATCCAATGTCTACATCCGCAGCTTTCACTGCAATGTCCGCGGCAATCATGGACGTTTCATAGGGAGATAATGTTAAGATGCCGATTGCGCCGCCTTCTTCAATTCCCAGCGATTCGTAAATGCTGGGAATTGGAGAAGCGATTACATGTGCTATCGTAACCTGTTTTCCAGGTACGGACTCTTCAATAATTCGATTAACGGATTCCACCAAAATCACCACCCGGCAGCAGCTGCAGCGGATGATCTGCTACATACTGAACTGCCCGAGCGAATGCCTCACCAGCTGCACGGCACGCAGACTGCTCACCGGTAAGAATACCGCCACCACAGTTTGTATATGTAGGAGGTGCCCAAAATGCAGCAATATCAACTTCCGCAGCTTTCAACGCTGCATCCATTGCATACATGGATTCGTTTGGAGGCGCAATCAGATACAATAGTGCATCGCCTTCCTTAACAGTCGAAATCTGAGGCCAATAACTTCCGGAACGGCTGATTGTATGTGCAATATAGGAAATAGAATCATCTTCATTGCAGCTGACAAAATATGCATCGTTGTCAACAACTTCATGAATGATCTTAAATGCACTGACGATATCTTCTGGGTTCGGAGCGGAAAATGCACCATAGAATTCACCACTCAGTTTGAAGCTTGCATTGGCAGCACCAGCATACAGCGCCGTTGCATGTACAATCTTGATATCCGTGCCCTTGCTCGCCTCATCCATTCCGATATAGCAGACATCATCACAGTCAGCAGTAAAAATACCCAGGCTTCTATGGCCTTCAGGAATCGGAAACTGCTTTCTGTACTGTTCATTCATATTTGGGATAATTTTCTCACTGAGGATCGTGGCCCTGATAATATCGCCTTTCATATCTTTTTCCTCTTTAATGTTCGTATTTTTTGATTTTTTCTCTGACAATCCAGTGGCAGTTCAGACCCTTGGGGAAAAATGCCAAATCACCGGTTCTGAATGTTGCTTCGCCGCCCGGATAGGTAACTGTTGCACAGCCGTATTCGACCAAAACAGTTTCATTGTGGTCATAGTAATAATCAAACTCGCAAGGATCGGATTCCCAAATCATTTCCTTGCTCATATATTCAATTTCGCCTTCAGTAGGTTTCCTTACCAAGATCTCCAGTTTCTGCATATCGCTCGTCTCCTTCTCTTATATAATTATTTAAAACTCTTTTTTACGATGCGAAGTTTAGAATTTGCATTCAGTCCCAGTGCATTTGCTTCTTCTGTATCCAGATGGCACTCCAATCTGGACGTATCATTGGCACGAATGACAACATCGTGGAGCATGCCGGCACGTGTACCATCACATTCCATATCTACGATCTGTCCATCTGTCACACCAAACCGCACAGCGTCTTCACTGGACATATGGATGTGTCTTTGTGCGACCATAACGCCTTCTGGAATCTGTACGCTGCCTCTCGGGCCCACCAATGTGATACCCGGCGTGCCAGCCAGAACACCGGACATACGAACCTCGCCTTTCACACCCAGCTTAAAGGTGTCGCCTGCCAGGATTTCAACCTGCGTCTGCTTTCTCACAGGCCCCAGAACACGTACCTTTTCGATTGCACCCTTGGGTCCGCAGACTGTCAGGGTTTCCTTACAGGCATATTGTCCCGGCTGAACGAGTTCCTTGATATTAGTCAACTGATAGCCTGTTCCAAACAGTACCTCAAGATCCTTCTGGGACAAGTGAATATGGCGATTTGAAATACCCAACGGGATCGGACCTGTTGCATTTTCACTCATTTCCTCACGCACCTGATTTACAGCCTGCACAACCTTTTTGATCAACTCTTCATACTGTCTATCCATGGCGTTCCTCCCAGCTCTCAGCGCAGATTCTTTGCAATCTCACTGACAATTTTTCTCAGCTCTGCCTCACTGATATGATTGATTGCGGCATCGTTATTTCTTCCGGTGCAGCAGCCCACGCTGATGCAATCCTGATTACCGCTTACAGTCATATTTTCCAAAGTCGGTGTGCAGCAGCTGCTGTCTGATGTGTTTTTCACCTGTTCCAGCAGTTCCTTCAGCTTCGGATTAACCTGAAGAATAGAATCAACCGTACGAATCTGGTGAACAACCTTTTTAATATTAATCAGCTGCATGGGGGTAACATTTTCAGAAGTAGCACTTCCGCCGCAAGTACCGCAGCCCAGTGTAAATGCAGGTGCAAGACCGGTGCACATACCTGTTCCGCCCTGGCTGCCGCCTACATTAATCAAGATTCTGGATGCAGGCTTGGCAGAGAACGCTCTTACGACCTCCGGATTTTCTGTATGTACATTCATAGTATGACCGATGCCGTTTTGCAGCAGCTTGTAGCTTAGCTCGCAGGCCTCGTTGCAATCTTCTACGATATAAAAAGCAAGAACCGTGGTCAGCTTTTCATAAGAGAGAGGATACTTTTCACCGACACCTTCCTGCTTACCGAGCAATACTTTTGTACCACCGGGAATGTTGATTCCTGCTGCATCAGCAATATATTTCGCGCTCTTACCAACGAACTTTGCATTCATGGAAGTGCCCTTCTTAAACAGCAGTTTACAAACCTTATCCGTTTCATCCGGTGTCATGAAGTAGCCGCCCTGTGCCTTAAACTCATCCATCACCTGATTTGCAATGCATCTATCCACAACAACAGACTGTTCAGAAGCACAAATCGTACCGTAATCGAAAGTCTTGCTATTAATAATATCCGATACAGACTGACGGATATTTGCGCTGCGCTCAATATACGAAGGAGAGTTACCCGCACCAACACCCAGCGCCGGAGTGCCTGCACTGTATGCAGCCTTGACCATGCCCGGACCGCCGGTAGCAATGATCATGCTCACTTCATTTGCCTTCATCAATTCATTGGTTGCCTCCATAGTAGGTGTTTCAATGCACTGAATCACGTTCTTAGGTGCCCCGGCCTCCTCAGCGGCCTGTGCCATCAGATCTACCGCCAGCTTAGTGCACTTAAATGCAGACGGATGAGGAGAAAATACAATCGCATCTCTTGCCTTAGTGGCAATCAGTGCTTTGTAAATTGCAGTGGAGGTTGGGTTGGTAGAGGGAACAATACCCATAATCAAACCCATAGGCTCGGCTACAGAAGTAACTTTATTAATAGTATCCTGTGCAACCACACCGATCGTTTTCATATCTTTGATGTAATTATATACAAACTGAGAAGCAAGATAGTTCTTAAAAACCTTATCCTCGACTTTACCGAAACCGGTTTCTTCTACTGCCATCTTTGCCAAAATGACTGCGTTGTCAATTGCCTTTTTTACCATATTGCGTAAAATACGATCAACCTGATCCTCAGTGTAGCTTGAAAACTGCTGCGCTGCGATTTTACCTTGTCGAGCCAAGACCCTTGCTTCCTGAATTGACTGCACGTCTTTATCTAATGTTTCCAGTTTCATAGTATTTCTCCTTTTTATTCAAGATCATTACATCAGTGAATTGATAAGAATCTGAGAAGGAGAGGGAATGACTTCAAAGTTAACCAGCAAACCTTTCCCCTCCACAATTTCTTTTCCTGCATCGGTACCGGATTTTACAGCCGCAACATCGCCGGTATATGTAAAGTAGGACTTTCCGCCCAAACCATTGCCCAAGCGAAGCTCAACGCCTTCCAAATCCGCTGCTTTCAAAATTGCATCTGCGGTTTCCAGCATAGCCGCAATGGAGAAAGATTCTATCACACCCAAAGCCTCAATCCCATCTGTACAGGTTGCACCCGTAATTGCAGGAAATACCTGAGGATGGACATTGGGGATCACCATGGAGTCGATATAATACTCGCCAGCCTCCCTTTCACCTGTTTCCACAGAAGTCTTTACAGCTGCGACATCGCCATGGACGATTGCAATATACTTACCAGGACAGGATGTGCTTGCAGTGACAACCTCAACTTCAGAAACCTTGACCATCTGATCCACTGCATAAATTCCGCGCGCAATGCTGGAAAATTCCACCATACCAATCGCTCTCTGCATTTCCTTAGCCTCCAATCTCAATATATCGATCTGTAATACTCAGCACCTTACCATCGATAGAGGCATGAACAGGTGCTCCCAATTTCCCATCAGGAATTTTACCGATTATCTGTCCGACCTTCACATGATCTCCGATCGAAACAACCGGCTCACACGGGGCACCCACACACTGACCAAGTGCAATGTGAACAGTCGTCACCTGCAAATCCATATCTGTCATCGGTGCCTTGCAATCAAAGGATGTCAAGCCAAGGCGAGCAATCAATCGCTTACTTGGAACCTTTCGGTACTCTCTGGCTGTTCTTGTTTTATATGTTTCTGTTTTGGGTTCATACCGCAATTTTTTCTCTGTCACCTCGTTGCGGAAACGCAAATTATTCAATCGAGGATGCAAACCAGCAGGGCAGGAAAAATATTCACAGAGATTACACTGGCAGCACAGGAGCGCATTTGTTTTTCCGCCCACATCCTCTGTATGATATCCGCTGATACGCATCAACTTGTGCGGCTGCATATCATGCCCAAGCAAATAACGAGGACACAGATCCGTACACATACGGCACTGTTCACAGGCTGCACGGTTGACTCTTCTTGCTGCATCCATGGTGCAGCTCTTTTTCACAATCAGCGGATGGTCTTTACGCAAAATAATAAAGCCTTTATTTTTCTTTGTAATGTAGCCATCTAGATCCGCCAGAAGCGGTCCCATCATCGGGCCACCATCGATAATGGCATAATTATCAAAATCCTCAATACCGGAAAGTTTCAATACATCCGTGATCGGTGTTCCGACAGGAACCTTTACCGTAATGTGATTTGGGATATCTCCGGCAAGAGTAATATATTTCTCAGTCACAGACCGCCCATTTGCAGCCTTATAAATATTAAGTGCTGTTTCAACATTGCAAACAACGCACCCAACATTGATCGGGATTCCACCCTCGGGAACGATTCGTCCGGTTGTCTCATAAACAAGCACCTGCTCATCACCGGCAGGATACATGTCGGGTAAAATACCAATTTTCATATAATCCGAAATGCCGAGTTCTTCAATTCGCATTTTCAGGATGTCAATCACATCCTTGTGCTTCCCTTTAATTCCTATAATCGCCTGATCGGCATTGACCAGATGTCCGGCCATCTCAAAACCACGAATAACCTCATCGGGATATAATTCCATCAACTGCTGATCCACTCTCAACAGCGGTTCGCATTCTGCACCATTCAGCAAAATGTAGTCTGCTTTAGCGGCTAATTTCACATGTGTCGGGAATCCAGCACCACCCGCACCGATAATACCAGCATTTTTTATACTCTCTAATAATTCCATACCTGCCTCCATCTACAATATAATTTCCTTCGTATAGCTTTTTCCAACTTTGAGCGGTATTACAAACATTGGATTCTCAGGCTGATAAGTGGGAATCCCAACATATTGATCCATCATCAATGCTCCGTTCAGGCAGCAGATACCAACCGGAAAATATTGTTTACGCCAAACCGCAGCGCAAATTTGATGATCAAAATTTTAGGGAGGCGGTTCCCGGTGGAATAACAGCTGCAAATCATAGCACATACTGATATGCACCGGGAACCGGCTGAAACTGTTCATCTCAGGCAACGACCACGATACAGACAATACTGAAATCTTTTGTCACATGCCTGCACATTACCTCCGTTTGGAACTTTTAGCGAATAGAAAATCCGCTGGTCAGCGTACAGCTTCTCTTGCAGGAAAAATCACGTGCTGTCGTAAGACCTTCACCTGTGATATTCGCAATTGTAAAGCTTGTTTTTTCCTCACCATTCAGACCGATGCCTGCCAGAGAGGACCCATTTTTAATAAAAAGCGTTGTGTTCATAACTTGCGCAGCCTTGTTTAATCGGTCAATCCGTTGTGAGTGAATCATTGCTGTATGACGATACCTTTGCTCTGTAAACAGTGCCGTTTCCAATGCCTCATCAAAATTTACTGCTGATACAAGCGGCACAACAGGCATCAAGCACTCTTCCAACACAAGCGGATGCTTTGCAAAAGTTCGCATGACAACCAAACGAATGTGGCGACCGGGATTGATTCCAGCTTCCTGAAGAATCTCCATGGCACTCTTGCCTTCCATCTTGCGAATCATCTTCATATCGTGATTCAAAACCGTTTTTGTGATCTGGAGCATTTCAGCTTCATTATCGATATAATACACATCGTTTTTTTCCAGCTCTTTTACAAACTCCGGAATGATTGACTCCACTGCTACAATACACTTTTCGCTGATACACATAATATTGTTATCAAACGAAGCACCATCTGAAATATCTCTTGCAGCCTTTTCTAAATCGGCTGTTTCGTCAACAATTGCAACAGGATTGGCAGGCCCTCCTGCAATCACGCGTTTAGGGCTGCACAATGCATGGCTCATCATTTTTCTGCCACCAGTTGCAACAACCAGTGCAACATCAGGATGATTAATGATTTCTGTCACAATCTCATTTCTGGATTGTGGCATTGTAATCAGTAAATTCTGAATCCCACATGTCTCCTGAATGGCCTCATTGATCTTTTCAGCCAGGAAAAGTGAAGTTTCCATACAGCGCGGATTTGGAATACTGATCACAGAATTTCCCGCCGCCAACATGCTGATCACATTATTAATCAATGTTGCGCACGGATTTGTTGCAGGGTGAATTGCAAGCACGATACCATAAGGTGAATGCTCATGGAGCGTCATGCCATTATCACCTGTAACAACCTCTGCAGCCAAATCCTCAACGCCTGGTGTCTTATCCAGAGCCATAACCAATTTGATAATCTTATCACGGACATTGCCCATGCATGTCTCTGCATATTCTCTCTCTGCGATTTCCTGAATATAGGGGCGTAGCTTGATCCTGATTGCAGAGATAATATCTCGTCTGCAGTTCAGGCTTCTGGAAGAATACTCTTCAAAGGCCTTCAAAGATGCACATACTGCCAAATTTACGATATGTATCTGCTTATCCTGAATGTTGTAATCCATAGCTGCCTCCATTTATTCTTCGACGATTCGAATACCGAATTTCTCTATATGGTCTTTCGCAAGAGCTGTCAAGACGTCTCCGGGATGAATTTGAAATTCCCCGTTCTGAGGAATCACCCGTAAATCTTCGGTTGTAACAAATCTTGTCTTGCTCCGCGCTTTCGTTTCCTTTTTTCCACTCTTCAAAACGCTTTCACGGAAATTGTCATCTTCTAGAAAGCATATTCCATAAGATTTTACATCCTGATAATAGGATAAAATCTTTTTTCGATATGCCATGGGTTCTTTTCCAGTAAACATGATGTCTTCTCTTTTCATATAGACGCGAAGCCCATTTTCAAGGCACTTCCGAATCCATGCACCCTCGAAATCCTCTGACAAGCAAAGTGCTGTTTTTAGGACCAGATCTCTGCATGGGATTGGAAAAATCGTAACGGACTCCTCTAGGGGAGCACACAGGTCACTGTAATAAGTGACCGTGCATGCTCCCACGCTGAGAAAACGATCTTCATTCGCATCCCGTTCCGGCAGGACAACCACTCTGTGGTATTTTCCTTCAGCCGCTTTCAGCATCGGAATATACTGGCTGGTTTCGCATCTTTGCCAGTTTTTTGGGAATATGAAATATGCTTTTGGCAAAAGTGATGATTCCGCATTCGAATCCAGCGTTTCTCCTTCGTTTACACGTCGAAGAACTTCCCTGATAATCTGTCGAATCTGCTGCTCATCCATTGCCGTTCACCTTTTCCGGTTTAACCCTTCTGAGGCAGGATAGATTCAACCTCAACATGAGGACGGGGAATGACG
>JAHHSM010000026.1 GCA_020025175.1 Oscillospiraceae bacterium | reverse complement strand
CACGGTGTGCGGTGTGATCAGCGGAGGCCTGACGGGCTACTTCGGCGGCTGGGGCGATGAATTTTTGATGCGCATTTGTGATGCCATTACAGCCTTTCCCAGCATTTTGCTGGCATTGGTTGTGATTGCGGCCGTGGGTCCGGGCAAGTGGAATATTATCTGGATTTTGGGCATTCTTTTTATTCCCAGTTTTGCGCGTATCGTCCGCGGTGAGTTTGTCAAATGTAAGAATCTTAATTATGTGAAGTCGGCGCGCTTGATGGGGGCAGGGCCTGTGCGCATTATGGTGCGTCATATTTTGCCAAATACTTTTCCTGTATTGCTTCCGGCGATTTCCATTGGTTTTAACAATGCGGTACTGGCAGAGGCAAGCATGAGTTTTTTGGGGATCGGAGTGAGTGCGACGGAGGCAAGTCTCGGTCGTATGCTGTCAGATGGGCAGAGCTATTTGCTGCGTGGACTGCCCTGGTATGCACTGTTTGTAGGTTTTGTGATCGTACTGCTGATTCTGGGATTCAGCATGCTGGGCGAAGGCTTACAGCAGCGTCGCCGCCGTTAAGGAGGGAAAGAAATGCTGGATGTCATTGATTTGAAAGTGCGTTATCTGTCCCGCCCGGATAAATACGCGGTAGACGGTGTTTCTTTCCATATGGATGATGGGGAGATTCTGGGTTTGGTTGGTGAAAGCGGTTCCGGAAAGAGTGTGACAGCCATGTCGATCAGCGGTTTGCTGCCGCGCAGAAAGACGGAATGCTCCGGAAGCATTTTGCTGGATGGACAGGAAATGCTGAATGCGGATCGTGAAGCGGTGCGCAGAGTGCAGGGAAAAGATTTGAGTGTAGTCTTTCAAGAGCCCATGACATCGCTGGATCCGGTGATGAGGATTGGTGCACAGGTGGAAGAGAGCTTGCTGATCCACACGAAAATGACGGCTGCTGAGCGTAGAAAGGCTGCCCTGAAAGCTATGGAAGAAGCGGATCTGGCTGATCCTGAGAGTATCTATATGAAGTATCCTCATGAGTTGTCCGGCGGTATGCTGCAGCGTGTGATGATTGCGGCGGCAATTATTTCTCAGCCGAAACTTTTGCTGGCGGATGAGCCGACAACGGCGTTGGATGTGACGATTCAGGCACAGATTTTAGAGCTGCTGAAAAAGATTAACCGTGAGAAGGGAACAACGATTCTCTTTATTTCCCACAACTTAAATGTGGTGCGCAAATTATGCACCCGTGTTGCTGTGATGAATAAAGGAAAAATTGTGGAAGAGGGAGAAGCGGAGGAGATATTCCGCAATCCTAAAGAAGCCTATACCCGGCATTTGATTGCAGCTATTCCTACAAGGGAAAAAAAGCTGCGCTGAAATGCGAGAGAATAAAGGAAGGAGGGCGTGTGATGACGGAGGAAAAGATTCTGGAAGTCAGGGATCTTTGCAGCTTCTATGAAAAAAGCGGCGGACTGTTTGGAAAAAAACAAACAAAGCAGGTGCTGGAGCATGTGAGTTTTACGATTCATAGCGGAGAGGTCCTTGGTCTTGTAGGTGAAAGCGGTTGTGGAAAAACAACACTGGCACGTACGATTTTGGGTATGCTGCACAACTATACCGGAGAAGTGAAGCACTATTCCAAGCGCCCTCAAATGGTGTTTCAAGATCCGTTCAGTGCGCTCAATCCGGCCAGGAGTATTGGCTGGATTTTGGAAGAACCACTGAAAATTTATGGTAAGTATGACGCAAAAGAGCGCAAGCGCCGTGTGGATGAAATGCTGGAACGGGTGGGGTTATGTGCTGATTGCGCAAGCAGAAAACCCCATGAGCTTTCGGGCGGACAGCGACAGCGTGTTTGCATTGCATCAGCATTGATTGTACGGCCGAAGCTGATTATTGCCGATGAGCCTGTGTCCGCATTAGATGTGACGATCCAAGCACAGATTTTGCAGCTGTTGGCTGATATGAAGAAAGAATATGATTTGAGTTATCTTTTTATTTCCCATGACTTGAATGTTGTTTATCAGCTATGTGATCATGTGATTGTTATGAAGAATGGGAAGATCGTAGAGGCAGCTGATGTTGACGATCTTTTTAATCATCCTCAGCATGAGTATACAAAGCAGCTTTTGAAAGCTGCGGAATAAAAAAATAGAAAACTCCTATGATTGAGGACAATTCAGTTATTTATAAAAATCACAAGATTTCTCGATAGGGATATGAAAATCTGCTTGACAACGGTAATGCTGCGCGGTATCATAGATAAAAATAAATAAATCTTCAGGGCAGGGTGAAATTCCCTACCGGTGGTATAGCCCACGAGCCGTAAGGCAAGATTCGGTGAAATTCCGAAGCCGACAGTTAGAGTCTGGATGAAAGAAGATTTTATCCGAAGGTGTAAGTTCTTTTGCTGCACCGTTCTGATATGTGCTCTGGAATCATCGATTCCAGAGTTTTTTATTAGACAATTTCGGATGTGACAAAGCCCTGAACATCATGTTCAGGGCTTTACTGTTTGGAGGCGGTTTGATTGAATGATCAGGACTGGATGCACCGTGCATTAAATCTTGCGGTCCGTGGTGAAGGATGGACATCCCCCAATCCTATGGTTGGAGCCGTAATTGTGAAAAATGGAAAAATGATAGGTGAAGGCTGGCATGAAAAATGCGGTGCGTTGCATGCCGAACGCCATGCACTTTTCCGCTGTTCAGAAGATCCCGCAGGTGCGACCATGTACGTTACTTTGGAACCTTGCTGCCATGTTGGACGACAGCCGCCTTGTACCCAAGCCATTATAGAAGCTGGAATTCGCAGAGTGGTAATCGGCTCTGCTGACCCCAATCCAGTCGTTGCGGGACAAGGTATACAGATTTTACGGCAAGCTGGGATTGAAATCACAGAAAATGTGCTGCGTAAAGAGTGCGACAAAATAAATCAGGTTTTTTTCCACTATATTCTAAACAAAAAACCATACGTTGCCATGAAATATGCCATGACGATGGATGGAAAGATCGCCTGCTACACCGGTGAATCAAAGTGGGTTACCGGTGAGGATGCCAGAGCCCATGTCCATCGCCTGCGCCATCGGTATCGAGCCATTATGGCAGGCGTAGGCACAGTGCTGACCGACGATCCGATGCTTAACTGCCGTATTCCAAATGGACGGAATCCAATTCGGGTCATCTGTGATTCCTCTCTGCGGACACCCCTCACATCACAGTTGGTGCGCACCGCCAGCCAAATTCCTACGATTTTAGCAACGGCTAATGTGGATTCCGAAAGGGCACGGCCTTATCTCGATGCAGGCTGCACTGTCCTAATTCTGCCGGGGTCAGACGGAAAAGTAGACCTGTCGGCATTGATGACGGAGCTTGGGAAATTGGAAATCGATTCTGTACTGCTGGAAGGCGGAGGAACGCTGAACTGGTCGATGCTGAAAGCTGGGCTTGTACAGCAGGTATATACCTATCTTTCTCCGAAACTATTTGGTGGGGCAGATGCAAAAACGCCGATAGAGGGAGAAGGCTTTACCGCGCCAAATCATGCTGTTCAGCTGTGTAACAGCCAAATCACCCGGATTGGATCGGACTTTTTGATTGAAAGCGAGGTGAAACAACATGTTTACAGGGCTTATTGAAGAAATGGGCACCATCCATGCCGTGCACCGAAGCGTTCTTTCTGAAGTGCTTACCATCGGTGCCTCTACTGTACTGGAGGACGCAAAAATAGGGGACAGCATCGCAGTCAACGGTATTTGCCTTACGATAACCAGCCGTACAGCCAGCAGCTTTACCGTTGATGTCATGCATGAGACACTGAACCGATCCTCTTTGGTCGAACTGCGGCCGGGTTCAAGGGTGAATCTGGAACGAGCCATGTTGGCTAACGGTCGATTCGGCGGTCACATTGTATCGGGCCATGTGGATGGCACCGGACATATCACCAACATCCGAAAGGATGATATCGCACACTGGTATACCGTTTCTGCTGCCCCGAATCTGCTGCGCTACATCGTGGAGAAGGGTTCCATCACCATTGATGGCATCAGCCTGACTGTGGCCTGCGTCACTGACCGGGACTTTTCTGTATCAGTGATTCCGCATACATCGTCTGTTACTACGCTGGGGCGAAAAAGCTGTGGTGATGTGGTGAATCTGGAGACAGATATTTTGGGTAAGTATATAGAAAAACTCATTACCCCGGCAGAAACGCCTTCCACTCAATCGCACCTTACCCTTTCGTTTTTAAAGGAAACTGGATTTTAATCAATGGAGGAATACAATCATGGAACAGCAATACTGCACGATTGAAGAAGCACTGGAAGAACTGAGGCGCGGTCATATTCTGGTTGTCATCGACGATCCCGACCGTGAAAATGAGGGCGACATGATCTGTGCGGCTCAGTTTGCCACCACAGAGAATGTAAACTTTATGGCCACTCATGCCAAGGGCCTGATCTGCACTCCTATGAGCGAGGAAGTAGCCAATCGTCTGGGCATGGAACAAATGGTCAAGGTAAATACCGACAACCACTGTACCGCCTTCACCGTCTCCATCGATCATGTGGATACTACCACCGGTATCTCTGCCGAGGAGAGAGGCTACACCTGCCGTAAGTGCGTGGACCCTGCCACGAAGCCGGAGGACCTGCGCCGCCCCGGTCACGTGTTTCCGCTGGTATCAAAACCACAGGGTGTACTGGAACGAAACGGTCACACCGAGGCCACGGTAGACCTTTGCCGACTGGCGGGGCTGCAGCAGTGCGGTCTTTGCTGCGAAATCATGCGGGACGATGGCACCATGATGCGGACAACTGAATTGTTGGCGAAGGCCAAAGAATGGGGATTGAAAATTACTACGATTAAAGCCCTGCAGGATTACTGCCGTCGCCACGACAAGCATGTAATTCGGGAGGTATCTGCTAAGATGCCCACCCGGTACGGAGATTTTCAGATCTACGGATATGTCAACGATATAACCGGGGAACATCATGTAGCGCTGGTAAAGGGGGATATTGGAAACGGCGAGGATGTACTCTGCCGTGTTCACTCAGAGTGCCTTACTGGTGATGTTTTTGGCTCAGCCCGGTGCGACTGCGGTGACCAGCTGCACACCGCGATGCAGCTGATTGAAAAAGAGGGACGGGGTGTACTGCTGTATATGCGCCAGGAAGGAAGAGGCATCGGCCTTATCAACAAGCTGAAGGCATACGTGCTTCAGGAGCAAGGCTATGATACTGTAGAGGCCAATGTAAAGCTTGGATTTGCACCCGATCTGCGGGAATACTACATTGGAGCCCAGATCCTGCGGGACTTGGGTGTATATAGTATGCGGCTGCTCACAAACAATCCAGATAAGGTCTATCAGCTGGAAGAGTTTGGCTTAAAAATCAACGAACGGGTACCGATCCAGATTGCACCTACCAAATTTGACCTGAGGTACCTGAAAACTAAGCAGGAGCGCATGGGTCATCTTTTGAACAAACTGGATGAAAAATAAATAAAATGATGGAGTGTTTATTATGAAAACTTTTGAAGGAAATCTTGTTTCTCAAAATATCCGCATTGGCATTGTGGCAGCTCGTTTCAACGAGTTTATCACTGCAAAACTTTTGAGCGGCACCGAGGATGCCCTGCTTCGGCACAACGTGAGGGCCGACGACATTCATGTGGCATGGGTACCCGGTGCATTTGAAATTCCCATCGTTGCCTCCAAAATGGCTAAAAGTGGAAAATATGATGCAGTGATTTGTCTGGGTGCTGTGATTCGGGGCAGTACCAGCCATTATGACTATGTTTGCAACGAGGTATCCAAAGGGGTGGCAAATGTATCGCTGGAAACTGGTATCCCTGTGATGTTTGGTATACTGACCACAGAGAATATTGAGCAGGCCATTGAGCGAGCTGGAACCAAGGCAGGCAATAAAGGGTTTGATTGTGCTGTTGCTGCAATTGAAATGGTCAATTTGCTGCGTGAACTGGATGAGCCTAATCGGTGATTCAAAGCAAGCACTCCCATATTTGGACTGCTGCAACATACGCATCAGGGCAAAGTGAAAGACTTTGCCGCCTGCAATACACAAACAACAATCCTTTCGGTGGCTTAAACCGTGTTTGCGTCAAAATATTGTCTATTTTGAGTTGCGGAGCAGACGCTGAATATTCTGAAGCCATGTCCAAGGAAAGCTGTCAATGCTGACCGAGAGCAAAAGATATGCCAAGCCATTTATCAATGGCTTGGCATATCTCATATGGGGGTGGAACACATTGGTTCCCTCCCCTTCATATATTTAGTTAAATTGAACTATTTTATGTGCAAAGCGATAGCCAGCCAGACCAAGAGAACGACCAAAAGAACCTGGTAGGTTGACACCGAAATTCAGGAAATTACGGCGCATTTTCTTCGCCATCACAGGGTGAGACTGACGGCAGTGCTCCCACATGGCTCGTACCTGTTCTTCAGCTTCAACTGTACGGTTCAAGCGTGTAAAGACGGCGGCGATGACCAGCATAAAGCTGGCTTCGTGATACATATAGCGACCTAATTTTGGATTTTCCTTGCGAATGACTTCCAAATCATACAAATCGAAAATACGCTGCGCAATTTCGATCTGGTGGGTGCAGCGTTTCATCATGACCTGTTCGGATACGGACTGCCCTTCGCGACCAATTAAATAACGGTAGAGGTCTTCGTTCATGTAGATAATCTTTTTCGTTAAAGGCAGCGGTGCGTAGACGAAGAGATTGTCTTCATAGAAAATATGTTTGGGCAATACAATACCGCTCTGGCGGACGATATCCGTACGATAAATTGCGGAATGCAGTGTCAGGTACTGATTGGGTGCAAAGGTACGGGTGTCCTCCCAGCCGATCACCTTGTTTTCCGGGAAAACATTACCGTAACGAATGGTGGACAGCAGGCTGCGATCATCATGCTCATAGACATAATTGCAGACCATAAGATCGACACCGCCTTCTTTTTCAAGAGCCTCCAGACGGTTTAAAACATGCTGCAGAGCAACTGCATTGACCCAGTCATCGGAATCGACCACTTTGAAATAAGGGCAGGTTGCGTGTCTTAATCCCTGATTGATACCTTCACCATGTCCACCATTCTCCTGATGGACTACCTTAATGATATCGGGATATTTTGCAGCATAAGTATCGGCGATTACGCCGGTGTTATCCGAGGAGCCGTCATCGATGATGATAATCTCAATGCGATCGCCGCCGGTGAGCAGAGAATCCAGACAGATATGCATATACTCTGCGGAGTTATAGCAGGGGACAGTAAAAGAAATCAGTTTCATGCCAAAAATCCTTTCAGAATGCGATCTTCAGCTTCTTCCTCCGTCAGACCTAAGGTCATGAGCTTCAAAAGCTGATCGCCGGCAATTTTGCCGATGGCAGCTTCGTGAATCAGCTGGGCATCCGTGTTATTTGCGGTCACAGCGGGGATGGATTCCACGCGACCTTGATCCATAATAATAGAGTCGCATTGAACATGACCAAAACAAGCATTGTTTCCGATGACATTGGGATGGAAAACCTGAACAGAATTTTCCTTGGCTACACTGCGGGAAATCACGCGGCCCTTGGAATCAACGCCGTTGAGGACAAGATCCATATCAGAGTGGGCAGACTGTGTTCCGTGTGTGAGCAAGCGCTCAGTTACAACTGCCTCTGCACCATCGGAGCATTCAAAACGGGTGTAGCGTTTGGTAGAGTCGATACCACCGATTTGAGCGGTATCCATATGAATGGAGGAACCTTCGGCCAGATAAACAATCGTCTGAGGGTTCATAATATTTGTTCCGTTACCGTCGCCTTCACCATAGTGCTTTTCAACGTAGTGTACACGAGAGTTTTTGCCGATATGGAAGGTGTGGATGCCGTCGTGCTGAGAGGTACCGCAGCCACTGTTGTGGATGCCGCAGCCGGCGATAATGGTTACATCGCAGTCCTCTCCGATATAAAAATCGTTATAAACAGCATCCGTGATATTTCTTGTCATAACCACCGGAATATGACAGGTTTCGTTTTTGGTGCCGGGGAGAATGCGAATGTCAATACCTTCGTGACCATCGGTGCGCGAATCAATTTTAATATGCTCTGTACTGACACGTGCGGCGCAGCCGCCGTTTTTGCGGATGTTTATCGCACCTGCCGGCTTATCAAGCATATCAGCGATTTTTTCAAGCAATTCTGCATCAATCTCATCGATGGTGTTCAATTCTTGTGTCAGCTTGTTCATTTAATAGAACACTCCTTTGTGATGGCACAGTCGGCCAGAGTATCTGCCAGAATCAAAGGCAGGATTGCATCTTTATCACCACGGTGGCGAATGGAACCGTTTGCAACGACGATAATCTCATCAGCCAAACCGATAATGCGTTCTTGATGAGAAATGATAATCATGGTAGACTCGTGTTTCTTGTGAAGCTCTGCGAATGTCTCAGTCAGGCGGGCAAAACTCCATAGGTCAATACCTGCTTCTGGTTCATCATAAATCATCATAGATCCCTTGCGTGCAAGGACAGTTGCGATTTCGATGCGCTTTACTTCTCCACCGGACAGGCTGGTATCTACTTCACGATCAAGATAGTCGTTTGCACATAGGCCCACTTGGGCCAGATAGGCGCAGCACTGCTGCGCAGGCAGATTCGCATTGCCGGAGGCAATGCACAACAGATTGCGAACCGTCATACCCTTGAAGCGGGGGGGCTGCTGAAAACCGTAGCTAATGCCGAGGCGTGCGCGCTCAGTAATACTCATGTGGGTAATATTGATGCCATCGTAGAAAATTTCGCCGGAAGTGGGTTGAATCAAGCCCATGATGGCCTTGGCAAGGGTAGTTTTTCCACCACCGTTGGGGCCGGTAAACACGACCAGCTTATTGTCTTCGATGGTTAAATTGATATTATTTAAAATGGGAAGTTCAGTGCCGTCGTCGTTACGGACACTATAGCTGAGATTTTTTAGTTCCAGCATAGAACACTCTCTCCTTTTTCGTTCGTGGCTGCAAGAATTTCAATATAAAATTCTATACACTTCTAAATTAAATATCATAGCAGAAAAATAGGAAAAAAGCAATTGATTTTTGGTATTTTACCACAGTCTGCAAGAGAATTTGCTGTGCGCAGGCTGTGTTTACATATGACTGCTGTCACAATCTGTGCACATACGAATCTTTAAATGCATAGGATGGCGTAGAAAGGAAGTGTTATACAATGGAGAATACAAGGTTTTCCGAAGTTGAGCAGGCAGCAGCAGTGCCGGATTATGCGCGCTATGATCGAATTTGGCAGCGTGTTGCACCGGGAATGAATCCCTATCCTCAGGCGCGTGCAGCGAATCAGGCTGCGGAACAAACAGTACAAATGATGGCACCGCCGGTAAACGGGACATCACAGCAAAGCTCCGCTGCAAGAAATCAGCTGCTGATGCTGCCTGGTGCAGAAAGTAATCCATGCTGTATGGGTTCGGAGGCACAGGAGTTATCATTGGTGGTGGAAGGATTTGCGCAGGAAGAGAAGGTGGATAGCATCACATATATGCAACTTGCCAGATACGCGCCAAATCGGTCAGCAGCAATGGTTTTACGTGAATTGGGGAAATACGCGGAGCAGCGCTCGAAAGAACTGGGGGCAGCATATTATCTCATTACCGGTGAGCAGAAAAAATTTGACAGTGCAGGGGTTGTACTGCCCAGACTGCCATATCGTGAACTATTGCGGCAGCGTTATCACGATACGGCATGCAATGCATTCAATTATGCACGAGCACAGGATGCAACGCCCGACCCCTGCCTGCAGAGATTACTGGGGACCTTCAGCAAAGAGAGCTACCGCGATGCGGATCAGGTGTTGAAGCTGCTGGCGCAGCTGCAGTAAAAATCTTGCAATTTAATAGGCGTTGTATATAATGAAGTGTAGTTTTGAAATACATATCATATTAAATTGCAGTTTGTAATCATGACAGAATTTGCGGTGAAAGATGGTAGTGTGACGATGTCATTGTGGGTATGATTCAGCCTGCACAAGAGGATAGAAGCGGAAGATGGAATGGGGAGTTCAATCATGGGAAGTAAAAAAGTACCGTTTTCAAAAAATAAGCACAAGACGGATATTGTGGCATATTTAACGCTGATTGGGTGGGTTATCGCTTATCTGGCAGGGAACCGAAAGGAATCTCGATTTCACTTGAATCAGGCGTTGTCCATTCTGTTGGCAGATTTGGGAGTGAATATAGTGTTTGCCATTGCGACGCTGCAATATGTGGCTGGCGTATCTGCTTTACTGCGTGGCGTGTGCGGACTTTTGAGCTTCTCTACGGTTGTATTGTGGATCATGGGATTGGTTGATGCAATCAAGGGAAAAGAAACGCCTGTACCTGTTCTTGGCGAAGTAAAGCTTTTAAAATGATATTTTTCCACTAAGAACCGTTATGGGAAAGAGCTGGAGCGTAATGAAAACTTGCTTTTGTGCGGCATGCACAAAAGCAAGTTTTTTTATTGAAAAAATGTGGGTCGTATGATATAATTCTTCAAATAGTTAATTTTTTAACAATTAAGGGGGGCTGTAGAATGGATAGAACCGATGAGGAACTGCTTCATGAAATGGAAGCATATTTTGCAGCCTCAGCAGCGGCAGTGCATATACGCAGTGTAACGCCTCATGAAGAAATGCTGGAGCGATTGTGTGGAAAAAATGTGCAGGATGATGCGCTTTTGGCAGTGTTGCGAAAAATGTTTTGTTCAGAAGAAGTGGAAATGTGGCTGATATGTCCTGCTTTTTCTGAAAAAGGAAAACCAATGTCTCTCACAGAGCTGGAGGGGCGCTTGCGCCCAGAACTGCGGATGAAGGCATCAATCATGATCCGCAAATTGTTAGACCGCAAGGTGCTGCTTGAGGTAAAGCATTCGGAGGGAAAAGGTTACTTCGCGCGCTGCGATGAGCATTGTGCGTGTGCGCTGCGCCATATGGCGGACACAAAGCGCAGCAGGACAGATTGGGGTATGGTAAAATTGATTGGGGAGAACTGCGTTGGATGTAAGCTCTGCGCAAAATGCTGCCCGGTGAATGCTGTTCAGGTGCTGGGAAAGCAAGTTGTCATTGATGATGCACTTTGTATGGGCTGTGGTGCGTGTGTGCGTAAATGCCCAAAGAAAGCACTGCGATTGTAAGGGCGTTAGAGCGTGAGCCCTGCGTTGGTTTTGCAGTGATTTAACCGGTTTGCCCAGCTGTACTCTTGACACATTTTTTGGAAAATGCTAATATATTGAATTAGTATCATTGCAATGAACGGAAAGAGTAGCACGAATGCCAAAGAAAAGAGAGAGGATGTCATCGGCTGAAAGCATCCTTGCGGAGGAATGTGTGAAGTGCGTCCGGGAGCATGGGGAGTAATGTCCTCCGTATGAGCTGCGATATAAGCTCTCCAAGTAAAATGCAGGAGTGGAACCGCGATTGATCGCCTCTTGTGCCTTTTGGCATAAGTGGCGTTTTTTGCTTATTTAAGGAGGTTTACATGGGTAAACTAAGTGAAATGTTGGGCGCGTATCAAAAACGTGATCCGGCAGCGCGCAGTAAATTGGAAATTTTTCTGCTTTATCCAGGCGTCAATGCAACGATCCATTATCGCGTTGCGCATTGGTTTTATCAGCACAACCAAAAATTTATTGCCCGTGCGATTTCCCAGTGGGCGCGATTTTGGACGGGAATCGAAATCCATCCCGGGGCAAAGATCGGCAAGCGTTTTGTCATTGACCATGGCATGGGAATTGTGATTGGTGAAACGGCAGAAATCGGAGATGACTGCCTGATTTACCACGGGGTTACATTGGGGGGTACAGGTAAAGATCATGGAAAGCGGCACCCAACTTTGGGCAATAATGTCCTTGTGGGAAACGGAGCACGTATTCTGGGCCCCTTTAAAGTTGGGGATAATGCACGCATTGCAGCAGGTTCTGTGGTGTTGAGTGAGGTGCCGGCGAATGCAACTGCAGTGGGTGTACCGGCGCATATCGTAAAAATTGCCGGTGAGGAACCTAAGAAATATACAGAATGTGTGGATCAGATCAATACAGGAGATCCGGTAGAAGAGGATATTGAACTGCTGACAACACGTATTGCCGAATTGGAAGACGAATTGGCAAATTGCCGCCGCCGTCATCCTGACCATGTGATTCATCTAAATCACCCGTGCACAGAATGTGCAGAGAAAAAAGCAAAAGAGTGAGGTAGAAAATAATGTATCTTTATAATTCTTTAACCCATAAAAAGGCAGAATTCACAACACATACGCCGGGTCATGTGGAAATGTATACCTGCGGTCCTACGGTATATCATTTTGCGCATATCGGAAATCTACGCAGCTATATCATGGAGGATGTGCTGGAAAAGTTTTTGCGCTATGAAGGCTATGATGTCAATCGTGTTATGAATATTACTGATGTGGGGCATTTGGCATCTGATGCAGATACAGGCGAGGATAAAATGCTTAAGGGTGCCAAGCGTGAAAACAAGTCTGTGATGGATATTGCGAAGTTTTATACGGACGCATTCTTTGAGGACTGCAAAAAGCTGAATATTAAGCGTCCTGATGTGGTGGAAGCGGCAACCAGCTGTATTCCGGAGTATATAGAAATTGTTTCTAAGCTTTTAGAAAAAGGCTATGCTTATACTGCCGGAGGCAACGTATATTTCGATTCTTCCAAGCTGAAAAAATATTATGTATTCAACGACCACAATGAAGAAGATTTGGCTGTGGGCGTACGTGAAGGCGTGGAAGAGGATACCAATAAGCGCAATAAGAATGACTTTGTGCTGTGGTTTACAAAGAGTAAGTTTGAAGATCAGGCACTGAAATGGGAGTCCCCCTGGGGTGTCGGTTATCCCGGCTGGCATATTGAATGCTCCGGTATTTCCATGAAGTATAATGGTGAGTATCTTGATCTGCACTGCGGCGGTATTGACAACGCATTCCCCCACCACACCAATGAGATTGCCCAGAGCGAAAGTTATATGGGACATGAATGGTGTCCCCAGTGGTTTCATGTGCATCATTTGAATACCAGTTCCGGCAAAATGAGCAAATCCAAGGGTGAGTTTTTGACGGTTTCTTTGCTGGAAGAAAAGGGATACGATCCGATGGCTTACCGCTTCTTCTGCTTGCAGAGTCATTATCGCAAGGCTTTGGTGTTTACTTGGGAAAATCTTGATAATGCACAAGGCGCATACAATAAGCTGCTCAAAAAGATTGCGGCATTGGGTATAGATGGTGACACGGATGCAGCGGTTGCTGCGGAGTATAAGCAAAAATTCTTGCAGCAGGTCGGGAATGACTTGAATACTTCCATGGGTATCACTGCACTCTATGATGTTTTAAAGGCAAAGACAAATGACGCCACAAAGCGTGCGATTTTGGATGACTTTGATCAGGTTCTCGGCTTGAGGCTTTTGGAAAAAGCTGCACAGCTGTGTGAAAAGGAAACTGTCCAAGTGAAAAATGCTGCACAAGACGGCTATACCATCACCGGCGAAAACGATCCTGAAATTGATGCGATGGTGCTGCAGCGCTATAAGGCAAAGCAGGTAAGGAACTTTGCTGAGGCAGACCGGATTCGTGATGAGTTGAAAGCACAGGGAATTGAAATTCTGGATACTAAAGATGGTGCAATCTGGAGACGGGTATAATAAAGAACGGGATAGGAAAAAGGACAGATTTATGAAATCGATTCGAGAGCTATATTTGATTGGAAACGGTCCTTCCAGCTCACATACCATGGGACCGGCTCATGCGGCAAGGCTTTTTGCGGCAGAAAATCCGGAGGCGGATCATTTTCGCGCGGTGCTTTACGGTTCACTGGCTTTGACGGGTCGTGGACACCTAACAGATAAAGCCGTTAAGGACGCTTTTGCGCCGGTTCCAACGGAAATCGTCTTTGATACAGAGACAATGGATTTGCCTCATCCCAATACGATGGATCTTTATGCCTACGATGGCGAGAGAGAATTGGGGCATGTTCGCGTGCTTTCTACCGGGGGTGGAGCTATTACAGTGGAGGGGCGTCCCGATGTTGCGACACCGGATGTGTATAAAGAATCCTCTTATGAAGAAATTGCTGCCTGGTGCAAAGGTCATAATGCGCGTCTGCCGGATTACGTGGAGCATAATGAAGGTGCTGAGGTTTGGGATGATCTGTATCGTGTATGGGATACCATGAAGCGGAGCATCGTTAACGGATTGTCTGTGTCTGGAGAGTTGCCCGGTGGGCTTCATGTAGAGCGCAAGGCGCAGTATCTGCATGAGCAGCGTCATATTGATGAGAGTGCGGCAACAAAAGAAAATCGTTTGGTCTGCTCCTATGCCTTTGCTGTGGCAGAAGAAAATGCTGCCGGCGGCATTATTGTAACGGCACCGACCTGCGGTGCCTGCGGTGTGCTCCCGTCTGCGCTGCGGTATATGCAGGAGCAGAAAGGCTTTTCGGATGAAAAAATGATTCGCGCACTGGCGGCTGCCGGTGTGATCGGAAACCTCATTAAGAACAATGCATCTATTTCCGGTGCGCAGTGCGGCTGTCAGGCAGAAATTGGTTCTGCCTGTTCTATGACAGCTGCGGCACTGGGAGAACTGTTTGAAATGGGGGTGGATCAGATCGAGTATGCTGCGGAGGTGGCGATGGAGCATCATTTGGGGCTTACCTGTGATCCGATCAATGGACTGGTACAGATCCCCTGTATTGAGCGCAATGCGGTGGCGGCAATGCGTGCGATTAATGCGTTGTCTCTGGCAAATTTTTTGACCAGTACGAGAAAGATTTCCTTTGATCTGGTGGTTAAGACCATGTATGAAACAGGCAGGGACATGTCGCACCGCTATAGGGAGACAGCGGAAGGCGGTCTTGCCAAAAATTATTGCGATTAATAGAAAAGACCAAAAGGACGGTGTATTCACACCGTCCTTTTGGCTGAGTATGAGGTTTTATGAGGTAAAATGGTACATTACACCAAAGAAGTTAAGCCAAACAATAGAAGGATTGCTGCAACAAAAAGCAGTGCTGAAAGGCAGTATATGCTTTTTTTGCTTTGCTGGGGCATCATCATGGGGATAAAATAAGCAACAATGAAGGAAGTTGTCAGCAACAAATCAGTAATAATCGTGTTGTAAGTGCCGCCGTAATATTGAAAATTATACCATGCAACACCTAGCAGTGCGGAGATATATAAAGCGAATAGAATAAAGTTTTTAAAAGCTTGAATCAAATTGTTTTTATCCCTGAACATGATGTGCCTTCTTCTGTGGTTTGTTATGACTAACTTTCCTTTATCATAAATGATTTCCTTGCATTTGTCCAGTATTTTCTCAAAAAAACTTAAAAAACTTTTTCAGAAATGAAAAGAGTTAAATGGAGGGGCGAGACATGCGGTAAAATTATGCGGAATTTGATTGTGTTTCGATACAAAACGGTCTATACTATAACTAATTATGCAATTTAGTTGGAGGATTCCACCATGAAACTGATGGTACTTGATGGAAACAGCATCGTAAACCGTGCTTATTACGGTGTGCGTGCAATGCTGAAGACCCGTGACGGATTATATACCAATGCGATTTTCGGATTTTTAAATATTTTCACAAAGCTGCTGGATGAAGAAATGCCGGAAGCGGTTTGTGTGACCTTTGACCTGCATGCGCCGACATTCCGCCATAAAGCGTACGATGAATACAAGGCTGGCCGCCATGCGATGCCGGATGAGCTGCGGATGCAGATGCCGATTTTAAAAGAAGTGCTGGAAGCAATGAATATCCCTTATTATGAAAAAGAGGGATACGAAGCAGATGATTTGATCGGAACGATTTCTCGCCGCTGCGAGGCAGTAGGATGGGACTGCGTGATTGTAACCGGGGATAAAGACAGTTTACAGCTGATTACCGAACATACAAAGGTGAAGCTGGTGACATCCAGTATGGGCAATAGCACAACCCGCGATATGACACCGGAGACGTTTTTTGAGCAATATGGATTTGAACCGATTCATATGATTGACCTCAAAGCGTTGATGGGTGATAATTCTGACCATTTGATCGGTGTGCCTGGCGTGGGTGAAAAAACAGCGATGGCATTGATTCAAAAGTATCGCAGCATTGATGCGATTTATGCGCAGATGCCGGAGATTGAGGCGAAACCCGGTGTGATTAAAAAGCTGGAGGCAGGCGAGCAGAGTGCACGGGACACCTATTGGCTGGCAACGATTGTAACAGATGTACCGGACTTTCCTTTTGCTCCAGAGGACAATATGCGCAGTGCGCCGAAAGCGGAGCTTTACGATCTGTTCCTTCGCTTGGAGTTTACCAAGCTGATTGAAAAATTTGGCTTGCAGCCGACACACTTATCCCACGAAAAGATAGAGGTCGTTTGCAAAATAGAAGTTATCGCCAATGAATTGCAGGCAGAAAATGCCTTGGAGCATTGGCGCACAGCGGAGCATGTGTCCCTTTTGATGCTGCCGGATCTAACCGGTGCTGCTGTTGTGTGCCCGGCGGAGAACGATGAGCTGATGGTGGCAGAGCTGTACTTTGATCGATATGATGGGGATTGGAACAAATTGCTGCAAAGCCTGTTTTCAACAGAGGTGAAAAAGGTTTCTCACAATGCAAAAGACCTGATGCGTACATTGCTTGAAAACAATATCCATGCAGATGGATTTGTGTTTGATACAGCGCTTGCAGCGTACCTTCTGGATGCAACAGCAGGGAGCTATGAGCTTGATAAACTGTTTGTGTCATTCTTTAACGAGGAGCTTCCAAAAGCACAGCATCTGGATGCGGATGCATTCTCAATGCTAGCTGACAATACGCAGGCAGAATCCTCTTTTTGCAGCTATGCCACAGCGGTGGAAATGCTTTATCAAACGCTTGCACCCCAAATTGAAAGTGCGAAGATGCACGAGCTGCTTTATGAGATTGAATTACCGCTATGCAGTGTGCTGGCAGAGATGGAGTATAACGGCTGCCGTGTGGATGGTACGGAATTAACAAAATTCGGCGAGGATCTGTCTGTGCGTATTGCCGAAAAGGAAGCCAAGATTTATGAGCTGGCAGGGGAGAAGTTTAATATCAATTCTCCAAAGCAGTTAGGTGAAATTCTTTTTGAAAAAATGGGCATTCCACCCGTTAAGAAAACGAAAACCGGCTATTCTACCAACGCAGAAGTGCTGGAAAAGCTGCGCTACGTCTATCCGATCGTGGATGAAATTTTGGAATATCGCCAGTATGCCAAGCTAAAGTCTACCTATGCGGACGGACTTTTGAAAGAAATTCGTCAGGATGGACGCATTCATACGAATTTCCAGATGACGGTGACGGCAACAGGACGGTTGTCCTCAACAGAACCGAATCTGCAAAATATCCCCACGCGTACGGAGCTGGGCAGCGAGCTGCGCCGTATGTTCGTACCGCAGGACGGATATATGCTTGTAGATGCGGACTATTCGCAGATCGAACTGCGTCTGCTTGCCCATATTTCCAATGATACTGCAATGCAGGAGGCGTTTCTGTCCGGTGAAGATATCCATGCAACAACGGCTGCCCATGTATTTAATGTGCCGCTTGCTGAAGTGACACCCAATATGCGCCGCAGTGCAAAGGCGGTCAACTTTGGCATTGTGTATGGTATTTCGCCGTTTTCACTGTCGAAGGATATCGGCGTTACCGTAGCTGAGGCGAAGAGCTATATGGACAACTATTTTGACAAGTATCAAGGCGTGAAGCAATATATGGAAGATATTGTTGTCAAGGCAAAGGAAGACGGGTATGTGGAAACATTGTATCATCGCCGCCGTGCTTTGCCGGAATTGAAATCTTCCAATTTCAATTTGCGCTCCTTTGGTGAGCGTGTTGCCCTGAATATGCCGATTCAGGGCACTGCGGCAGATATTATGAAGCTGGCGATGGTACGTGTTTGGAAACGATTGAAAAAGGAGCTGCCGGAGGCGCGTCTGGTTTTGCAGATCCACGATGAATTGATTTTGGAATGTCCGGAAGCACAGGCGGAGACAGCAAAAACCATTTTGCAGCAAGAAATGATGGACGTTGCTGCACTGCGTATACCGCTGCTTGCAGAAGCACACAGTGGTAAAAACTGGTTGGACGCCAAATAAGAGGGAAGAGAGATTATGAGTATCAGAATTGTTCCGATGGATGCATCTCATCTGGACGGTATTGCGGCGATTGAAAAGCTGTGCTTTTCGGCACCGTGGAGCCGTAATATGCTGGAAGAGGAATTATATAACGATTGCGCGGCTTATTTGGTTGCTGAGGATGAGCAGGAAACTGTAGTTGGGTATGCCGGTATTCAGGTGGTGCTGGATGAAGGGTATATCACTAATGTAGCGGTATTGCCGCAGCAGCGCAGAGAGCATATTGCATCAACGCTGCTGAAAGTATTTTTTGACTTCGCATTGGCACATGACTTGAGCTTTATTACACTGGAAGTGCGGCCGAGTAATACGGCGGCTATTGCACTATATGAAAAATTTGGCTTTGTCGAGGTAGGAAGACGCAAGAATTATTATGAAAGGCCAAAAGAAGATGCGCTGATTATGACAAAGTATTTTAAGGGGGCAGAAGAATGCTGATTATGGCTGTAGAGTCCTCCTGTGATGAAACTGCGGTTGCCATTGTTGAAGATGGACGTAAAGTTTTAGTGGATAAGATTGCATCTCAGGCAGATATGCATGCCCTTTACGGAGGTGTTGTGCCTGAAATTGCTTCGCGTAAGCATGTAGAAGTCATTTCACAATTGGCGGAAGAGGCACTGCGTGAAGCAAATGTGAAGCGTGCGGATTTAGATGCTGTTGCGGTCACCTATGCACCAGGGCTGATTGGCGCAGTGCTTGTGGGGGTGAATTTTGCGAAGTCCGTTGCGTATGCACTGGGGATACCGCTGATTCCTGTTCATCATGTGCGGGGGCATATCGCTTCTAACTATATTGCGTTTCCTGAGTTGAAGCCACCGTTTTTGGCATTGGCGATTTCGGGCGGCAATACATTGATTGTTGATGTGAGGGACTATACGGATATGAAAATCATCGGTGCAACGAGAGATGATGCGGCTGGGGAATGTTTTGACAAGGCAGCACGTGTGTTGGGACTGCCTTATCCCGGTGGTGCGCCGATGGATGCGTTGGCAAAAGACGGCGTGGCCGGTACATATGATTTACCGCGTGCCCATGTGAGCGGCAGTGAGTTTGATATGAGTTTTTCTGGCTTGAAAACCGCGGTGGTTAATATGGCGCATAATGCGCAGCAGGTGGGTAAAGAACTGGATAAAGCGTCGCTTGCGCTGGATTTTACCAATGCAGTCAGTGATATGTTGGTGCCGCGTACGATTGCGGCGGCAGAAAAGTGTGGAAGAACTGTTATTGTGGCTGCTGGAGGTGTGGCGGCAAACTCAATTATTCGTGCACATTTACAGGAAGCGTGTGAGAAAAAAAGGGTTACATTGTATATACCGCCTCTGTGTCTGTGCGGTGATAACGGCGCTATGATCGGCTGCCAGGGGTATTATGAATATTTGGCAGGCAAGCGTGCAGGTACAGATTTAAACGCCTGTGCAACGCTGGAAATTGCAGAAGAATACCAAGTATGAAAAGTCCCCGGTTCATAACAATGAACCGGGGACTTTTTTAATAAATTTGAGAAAGTTGATTTTATAATATTATGTAAAGTAAAATGAAAAAATGAAAAAGTGAAAAATACAATTACAGCGTGTGACAAATTCTGCTAATCTTCCGTATAATGATTGAAATATAAGATAAAAATGG
>JAHHSM010000025.1 GCA_020025175.1 Oscillospiraceae bacterium | reverse complement strand
TTCGTTGGAATACATGGCTGTTCATGATTGTCGAAAAAAAAGACAGCATAATGTTTTCCAAATAGATATTCACTCTGTGCAAAGCAAAAATATTTGGGCAGCAAAAAAGGCCGTCCTTCTTCCATCGGCACCGCAAGATAACGTCCGTCCGTTTCCTGTTTCCAATAACATTTCCCGCTCCCATACAGCTGTGGTGTAAGCGTTTTGAAAAAATATTCCGGATGCGAAAGGTAGATCCATCCCTCCTCAGGTACTTTTTCCAGACCATCTGCGTTTCTTAATATCATTCGTGCGCAGCGAACCTTCCCCACACTCTGCCATTCACTTTTTGCCACTGTTCTTGTAATCATATATTTTCCATCACACCACTCCGGCACGCCAATTAAAAACCTGCCTTGCTCCCCTTCCAGCACCAGCGAATACAGGCGATCTTCCTGTCCATCGCAATTCGCAGAAAACATCGTATACAAGCCCTGATCTTCTATATGCATGCTCCCACATAAAACCGCATCCAAATAAACCAATGTTTCTTCCATTATGATTCACCTCAATAAAAAAACACCTGTACAATCCTATGTACAGGCGTTTCTATTTATGCATTTATTGGGAAACAGTATAACTGCCGCGTACCAAAACTTTAACAGTGCTCGCCGTTGCCTTCACGCCACGGTCTTCAATGGTCATCATATAAAGATGGTTCTTTTTTAGTGCGGTTCCGTCATTGATCGTGGATGCATCCGTTGTATCGATCAAACCGGGAGAAGACTTTGCCATGCACTGGGCTGTCCCAACACGCAGCAGCACTTCAGTGCCGAT
This sequence comes from Oscillospiraceae bacterium, assembly GCA_020025175.1. GTDB lineage: Bacteria > Bacillota > Clostridia > Oscillospirales > Oscillospiraceae > Pseudoscillospira. Next base: position 19,343 of record JAHHSM010000025.1, on the reverse strand, counting down.
TTCTCCATTAAGAACCTGTCCTTTATTCAATGTGACCAGAACAAAACCGCCGTTTGCATCGGATATGACCTCGTTTTTGAATGTTTCATTTACATAGCTATATGTAACCAGAGGATCCGCCTCGGATCCCACATTTCCTGCCCCAGCAACACATGTCATGCTCAGCAATACTACAGCCGCAACACACCCTACTCGTATGAGCCATCTATTTTTCACAGTATCTCTTCTCCTTTGTACCGCATTGAAATCAGTAAGGCAGGGGGCAAGTGCCCCGTGTCTTACTGCAGTATATCACACAAGGTGGTCATTCGGCAATCCAAAACTGACAGCAATCGCAGAATCGACCTTTTCCATCAGCTCCGAATCTATTCGTCCCATCTTTTCTCTCAGCCGCCGTTTATCCAATGTACGAATCTGTTCCAACAGTATCACAGAATCTTTTGTAAGTCCATATTTCTGTGAGGATAATTCGATATGCGTTGGCATCCGGGCTTTATTCACCTGAGAGGTAATTGCCGCTGCAATTACCGTGGGACTATATCGGTTGCCTGTATCATTTTGTACAATTAAAACAGGACGCACTCCACCCTGTTCACTGCCAACTACTGGACTCAAGTCAGCATAAAAAATGTCACCGCGCTTCACATTCGTATCCACAAAAGCTCACACTCCGCCGGAAGAAAGTTTCCTTCTCTCCGCAGGAATTCTCCATATGCCGCAGGAAAAGGATATTATCATTCTCCCACGCAAAGGGAATTTTTATACTATCCGGCAGCATGAAATTCCCGCCACGCAGCTCCCATAACATTGTATGCTTTTTTTCGATCCATTGTGTCAATCGTCAATCCACAGTTTTCTTTCCAAAATCTTCCCATTACGATAATATACACGAGGCACACGTTTTGACACCGCACAGGTAATTTCATATGGAATGGTCTGTGCCATCTGCGCCATGACATTGGCTGAGTTCTTCATACCGAAAATCTCCACCTCACTGCCAACTGCAACATTGGGGCAGCTGGTTAAATCCACCATGCACATATCCATACAGATACGACCTAAAATTGGCGCCTTTCCATCTTCCGTCATCACCTGATAGATATTGGAAAGGGATCTGAAAAATCCATCGGCATAACCAATGGGCAAAACACCTACGCGGGTTCGCTCTTCTGTCTTAAAAAGTCTTCCATAACTGATGGTTGTACCCGCCTCATATGTCTTAATGGTGCTGACATTGGTTTTCAAACTCATCACCGGCTTCAGTCCCAGCACATCCGCCATTTGAGAAAGCCCGTAAAGCAAAATACCGGGGCGCACCATATCAAGCCACATTTCAGGATGATAAGCCACCGCACCACTGTTGGCACAATGCCGAATAGGGAACGTGCACCCTTGTTCCTTCAATGCATCGATCACATGGCAAAAAAGAGCAAATTGCTCTTTTGTATAGGCATTTTCCTCTTCTCCCGGTTCATCTGAAACTGCAAAATGAGTAAAGATGCCTTCTGCATGTAATCCCGGCAGAGCACACGAATGTGCAATGCGCGCAACGCCGCCTTCAAAATGTGCTCCATCGCACAAAAAGCCCAAACGGGACATGCCAGTATCCACTTTGATATGAATATTTAATGTACCTTGACACTTTACAGCCTCTGCACTGTACTCTTCCGCTTTTGCCTCTGCAGAAACCGCCTGTGTAATGTTCATGCGAATCAATTCCCCCACCTGCTCCGGCGGAGTATGTCCCAAAATCAAAATCGGCATTATAATATCATGATTGCGCAACTCACGTGCTTCATCTAAACTGGATACCGCAAGATAATCGGCACCGGCATCTTGCAGTGTTTTAGCCACCTGCACCGCACCGTGGCCATAAGCGTCCGCCTTGACCACACCCAAAAATTTCACCGTTTTGCCAATGCGCTCACGCAAGGCGTGGTAATTATACAATAAATGGTCTAGATTGATTTCAGTCCATGTTCTTCTCAAATCTGTTTCCATCTTCTTGCCTCCCAGGCATAAATTGATAAAATTTAGTATATCACGATTCTTCCCATGGCACAAATTTTTCCCACAAAAAAGAGCAGATACAATTTTTATCGTATCTGCTCCTTTTTATTTCATTCTAACACAGATGCTTCCTCTTGCGTGGCAGCCTCTGCAGAAAACTGCAAAATTTCTGCCGTAAATATCACCGCATCATCCACAATAATTTCCGCCCTGACCGGAGCATGCCCTGCGCCAAACCAAACTGCATAGTCAATTTTCCGCTCTCCCTCTGTTGTGTCAAACAGTAGCCGCAAGCACTTTTCCTCGCCAAGGGTATCTGCTCCCTTCTCAAGAATATAGCCTTCTCGAATACCCTCCATCACCATTGGAAGCACATTCGCCGGCGAAAGCTTTGTATCCTCTATGTGCCCTACCGCAAGACTCATATCTTCATAAACAAGTGTCATCTTCTCCTGGTCAAATTGTGCGCAAATTCCTGCCATTGTTTCCGGTTCCAGTATTTCAACAGAAGAAATCCCGTCTGCACTCCAATGGCATTGCAGCAGATATTCCAAAACTTCTGTTTCACTGTCGCAGCGCACCCGCGCCTGCATGTCACACGCAGCAAGGCCCTGATATTCCTCCTGCAAAAGCTGTACTTCATCCTTCCTTTCACCGCTGGTGCTGCTACAGGCACACAGCAGCAAAAGTCCTGTCATCAGTGCACAAATCCATCCTTTGCGCACGCACCTATTCCTCCTCACATTTTTTCATGGCATAGGGAATCTGCTCAATGATATCTCCTACACCCATACCATATTCGCCTTTATCAGCTGCAGCCAAATCACCGGCAAAGCCATGGAGCCAAACGGCCTTGGCAATCGTATCCTCACTCTTACACTGCACCAACAGGCCTGCCATCAGACCTGCCAATGCATCCCCACTTCCACCGCGCGCCATACCGGGATTTCCCGTGGTATTCACCACACACTTTTTGCTCCATGCCGCTGTAATGGTACGGTATCCTTTCAGTACCATAATGCATTGATGCTGCGCCGCAAACTCCCTTGCCGCTTTTAAGCGGTCCACAATGGGCAGAGCGCATCCACTCAATCGAGAAAACTCTCTGTCATGTGGTGTCAGAATCGTAACAGCCTCCCGTTTGTCCAATATATCTATATGCCGAGACAGAATATTTAGACCATCGGCATCTAAAATAACAGGGCACTTCAAATCTTTCAGCAAACGGAGTACCAAATCTTCCATCTGTTCACTCTGCCCCAATCCCGGGCCAATCAATGCAGCATCACATTCCGATGCTTTTTTCAGAATACTCTCATAATCCTCAGGCAGCGGCCACGGCATTGCCTCATCACACTTTACAGCAATTATAGGATAAATTTCCTCCGGCACTGCCAGTGTCACAAGTCCTGCACCGCTGCGTACTGCCGCGCGCGATGCCAATACCGGTGCTCCCGTATACCCGCGGCTTCCTGCCAGAATAAAGAGCTTTCCAAAATCCCCTTTATGCGCATCGCGCTGACGTTTTTTTAAAACCGGCTGTTCCATGACCGTGACACCGCACCCATCTTGCAGCAAATCTGCCGGAATCCCGATATCCGCCACAACAACTTTTCCGCTGCATACCGCACCCTTGCCCACAAATAAGCCGGGCTTGCCCATAGAAAAAGTCACAGTCACATCTGCCTGTACTGCATGTCCCATGATTTCCCCCGTATCCGCATGGATACCGCTGGGTACATCGACTGAAACGACCCACTGTGCAGACTGCATGAATCGCACTGCTTCGATTGCATCACCGCGTAAATCACTGTCCAGTCCCACACCAAAGAGTGCATCGATCGCCACATCGCCTTCACTGTATTCATACCACCGCTCAGGCTGAAACTCTTCAAGGCTTCCGCCGACGTTTTTTAACCGGCGCTCCATTTCTTTGCAGTCCGGGCTCATATTTTTCCGTGCTCCCACAAGAACACACTTTACCATCCAGCCCTTTTCCAGCAAAAACCGTGCTGCTGCTACACCATCGCCTCCGTTGTTTCCCGGCCCACAAAAAACGACTGCACTGCGCTGTCTGCGCTTGAAAAATATTTCTTGCTCTTGCGCAGTCGGTTCCTGCCCGTCCTTCATAACCCACACAGTATCTGACATCCTGCTTTTTCTCGGATACGGCAGTGCCAATACCTCTTTTACCACCGCCTTTGCCGCCCGTTCCATCAAAAGCGTGGACGAAATTTTTCTCTCTTCCATGGCAATGCGGTCAATTTCTTTCATCTGTGCAGCAGTTGCAAGTTTCACAGTTGTCCCTCCCAACATATTCTTCTTGTTCAGCCCCATTTTACTCCCTTTTCCCCTTGCATTTCAATCTTTTTTGTGGTATAAATAAAATTGTTTGTTATCAGCTATGAACGGGAATATAGTGAGTTTTCGTATCCAAGAGAGAAACAGTCATCGGCTGAAAACTGTTTCGATACGTGTCGCTTAGTTCGCCCGGGAGCAGCCTGTGAGAGCAGGACGGGTAACCCTCCGTTATCAGGGGCAGAGTGTCTGCGCGATTATGCAGAAATGCGGGTGGTACCGCGGAAGGTTTGCCTTTCGTCCCAAATAAGGGATGAAGGGGTTTTTTTATTTTTTTACCTTTTATAAATTACTTCCAACAAAAGGAGTTTTGTAAGATGAAAGAACAATTGGCAAAGATCCGCAGCGAAGCTTTGGCCGCCTTTGAAGGCGCCAAAACTTCTGCTGAACTGGATGCCCTGCGCATTCAGTATCTGGGCAAAAAAGGTGAACTGACAGCCGTCCTCAAGCAGATGGGCAAGCTCTCTGCTGAAGAGCGCCCCGCTATGGGTCAGCTGGCAAATGAAGTGCGCAGTGCTCTGGAGGCTGCCCTGGAGGAAACGGGAAAAAAGATGGAAGAAATTGCGCTTCAGGAAAGGCTGAAAGCTGAAACCATCGATGTCACCATCCCCGGTGCTGTCCAGAAAATCGGTCACAAGCACCCCATGTACATTGCTTTGGATGAAATCAAGGATATCTTTATCGGTATGGGGTTCACTGTTCTGGATGGTCCCGAGGTCGAACTTGCTGCGCTAAATTTTGACCGCTTGAATGCAGAAGAAGGACATCCCTCCCGTGACTGGTCGGATACCTTTTATTTTGATGAAGACAGCCGCGTCATGCTCCGCTCCCAAACTTCCCCCATGCAGGTGCGTGCTATGGACAGCATGGAGCTGCCTATCCGCATTATCGCACCCGGTCGCGTGTATCGTAAGGATGAAGTGGATGCAACCCACTCCCCCATGTTCCATCAGGTGGAAGGCATGGTCATTGACAAAGGCATCACCATGTCAGATTTAAAGGGTACTTTGAACACCGTTATCGAAAAGCTGTACGGTGAAGGTACAGTGACCCGTTTCCGCCCTCACCATTTTCCATTCACTGAGCCTTCCTGTGAAATGGACATCCAGTGCCATAAATGCGGCGGCAAAGGCTGCCCCACCTGCAAAGGCGAGGGTTGGATTGAGGTTTTAGGTGCCGGCATGATTCATCCCAACGTCCTGCGCATGGCCGGTATTGATCCCGACGTGTATTCCGGTTGGGCATTCGGTATGGGGCTGGAGCGTATGGCAATGGGCCGCTTTAAAATCGCAGACTTACGTTTGATTTTTGAAAACGATGTTCGGTTCTTGGAACAGTTTTAAGAGAGGAGTGTAGGAACAATGAATCTTAGCAGAAAATGGCTCAATGAGTTTGTAACTGTGACTGCCTCCGATAAAGAATTTGCAGAGGCAATGACCTTGTCCGGTTCCAAAGTAGAGGTCACCGAGGATCTCGGTGCTGAAATCTCCAATGTGGTTGTCGGTCAGATCGTTTCTATGGAGCATCACCCCGACAGCGACCATATGTGGATCTGCCAAATCAACATTGGCGAGGAAGAACCCATTCAAATCGTCACCGGCGCATGGAATGTGCATGTAGGTGATATGGTTCCCGTAGCAAAGCATAAATCCACACTGCCCGGCGGTGTAAAAATTGAAAAAGGCAAACTGCGTGGTGTGGCTTCCAACGGTATGCTTTGCGGCCTTTCTGAGCTGGGGTTGGATGAGCGTGATTTTCCCTATGCCGCAATTACCGCAGCCGCACTACTGAACGACTACAAAGCGCTGAACCCCGAAAAGCCATCCATCCCTGTTGACATTCAGCCCGGCCATAAAATGTTTGGTCCCGTGGTCTGCGGCAAGGTATTGGAATCTGCTGTAATTTCTTACGGCCTTTACCATGTCGTATTGGATATCGGCGATGCCACCGCAATGATCGACTCCCCTTGTCAAAATCTGCATGAGGATGATTTGGTTGCATACAATACCCAGAGTGAAAGTATCTGCACTTTGGCCGATCTGCATGCTGAGCAGGCGGAATTCCCCCACTGCATTCCCGACGGCATTTTCCTGCTGAATGAAGAATGCAGGGCAGGTGATGACATAAAACCCATCATCAATGCAGACGACCATGTGGTGGAATTTGAAATTACCCCCAACCGTCCTGACTGCCTGAGCATGATCGGTCTTGCACGCGAGGCAGCAGCTACTTTTCATACCGAGCTGCACCTGCACACACCCGAAGTGAAAGGCGGCGCGGAGGGCGATTTATTCAAGCTGCTGGATGTTGAAACGCCCGCATCCGATCTGTGCCCTCGCTATACTGCACGTATGGTGCGTAATGTAAAAATCGGCCCCTCTCCCAAATGGATGCGTGAGCGTCTGCGCAGCATGGGCGTGCGTCCTATCAACAATATTGTTGATATTACAAACTATGTCATGCTGGAGTATGGTCAGCCCATGCATGCGTTCGACTACCGTTATGTCAAGGGCGGCAGGATTATTGTCCGCCGTGCTGAAGCAGGCGAAGAGCTGACTACATTGGACGGCGTTGTCCGCAAGCTGAACGCCGATCATCTTGTGATTGCAGATGATACCCGCGCCGTAGGTCTTGCGGGTATTATGGGCGGCGAAAACTCCGAAATCGTGACAGATACCGCCGATGTTGTTTTTGAATCCGCAAACTTTAACGGCACTTGCATCCGCAAAGGCGCTCTGGCTTTGGGTATGCGTACCGAAGCCTCGGCAAAATTCGAAAAGGGTCTTGATATTCTCAACACACTGCCTGCTGTCAATCGTGCTTGCGAACTGGTCGAACTGCTGGGCGCAGGCGAAGTTGTGGACGGTGTGATCGATATTCTTAATTATGCCCCTAACCCCACCGTTTTGAAGCTGGAGCCTCAGAAAATCAATGCACTGCTCGGCACCAATGTCAGCGAAGATGACATGGTCAGCATCCTCAAAAAGCTGGACTTCCAGATAGATGGTGACAACGTGACCATTCCCTCTTGGCGTGGTGATGTCAAAGAAATGGCAGATCTGGCTGAAGAAGTCGCGCGTTTTTATGGTTACAATAATATTCCCTGTACACTGATGCGCGGTCAAACCACTTTGGGCGGTTATTCGAAGTCTCAGCAGCTGGAGCGCAATCTCGGCACTGTGTGCCGCACCTGCGGATACGATGAAATTATTACCTATTCCTTCATCTCTCCCTCTTACTATGATAAAATTCGCTGGTCAGCTGATGATCCACGCCGCAATAGTTTCAAGATTCTGAACCCTCTGGGTGAAGATACTTCTATTATGCGTACAACCATCCTTCCTTCCATGCTGGAAGTGCTGACCCGTAACTACAACTATCGCAATAAGAGTGCACAACTCTATGAAATCGGTCGCACCTATGCCCTCGGTGGGGAAGATGGTCTGGCAATAGAACGTAAAGTCCTGTCCCTTGGCGCATATGGTCCAAATATGGATTTCTTCGCTATGAAGGGTACCGTGGAAGCTATTTTGGCTGAGATCCGTGCTGAAGATATTCGTTTTGAAGCATGCAGTGACAATCCCTCCTATCATCCCGGCCGCTGCGCTGCAGTATGGGTTGGCACACAGTATATCGGCGTATTTGGTCAGATTCATCCTCTGGTTGCGCATAATTACGGTGTAGACGGCGAATTTTATTGTGCAGAACTGAGCCTGGATGCATTGGCAGATGCACATGGCAACGACCCACAATACGTTCCCCTGCCTAAGTTCCCCTCTGTCACGCGCGATATCGCTGTCGTCTGCGATGAAAGCATTACTGTCGGTGCGTTGGAAGCATGCATCCGTTCCGGCGCAAAAGGCTTATTGAAAGATTGTACTCTTTTTGACATTTACCGCGGCAAAGGTGTTGACAGCGGTAAAAAGAGCGTTGCCTTTAACCTGGTTCTTCGTTCAGATGACCGCAGCTTGACTGCTGAAGAGGCCGATGAGGATGTACAGCGTATTCTGGCTACTCTTCAGGAAAAAATGGGTGCAACTTTGCGGTAAAAATATGTACAATTGAAAAGTATGTATTTTGTGTAAAAGAAGCTGAAAATCCTTTGACAGTCTTACGTAAAGCGTGTATAATAGTGCAATATAGTGAAGGATTGTTCAAATCCATAGAAAGGCGGAATCCATAATGGTAGATTTGACACGGCAGTTTAACATCGATCAGGAAAAAGATGCTGAGATAAAAGAAATTATGACAACCGTCTATCATGCCCTGAAGGAAAAGGGTTATAATCCAATCAACCAAATCGTAGGATATATCCTTTCTGAAGATCCGACTTATATTACCAATCATAATCATGCACGCACACTGATTCGCAAGCTTGACCGTGACGAATTGTTGCAGGTACTGGTAAAAAGCTATCTTCAGCAGTAATGTTTTTTACAAAAGTTCCCCTGTCAAATTTGACAGGGGAACTTTTTATTTGAATACCGGTATCAACTTAGCAACATTTTTTTATTTCTGTTCCTCTCTTTTGTAAAACCAAATTTTCTATAAAAATGATATAAAAAGTTTAATTTTTTAATATAATAAAGTAGAATTACCCTTTTTATACCATTTTTACCGAAATATCCATTTGAGTTTTTTTATCCTTTTTGTTGACAAACCGGTAAAATTCTGTTACAATTCGGTTACAAACTTTAGAGAGGTGTTGTCATGCCCGCAGTAACTAACACAAAAAACGAAGGCCTTATTTATAATGGTCATCCCCTTCGCAGAAAAGACAATCTGATTTACTTCGGCTCCATGGCCGATAAATACATTATCCAGATGCAGGTTCTGGAAACAAAAAAAGAAAAGGATCTCGACGTTGCAACAAAAGTCGCCGTTCAGCTTCAGCTAACCGATCCCACATTGAGTTCCAAGCGTCGCGTTGAAAAGAAAACCGAAAAAGATAGTTTATATGCTGCAATGGATGTTGCAGGCGTTTGGCTGGATCGTGCTCTGGCCGGTAAATAAGAATAACCGCAAACCATTTGATTTTTACGAAGGAGAAAAACTGAAATGAATTTATCCACTTCTAAAATGCTGGTGGCAACGGCTGTTACCGGTCTTTTGATTTGTACGATGTCTGCCACCGCATTGGCCGCTGAGCTCAGCACCGGTTACGGTACTGTTACCGCCTCTGCCTTGAAGCTCCGCTCTGAGCCCTCCACATCCTCTGCTTCCTTAACCTTGCTCCCCAAAGCAGCAACAGTTGTTATCGAAGACGATTCTGTCAAGGGTTGGTATAAAGTCAATTATAAAGGCGAAGTTGGGTATCTCTCCTCTGAATATGTTTCTTTTTCCGCTAAAGGCGATGTAAAACTGGGTAACGGTATTGTTACTGGCGACTCCGTAAATATTCGCTCCGAGGCTGACACAAAGGCCTCAAGAGTCACTGTTTTGAACAAAGGTGATGTTGTCTCCATTATCGGTATTGATAATGGTTGGTATAAAATTTCTGTTGATGGTAAAACCGGTTATATCCGCAGCGATTATATGGATGTAACCAAAAAAGCATTGTCTTCTCGTGGTCCTGCCGCTGCAGCACCTGCCGCAGCTTCTTCCAAGGGGGCAGAAATCGTTTCTTTTGCAAAACAATATTTGGGCGTTCCCTATGTTTATGGTGGTGCTTCTCCCAAAGGATTTGACTGCTCCGGTTTTACTATGTATATCGGAAAACATTTCGGTGTCAATCTGCCTCATACCGCTACAAGCCAGATGCTAGGCGGGTATGGTGCTTCTATCGCAAAATCCGCTTTGCAGCCCGGTGATTATGTCTTCTTCTGCGATCCTAATCGTTCCAACGGTAAGGCTGCCTCCCACGGTGGTATCTATATTGGCAACAACCAGTTCATTCATGCCTCTTCTGGTGGCGGCAGTGTGAAGATTGACAGTTTGAGCAAGGCATACTATGCAAAATATTATGTCGGCGCAAGACGTATCATTAAGTAATTCTACCTTACATATCGTAAAAAGTATAGGGACGCAGGCATTGCCTGCGTCCCTATTTTGACCAAAAAGGACACGATGCACTTTGTATCGTGTCCTTTCTCCGTAAATGAAGTCAATTAAAACAATCCGGTGATCACACCATCTGCATCTACATCTATGTTTTCAGCCGCAGGAACTTTCGGCAGTCCAGGCATCGTCATAATATCCCCGGTTTGAACCACAACAAAACCTGCGCCAGCGGAAACCTTCACTTTTTTCACGGTTACTATAAAATCCTTTGGTGCGCCCAGTTTAGATGCATCATCTGACAAAGAATACTGCGTCTTTGCCATGCAAATCGGCATATGACCAAACCCTAATTTTTCCAGCTTTGTCAATTCTTTGTCAGCAGCACTTTCATAAACTACGCCCTTACCGCCATAGATCTTGGTGACAATGGATTCAATTTTTTCTCTCAAAGACAACTCGTCGGCATAAGAGAATTTAAAATGATTCGGTTCTTCCTCGACAATGCGAACAACTTCCTGTGCCAGTTCTTTGCCGCCTTCACCACCATTGCCCCAAACATCAGACAACGCTACATTGACACCATATTCCTTGCAGGCATCAGAGATGAGCTTCAACTCAGCATCAGTATCGGTATAGAACTTATTGATTGCAACTACAACAGGCAATCCATATACTTTCGTCATGTTTTCCACATGCTTGAGCAGGTTCGGCAGTCCCTTCTTCAATGCCTCCAGATTTTCCTGATTCAGATCTGCCTTTGCAACGCCGCCGTGGTGCTTCAATGCACGAACAGTTGCAACAATCACGCAAGCATCAGGCTTCAGTCCCGCAAGGCGGCATTTGATGTCCAAGAACTTCTGTGCACCCAGATCTGCACCAAAACCAGCCTCTGTTACTACATAATCACTCAACTTTAATGCAGTTGTTGTTGCCTCAACACTATTGCAGCCATGTGCAATATTTGCAAAAGGACCGCCATGTACAATGGCAGGTGTGCCTTCGAGAGTCTGTACCAGATTGGGTTTGATTGCATCCTTCAGCAGGGCTGCCATAGCACCCTCCGCCTTCAAATCATGTGCTGTAACAGGCTGATCGTCATAGGTATAGGCAACAATAATTTTCCCAAGGCGCTCTTTGAGATCTGCCAAATCGGTTGCCAGACAGAAAATTGCCATGACCTCACTTGCAACAGTGATATCAAATCCATCCTCACGGGGCACACCCTGCATGCGTCCCCCCAGACCATCAATCACATTGCGCAACTGCCGATCGTTCATATCAACGCAACGTTTCCATGTAATCTTTTTCACATCAATTCCCAATGCATTGCCCTGCTGAATGTGATTATCCAGCATGGCTGCCAGCAGATTATTTGCTGCACCAATTGCATGGAAGTCACCGGTAAAATGCAGATTGATGTCCTCCATGGGAACGACCTGTGCGTAACCGCCGCCGGCTGCACCGCCTTTGACACCGAATACCGGACCGAGGGATGGTTCACGCAACGCCAACATGGCATTTTTGCCGATCTTACGAAGACCATCCGCCAAACCAACGCTGGTTGTTGTCTTGCCCTCACCGGCAGGTGTCGGATTGATTGCAGTAACCAGAATCAGTTTTCCCTTCATAGGTGTGTCCTTCAGTGCTGTAATATCCAGCTTTGCTTTATACTTTCCGTAATATTCCAGCAAATCCTCATCAATTCCTGCATCCGTCGCCACATCACGGATATGACGCATTTCGCATGCACGTGCAATTTCAATATCGCTCTTAAATGTTGTCATAAGTGGTTCTCTCCTTTTTATATTGTTATCTCATTCATTGATTTACAAAACAAAAAAAGGCGCACCAAAACAGGTGCGCCCAGACGGTCGGCTTCATTCTGCTATACTTCATGTGGTCTTCCCACTTCCGTCAGTCATATAGCATATTCAACATAACACACCAAAAACCGTTTTGTCAAGGCTAAAAAAATTTTTCCCTGTTATTTTCACTCTTTGATATGCATTTTTGCAGCTGTAAGCGTATTTTTCATCAAAATCAAACGTGTCATTGGTCCCACACCACCGGGAACAGGTGTGATATAGGATGCCTTTGCAGCCACCTCATCATAGATGCAGTCCCCACAAAGTTTCCCCTCTGCATTATGGTTCATGGCAACATCAACCACAACGGCACCGTCTTTCACCATATCTCCGGTAATGATACCAACCTTGCCTACAGCCGAAACCAAAATATCTGCTTTTTTTGTGATCTCTTCCAGATGACTCGTCTTCGAGTGACAAATCGTTACCGTGCCACTTTCACGCAAAAGCAGCAATGCCATCGGTTTTCCCACAATATTGCTGCGTCCGACCACAACACACTTTTTCCCGGCAATTTCAATCTGATATTCTTTTAAAAGTTCCATAACACCTGCAGGCGTGCAAGGCAGGAATCCATCCTCACCGGTCACAATTTTTCCCACATTAAAAGGATGAAATGCATCCACATCTTTATCCGGGCAAATTGCATGAATCACTTTTTGCTCAGAAATATGGTTTGGCAGGGGCAGCTGTACCAGAATTCCATCCACCAATGCATTTTGATTGAGTACGTCAATTAAATCCAGCAGTTGTTTCTCCGTTGTGTCTGCCGGCAAGCGATATCCCTGACTCAAAATACCACATTCTTCGCAGTCCTTTTCTTTATTGCGTACATACACCTGCGAAGCAGGGTCATCGCCTACCAGAACCACCGCCAACGTTGGCTTGCGCGCTAATATGGCAACTTCATCGCGGATTTGCATACGCAGTTTGGCAGCCAGTGCTTTGCCATCCATTTTAATCGCCACGCACTGTTTCCTCCTTCTCTTGAATCCGATTCACATAAAGATTTTCTTTGCTTGGCTTTTTCACTTTTATTTGATAAATCATCAATAAAAGGGCTCCAATACACAAGACTACAGACAGCATCTGCGAAACACGGATCGGTTCCCCGAAAATTGTCCAATCAAACAAATACAAGCTATCGGTACGCAACCCTTCAATCCAGGCGCGGCCTAAACCATACCAGAATAAATAAAACAGGAAATTTTGTCCATCAAACCTGCGATATTTCTCAATCACCAGCACAATGAGCAGCAAGCCAATCAGATTCCATAGGCTCTCATAAAAGAACGTGGGATGCACCTCAATGAAATGATCCGCACTTTCCCACAGCCGCATACGCCAAGGAAGTGTCGTTTCTGCTCCAAATGCTTCACGATTGACGAAATTACCCCATCGCCCAATCATTTGACCAATAAAAAGGCCCATACAACCTACATCCAGCATAGCACCTACATTGATTTTTTTGTGGCGGCAGAAAAAGAATACCGTCAATACCGCCGCAATGACACCACCATAAATCGCAAGGCCGCCGTCCCATATCGCAACAGCACGACCAAAATCGATGCCACCATCTTGATTTCGGAACAAATCAAGATAAAATATCACATAATAAAGACGTGCACCAATCACACTCAGCGGCGTAGCCACAATCAGCATGTCATAGAGATCATCCTGGCGAATACCATATCTGTTTGCGCGACGTGCACAAAATACAACTGCCAGTAAAAAACCAAAGGCAATAATAATACCATACCAGTATACACCGTGCCCAATGTGTAGTGCTATCGGATCAATATTAATTTCAAAATTGGGAAACAGCCCCGGAAAACTAACCGGCATCTCCCGCATAAAACTATTCAATGCGTCTTCCTCAACTTTCTGCCTTGGGATGAATAATAGAAATCGCAGCATTGTCTGGAACTACATACTGCGTAATAAAGGTTTCAATATCTGCTTTATTGACGCTTTCAAATACTTCCGGGAAGCAGAAATAATCGCATCCACGGAAGTAGGCCTCCACAGAGCCAACGGCAATGCTTTCAAAAGAATTCATTGCACGCAGCAAACATCCGTAAGTTGCCTTTTTCACTTGCTGATAAAGCACTTCATCCACGCCTTCTTTCGCAATCCGCTTTGCCTCTTCCATAATTGCCGTATGCACTCTTTGAGGATCTGGGCTTTCACCGCCAACTGCAATAAAGGAAATGCCCGGCAGCAAATCATATTCGCCGCCAAACTCCCCGTTGATCACACCCTCAGCGTACAGACGATTATATAGCGGGCTGGATTCTCCAAAGAGAATATCACAAGCCATACCTCCGATCAATTCCTGACGTGCATACTCCTCTCCCTGTAAAGATGGAGCGCATTTGTATCCACAAAGAAACAGCGGCAAAGACACTTCCATCTCAGCTTCCACCAACGGCAGTGCTGCATGCGGCGCTTCTTCTGTACCATAATCGCGCTGGATTTCCGGCCTTCTGCTTTCAGGGAGCACCTCTTCTGCAATCTTTAGAATATGCTCCGCATCCACATCCCCCACAACACACAGCGCCATATTGCTCGGATCATAAAATGCCCGATGGCAGTCATAGAGCGTCTGTGCTGTAATTTCCGCAATCGACTCCACGCTGCCCGCTACCGGAATCCGTGCCGGATGCTTTTCATAAAGTCCTTTCAGCAAATTAGAATAAACCTGCCAGCCGGGATTATCCTCGATCATACGAATCTCCTGACCGATAATTCCCTGCTCCTTTGCAACACTTTCTTCCGTAAAGTACGGCACAGAAACAAAGGAAAGCAAAATTCTCAGACTTTCTTCAAAATGCTCCGTACTTTCAAAATAGTAACCGGTAATGGCATCGCTTGTAAAGGCATTGGGTTCTGCGCCTAATTTTGCCAATTCCTGCAGCGCATTTCCCTCTTCCGTATCAAACATTTTATGCTCAAGATAATGCGCAATACCTGCCGGTGTTTTTTTCCGCTCACCGTTGAGAGAAAAATTCATATCCATTCCGCCGTATTTGGTTGCAAAAAACGCATAGCTTTTTGCAAAGCCCTCTTTAGGCACAACAATCAACTCAAGACCATTTCCGCAGGTATGACGGAATACCCGTTCGTTCAGCTTTTGATATATAGTTTCTTTCACGCTTCCGCCACCTTTCCATCCTTATTTTTCAAGAAATAAACAGTATCCAGTTTGATGCCATCTGCGGCTGCCATCATCCGATCTTTTGTAACCGCCTGCAAATCAGCTGACAAGCTTTCAATCGTATCCGACATACCGCCGACCGCCTGTCCAAGATAAAAATCCTCCATCTGCCCCAGACTGTCACCCATAGCGCACAACGCATGACGTATAGTACTTCGTGCTCCGATTTCTTCCCATTCTTCAATCTCACCGCGTTTTACCGCATCCAGCTGCGCCAGAATTTCATCAAATGCTTTCTGGTAATTTTTAAATTCGATCCCGCTGGACAATGTAATCATATTCTTCTGACGATGCAGTGTTGATGATGCATAATAGCACAGGGATTCTTTTTCGCGCACATTCAAAAATAGTTTGGAATTTGCACTGCCGCCATAAATAACATTGAATAGGAGCAATGCCGGATAATCCTGAGAAACACTGGAAAAACCCATCGCAAGCTTACCTTGCGTCACATCCATCTCTTCTGTAACATACCGTGTTTCCTCTGCCACCGCATGGGGCAATGTCTTTACCGCTTCAACCAATTCTGCACGAGGAAGGGTGCTGAATGCAGACAGAAGCGCCTGCTCCACACGCCCAAGCTCGGCACTGCCGCAATAAAACAGTTCCAAACGCGATGTGGACAGCAGCGCCCGATACTGTTCATACAGCGTATCTGCAGAAAGCTGCTGTGCACTTTTTTCGCTGCCAAGGCGGCTCACGCCGTACGGTTCACTGCCACACATTTCCTGCATCAAACGAATGGATGCATAAACACGTTTATCATTCATCTGTCCACGGATCTGATCAATCAGATTTGTCCGCTCACCCTGCACATACGTATCCAAAAAACGATCGTCCTGCATCACAGGGTTGCACATCAAATCTCCAAGCAGGGCGGAAACAGGCTCCAACAGCCTTTCGCCGCCCGGTGTCATATGATCATCAATAAAGGTGGAAATAAATCCGACACACTGATTTTCACCTTTTTTACGCACCGTACAATCAATACGTGCTCCATATAACAAATCCAGTTCAGCAGACAACTTCTGCATGGTGTCGTACTGCGCAGTACCGCGGCGCAGTACCGCAGGGAGCAGCGCGTTTGCCGACGCGGTTTTCTCATCAAGGGGTGTTACCAGCTGGGCAGACACCACGTTTGTTTTAAATTTCCTTTGCTGAATATATGTCAAATAGACACCGGTCATCAGTTTCCGGCGTATTGTTTCCATAGCTTGTCCTCCCACAGCATAAAGTATGCCATAATGTTATTTATAATGTATATGGTAAGTATTATACCGATTTTATTCACATTTCACAAGCTCTTATTTCTTTCCGGACTTCTCCCCCCTAAAATTCAAACAATTTTCTGAATCCCTAATAAAAAAGTTCCTTTTTTCTTGATTTTATCCTTGACAAAACCACTATATTTTAGTAAAATACAAAACATTGTAAAGTTAATTAGCTTTACAGAAAGAGGTGCTCTCCATGAAAAACCAGACGTATCGCATGACGATGCTCTTTGATTTTTACGGAGAACTCTTAACAGACCGGCAAAAGGAGTTCTTCGATTTATATTATAACGAAGATCTTTCCTTGGCTGAAATTGCCGAAAATTATGGCATTTCTCGCCAGGGTGTACGTGATGTCATCGTCCGTGCAGAAGCCGCAATGACCGAAATCGAAGATCGCACCGGCATTATTAAGCGTTTTATGCGCTCAAAGGAAGCCATTGCCGCAATCGAAACAGCAGTCGCTGAAATTGATGCGATTAACCGCCATCAGTACGATAATCGAGAGATTTCGGAACAAACCAGAACAATTTTAACATCGGTCAAAACACTGAAGGAGCAAGACAATGGCATTTGAGGGTTTGAGCGAAAAACTGAATGCCGCGTTCAAAAAGCTGCGCGGCAAGGGTCGTCTTTCTGAAAATGACGTTAGAGAGGCGATGCGTGAGGTACGCCTCGCTTTATTGGAAGCCGACGTCAGCTATAAAGTAGTGAAAGATTTTGTAGCTTCCGTTACCGAGCGTTGTGTCGGAAGTGATGTTCTCGAAAGCCTTACTCCCGCTCAGCAGGTCATTAAAATCGTGAATGACGAATTGACTGCTTTGATGGGTGGCTCCAGTGCAAAACTGACCATGGCATCTCGTCCCCCTACGATTGTAATGATGGTAGGCCTGCAGGGTGCGGGTAAAACAACAAACTGTGCCAAGCTTGCAGGTCTGATGCGTAAGACCCATGGAAAACGCCCTCTTCTGGTTGCATGTGACGTATACCGTCCTGCCGCCATTGAACAGCTGAAAGTTGTGGGTTCTCAGCTTGACCTTCCTGTATTTGAAATGGGTCAGAGCGATCCTGTCGAAATCGCCAAAGCAGCGGTGCGTCATGCGCAGGATCACGGAAATGATATTGTATTTCTCGATACCGCAGGTCGTCTGCATATCGATGAAACACTGATGAACGAGCTGAAAGAAATCAAGGCAACTGTCCATCCCAACGAAATCCTTCTGGTTGTCGATGCAATGACAGGTCAGGATGCAGTCAACGCCGCATCTGCTTTCGATGAAGCATTGGGTATCGACGGTGTCGTGTTGACTAAATTGGACGGCGATGCGCGCGGTGGTGCTGCCTTGTCTATCAAGGCAACAACCGGAAAACCCATTAAGTTTGCAGGTATCGGTGAAAAGCTTGATATGATTGAGCCTTTCCATCCCGATCGTATGGCCTCTCGTATCCTCGGTATGGGTGACGTACTCTCCCTGATTGAAAAGGCTGAGCAGACGATCGACAAAAAAAAGGCCGAAGAATTGGATCGGAAGCTGAAGAAGAGTCGTTTGAGCCTCGCCGATTTTCTTGATGAAATGCGCGAAATGAAAAAGATGGGCGATTTGTCCCAGATTGCTTCTATGCTGCCCGGCGGTATAGGCAAGCAGCTGGAAGGCGCCGAATTAGACCCTAAAGTATTGGCTCGCAGCGAAGCAATTATTCTCTCTATGACTCCTGCCGAACGTGAAAATCCCAATATTTTAAATGCAAGCCGTAAAAAGCGTATTGCCTCTGGATGCGGTCTTGAGGTTTCTGATGTGAATCGTCTGCTCAAGCAGTATGATATGATGAATCAAATCGCTAAGCAAATGTATAAGGGGCGCAGCAAATTGGGCGGCGGCTTAGGCATGGGTGCAAACTTTGGCGGTGGTCTGCGTGGCTTTGGCCGCAAAAAGCGTTTGCGCTAAAGAGTAAATAAATGTAGCTTTGATCTTTTTGGTCAACGCATTTATATAAGAAGTAATTATTTGATCAATTTTATGGAGGTGAAACTATCATGGTTAAAATCAGACTGCGCAGAATGGGTGCTAAGAGCGCTCCTTTCTACAGAGTTGTTGTTGCTGATTCTCGCTATCCTCGCGATGGCCGTTTCATTGAGGAAATCGGCACTTATAATCCTTGCACTGATCCCGCTGAGATCAAGATCGATCTGGAGCGTGCTGATGCTTGGATCAAGACCGGTGCTCAGCCCACCGAAACCGTCAGAGGCCTGCTGAAGAAAGCAAAGGCTATGTAATCTGGAGGGGTTGGCATGAAAGAATTGCTGCTCTACATTGCCAGAAACCTGGTGGACAATCCTGACGCTGTCAGCGTAACAGAAGTTCCCGGTGACGATGAGCTAACATTGGAGCTGCGTGTGGCCCCCGAAGATATGGGTAAGGTAATCGGCCGTCAGGGTCGTATTGCCAAAGAAATCCGCACGGTGGTTCGCTCTTATGCACAGCGCACCGGCGTCAAGGTTTCGGTCGATATTGTAGACTAAATAAAATCTGGCTTGATCAATTGATCATGCCATATTTTTATTGTTCTTCTCAGATCAATATGCACAGGCTCTCAAGATCCGCATAAAAAATAAACCGATGG
>JAHHSM010000024.1 GCA_020025175.1 Oscillospiraceae bacterium | reverse complement strand
GCAACATATCTTATATTGAAATACATACATTTGCTTTTAAAAAGTTGCAATTTTATATAAGCGGCATTATAATAACTTTATTCTTATTTAAAGCGGAAAGTGGGCATGAGGATGAAGAGAACCTTTGTAACGAAAACGCAATTGGAGAAAATTGTGAAAAAATATCCGACCCCCTTTCATCTATATGATGAAAAAGGGATTCGTGAAAACTGTCGGCAATTGTATAAGGCGTTTTCATGGAATAGAGGATTTCGGGAATACTTTGCTGTAAAAGCAACACCCACGCCCCGTATTTTGCAAATTTTAAAAGAAGAAGGATGCGGAGTAGACTGTGCTAGCGAAGTTGAACTTCTCCTTGCACAAAAATGTGGGTTTCAAGGCGAAGAAATCATGTTTTCTTCTAACGAAACAACACCAAGTGAATATGCCTTGGCATATAAACTAGGTGCAATCATCAATTTGGATGACATCACACATATTAATTTCCTGGATCGCCATACAGGTATTCCGCAGTTGGTATGCTGTCGCTATAATCCAGGCGGCCACTTTGCCTTGGGCAATACTATTATGGATCATCCTTGTGATGCAAAATATGGTATGACGCCGGAGCAGATCAAGGAAAGTTATATCCGTTTGCAAAAGTTGGGGGCAAAGGAATTTGGCATGCATGCATTTCTTGTTAGTGGTGCGATGACGAATAAATACTATCCTGCCTTGGCGGAAATTATGTTTAAAAAAGCGGTTCAGCTACATAAAGAAACGGGTGTAAATTTCAAATTTATCAACTTGTCTGGGGGAATTGGTATTCCATATGCACCGGACGAAAAGGCGAATAATATTTCTGTCATCGGTCAGGGAGTGCGCCGTGCTTTTGAGAAGATTATGGTTCCGGCGGGCATGGAGAATGTGGCGATATATACAGAGCTTGGTCGTTTTATGTTGGGACCATATGGCTGCTTGGTTACGACGGCAATCCATGAAAAACATACATATAAGGAATATATTGGTGTAGATGCCTGTGCTGCAAATCTAATGCGTCCTGCGATGTACGGTGCCTATCATCATATCACTGTTATGGGGAAGGAGCGCCGACCACAAGACCATATGTATGATATTGTTGGATCTTTGTGCGAGAATAACGATAAATTTGCCATTGACCGTATGATGCCGCGTATCGATGTGGGGGATCTTCTTCTTATTCACGATACAGGTGCCCATGGTTTTTCTATGGGTTATAACTATAATGGAAAACTGCGCAGTGCGGAAATTTTGTTAAAAGAGGATGGCAGTACGGAATTGATTCGTCGCGCAGAGACACCGGAAGACTATTTTGCAACGATGATTTTTGAAGGAGATAAAAGGTGATGGAAAAGATTCGAATGACAACACCGCTGGTTGAATTAGACGGCGATGAAATGACACGTATTCTCTGGGAGAAAATCAAAGAAGATCTCATCAAGCCATACGTGGATCTAAAGACAGAATACTATGATTTAGGGCTTGAAATGCGTGAAAAAACAAAAGATCAGGTAACTGTAGATGCGGCGAATGCGATTGGAAAGTTCGGAGTTGGTGTAAAGTGTGCTACCATTACACCGAATGCGCAGCGCGTAGAAGAGTATAAACTGACTAAGATGTGGAAGAGTCCGAATGGGACCTTGCGCGCTATTTTGGATGGAACTGTATTTCGTACACCGATTGTTGTAAATAATATTCATTCTGTGGTGCGTAATTGGGTCAAGCCCATTACAATTGCGCGTCATGCATACGGTGATATCTATAAGGCAACCGAATATCGGGTGCCAGAGGAGGGAAGAGCGGAATTGATATTCACCAATAAGAATGGTGAGGTAACTTTCCGTGAAACGATTTATGATTTCGAGTGCGCCGGTGTGCTGCAGGGGGCTTACAATAAAGACAGTTCGATTTACTCTTTTGCTCATGCTTGCTTTCAATACGCGTTGGACTTAAAACAGGATTTGTGGTTTTCAGCAAAAGATACAATTTCCAAGCAGTATGACCATCGTTTTAAGGATATCTTTGCAGAGCTGTATGAAAATGAGTATCAGGTACAGTTTGAGGCTATAGGAATCCACTACAAGTATATGCTGATTGATAGTGCAGTTGCAGGTCTGATGCAGTGTCCCGGTGGGATTTTGTGGGCGTGCAAGAATTATGATGGCGATGTTATGAGTGATATGGTTTCTTCTGCATTCGGCAGTTTGGCGATGATGACCAGTGTGCTGGTTTCGCCCGATGGGAAGTATGAGTATGAGGCTGCACATGGAACGGTTCAGGATCATTATTATAAGCATTTAAAAGGTGAACGGACTTCGACAAATCCAATCGCGACTATTTTTGCGTGGACAGGCGCATTACATAAGCGTGGTGAGATGGATGATTTGCACGAGTTGTGTGCGTTTGCGGATAAACTTGAAGAAGCATGTTTGTCAACCGTAGAGGATGGAATCATGACAGGGGATATTGCGCCGCTTTGTGATACACCTGTTGAGGCTGTCTATACAGATGACTTTATGTCGGCTGTCCGCATACGTTTAGATGCGTTGATGAGATGAAAAAGCAAGAGCGAAGCTGATTTTTTGTGGCTTTGCTCTTGCTTTAAGTTAATTTGTTTATCAAAGAGAAGATACAGTTTTCAGTGATTGCATTGGCTGTTGGAGTATTCAAAGCTGGCATGTTCGTCAATATGCTCAAACAGAAGATGATTGTCCACCCAAAAACGATAGCGTAATTTTGCCTCAAGGCTTTCTTGGATTGTACGGCTCATGCTGCCTGATATTGGTGCACGTAGTGGCTGTGCTGACGTATCTAAAAGCTCTGCTGAGAATCGCAGGTTTCTTTGCTGTAGCATGGCACCGGTGCTGGACCAATATTTGATTTTAGCACCCTGATAGGTAGCTAGACGGTATTCTTTGCCCTGATAGATGATTGCGCAGATACAGCCTGTAAATTTTATTGGTCGGAAAGGGATGGTAGCAATAGAGAGTATAATGCTATTAGGCTGGGGAGGTTTCCAGGCGCATTGTGTCCAAAGATATGCGCTGGGAAAGGAATGACCGCAATCCGTTTCGACATATCCTATTCCGCCGGAGAAATCAATTTGTTCTCCGTTTAAAGTTACTGATCCAGATAATGGATGGCCCATACTGATGACACCGTGAGAGCACTCCATCTTTTTAAAAAAGCGAAATGGACCCATAATGTTTGACTGAAGGGGCGAGAAAGCGGACCAGTGCAATGTGCCGGAGAGGGAGAAGTTGTCTTTGTTGATGTTTAGAAAGACACCCTGTTCAGTGAAAATGGTTTGTGCAATGTGAATTTTCAATGGGTCTTCAGAAAATTGGCTTTTTGCATAGGGGTATTCAAAACACCATGATTTCTTATCGGTAATTACTTGAAGTGAAGTAGTTTGGTGTCCGTGGCTATTTATATGAAATGCGGGAATCAATGCAATAGAGTTGCCTTGCATGGTTTGAAATTTAAAATACCATCCCTTAAAATAAGGAGAATATTGTTTTTTGTTGTTCGTATTTTTCATAAATCCACCTGAGAATACGGGAAAACATGTTCCACTATAATATAAAAATGAATGTGATTTTGTGCGATAACATCATAAAAATTGACGGATATCGATGGTGAGACGTTCTTCTAAATTGATCAGCCGCTTAGCAATATCTTTGGATACTTCATCTGCTGCCTGATACTGATTCAGATATTGATTCAGTGATTTAACGCCCATATTGCAGCCATCTGTAATCAAATCTGCAATTGTTTCATCTGATGTATCGAGACCAAGTTTCATATTTGTTTTTAAGAAAGTCATGCCTTTGATCATAGGATTCGGATTTTTTCCTTCTTCATGATATTGCGCAAGCAGTGTCTGGATTTCGATATTCAGTGCTTCGTGCGCTTCTTTGCAATCTATTAAGTATCGCTTGAAAACGTCACTGTGTACATAATCAAGTACATCGTCTATGGTGGCAATGCCCATTTTAATTCCTGCATCACATTCTCGCAGCAGCTTGACGGTATCCTGTTCAATCATAAACTTTGACTCCTTTCCATTCTTTTGCAAGATGCCCTTAGTATGTGTATTTTTTCATATGTTAGCCAATCATTTCTTCATTTTGCAGAACATATTAAAATTATTTTTGCAACAGTGGCAATCTGCAAACAGGAATCTTTTCTCCTATGAAAAAGCGGTTTTCAAAAACATGAAACCATAGTATAATCGTGTTATAAAATAATGGGGGGGGCAGGAGGATATTGCGGCATATTGTAGTAACGGGTGTGAGACAGATTGGAAAGTCCACACTTGTAAATCGGTATTTAGAGGAACTGGCTGTTCCGTACGCCGGGTATCGCACATGTTGTATTTTTATGACAAATGTCGGTCCGATCTATGCGATGGAAGATATTCAAACAGGGGAACGTGAAGTGATCTCTGCTTATGTAAATGGTAAAATTCAAGGAATTCCATCTACGTTCGATGAATTTGGTGCTGGGGTCATTCAGCGGGCGATGTCATCGGATGCTGCGGTTTTACTCTTTGATGAAATTGGACGTTTTGAGCACAGCAGCCATAAATTTTTATTAGCGCTGGATGCGGCATTTGCATCAGGAAAGCAAGTAATTGCAGTGCTGAAAAAGGAGGAGCTTCCGCATCTTATTAAGATCCGCAAACGTGAAGATATTCTCTTTTTAGATCTTGACAGTATTTCCCGGCAAGAGGCATGGATGTATCTGACAAAAGAAGGCGGCGTATGAAGGAGTTACATTATCATTTAACGGTCAAATTATTTTTTCAAGAGAAAAGCTTTGGCCCGGGACCGATGCTTTTGCTTCAAGGCGTGGCAGAAACTGGCTCTTTGCATAAAAGTGCTGCTTCCATAGGTATGGCGTATTCAAAGGCATGGAAGATCATTTGCTCGCTCGAGGATGCGTGGGGGTTTCCATTGCTTTACCGCTATTCTGGGGGCAGTAAGGGCGGCGGATCGGTATTGACGGACGAAGGAAAGATGTTGCTTACACAGTATCAGTCGATGGTCCAGGATATTGAAGAGGCGGCAGCTGCATCCTTTGAAAAGCATTTTTCTGACAATATTTTAAATAAGATTGGAAAATAACCGAGAAGATGCTCGGCTTTTCTTTGACATTCCGTTATTCTTGTATTAGAATAACGGAATGTATTTCTGAAAGGAGAATGGATATGTGTTGCAATCTGTATAAAAAAGTTGTTTCTGCGGTATTGGCACTGTCATTGGCAGTTTCTATGGCTGCCTGCGGTATTGGTACTGATGGAAAAACAGAATCTTCGGATTCGTCCGAAACTGTCTCAAGCATTGAGCTGACTGATCAGGCTGGACGAAAGGTAATATTAGAGGAACCGGCACAAACGCTGGTCAGCTGCTATTACATTACGACATATGCGACCATTGCACTGGGTGTTTCTGATCGTGTTGTCGGTTTGGAAAAGAAAGCGGATTCCAGACAAATCTATCATTTGGCAGCACCGCAGCTGCTGGAACAAACACAGGTAGGTACACTGAAAGAATTTAATGTGGAAGCAACTGCGGCATTGGATCCTGATTTAGTATTGATGCCTGCAAAGCTGGCAGATTATGCAGATACGCTGGGTGAATTGGGAATTGCTGTATTGGTTGTCAATCCCGAAACGCAGGAATCTATGGAGGAAATGTTGAGGCTGATTGCGCAAGCCTGCGGTGTAGAGGAGAAAGCGCAAGCGTTGATTTCTTACTATGATGAGCAGTTTGAAAATATCAAGGGCTTGCTTGGCGAGGCAGAAGTACCCACGGTCTACATGGGAGGAAATTCTTCTTATTTGACGACTGCACCGGGTGCAATGTATCAATCTGATTTGATTGCACGCGCCGGCGGAGAGAACGTTGCAAAGAATCTGGAGGGAGATTACTGGACTGAAGTTTCCTATGAAACCATTCTTACAATGAATCCTGATGTGATTATCATTCCCTGTGGTGCAAAGTATACTGCGGAGGATATTTTGAACGATGCGCAGATGGCAGATATTGCTGCTGTTAAGGGTGGACAGGTGTATCAAATGCCGAAGGGGCTGGAGGAGTGGGATTCACCGATTCCCTCCGGAATTCTGGGTGTTATGTGGCTGACAAGTGTGCTGCATGAAGATGCGTATCCCTTTGAAACATTCAAGAGGGATGCGTCAGATTATTATAGAAACTTCTACGGGTTTGAAGTAGATCAAGCTGTGATTACAAAGTAAGGAGTTTGTGGGAGAAAGGGGATGCAAATATGCCAAACAGGCTGAATCCTGTACCGATGGTGGTGCTTGCTGTGCTTGCTGTGTCAGTCAGTTCGGTGTGCATTGGGAGCTATCCCCTTTCTTTGAAAGATATTGCCGGAATTCTGACAGGACAGATGGACGGCACAATGGAGTGGCGCGTGTTTTGGCATTTGCGTTTACCCCGTGTGATCATGGGGGTGATTTCCGGTGGAGCTTTGGGTCTTTCTGGCGGTGTTTATCAAACGATCTTTCGGAATCATCTGGCATCACCGGATTTGACGGGTGTTGCATCTGGAGCATCGTTTGGCGCTGCGTGTGCGATTGTGTTAGGCTCTGGGAGCACGGCGCAGATTATGGGCGGTTCATTTTTTATGGGAATGCTTTCCCTTGTGTTAATGCTTCTTATGGTTCATTTTTCTCGTTTTGGACAGACAGGGAGCTATATCCTTTCTGGCATTATTATTTCTTCCTTGGCAGATGCAGGGTTGATGCTGCTGAAGATTTTGGCAGATCCGGAACGGGAGCTGGCAGCAATCGAATTCTGGACCATGGGAAGCCTTGCCTCAATTACTGCGGAAAAACTACTCTCGCAAGCCTTGTTTATTTTGATTCCAATGCTGCTGCTGTTAATTTGTTATCAACAGATTCTCATTCTTTCGCTCGGCGGTGCGCATGCAAGGAGTCTGGGATTATCACCCAAGCTATGGTATGGAATACTTTTGAGCCTAAGCACACTGATGGTCGTTGGTGTTGTATCTGTAACGGGTGTGATTGCTTTTGTAGGACTGATCGCACCGCATATTACATTTCTCCTTTATCGGAGACGCAACAGTGCTTATTTTTTATTATGCACGTTGGTGGGCGGCATCATTTTGTTGATGGCAGACATTGGTGCGCGCAGTTTGGCAGGCGGTGCGGAGCTCCCGCTAAGTGTTCTGACGGTTCTGTTGGCAGTCCCGCTGCTGGTGCTGTTGCTGTGCGGTAGGAAGGAAGGATATCATGAAGCCAATCTTTGAAGTGCGGCATTTAAGTGCCGGATACGATCATGCGGTGGTATCGGATATCTCTTTTGCAGTGTTCCCAGGTGAGGTGGTGGGTATTCTTGGCAGAAATGGGCACGGAAAGACGACATTGCTGCGCGGTATCACCGGAGATGCCAGGCGGTTTTCCGGAGAGATTTTCATCAATGGGCAGGACTGTACATCACTTGCTGTGAAGCAGCAGGCTGCTTTTCTGTCGATTTTGCCGCAAAGGACGCAAATCCTTGAGGGAATTACGGTACAGGAAATTTTAAAAATGGGTTGCTACCCCAGGCATGGATTTTTGCAGGTCATATCTGATCAAGATCAGATAAAAGTGATGGATGCAGCTGAGCGGCTGGGAATTGCGGATCTGCTTGAACAGGATTGCTCCAAGCTTAGTCAGGGGCAGCAGCAGATGGTTCTTTTGTGCCGTATGTTGATTCAGGATACTCCGGTCATGCTTTTAGACGAACCGGATGGGGCGCTGGATTACAGCAATAAGCACCTGCTGTTTCGAATTTTGCATAGATTGGTGCAAGAAGAAAAGAAAGCGGGTGTGTTGGTGCTGCATGATCCTGAGGTAGCACTGCGCTGGTGTGATCGCCTGCTGATTTTGAATGAGGGTGTATTACTTCGCGATGTGAATGTATCACTGGCAGGGGAGCAGCTGCAGGAGGTTTTGCAGATTCTGTATCCTGATATTCAGGTGCGTAAGAATCCGTTTCATAAGGGATTTTTATGCTATTTACAGGAATAAGGGATCGATCAGAGGTTCCTTTGCGCAATGAAAAAATCAATATACTTGCCTTCTGGAGATGCCTTTGGTAAAATTAAGACAAAAAGGGCACCTCTGGGAGGCTTTTGTTTTGGAGAAATATAGCGATGAGGTAGGAAGGGTATGCTGAAGATTACAAATTATGTCAGACCGCAAACGTTGGATGAAGCGTATGAGTTTTGCCAGAAAAGAGGCAATGTGGTGCTGGGTGGAATGCTCTGGCTGAAGATGCAGAATCGGACGATTCATACTGCCATTGATTTGTGCGATCTGGGCTTGGATAAAATTGAAGAAGAGAATGATGAATATCGCATTGGTGCTATGGTGTCTCTGCGTGCATTGGAGACGCACGAGGGGCTCAATACACTGACGCAGGGAGCTTTTTGTGCAGCTATTGAGCATATTGTTGGCGTACAGTTTCGAAACAGTGCAACGATTGGCGGCAGCATTTACGGTCGATTTGGCTTTTCGGATGTGCTGACATTATTTAGTGTGCTTGGCGCAAAAGTACATCTATACCATCTGGGGATGCTGAGCATCAAGGAGTTTGTGCAGCTGCCTAGAACTACGCGGGACATCTTGGTAGAAGTGGTTATACCGAAACGCAAAATGCAGGTGGTGTATTTGTCACAGCGCAATACAGCGACAGATTTTCCTGTGGTTGCCTGTGCGCTTTCCTGCATGGATGGAAACTATATCTGTGCGATTGGTGCAAGACCGGGGGCGGCACAGGTATTTTCTGATAAAATGGAGATTTTAAGTCCGGAGATCACACAAGAAAGTGCGCAGGCATTTGGGGAGAGCATCGCAAATCGTGCTGTGTTCGGATCCAATATGCGAAGTAGTGCCGAATACCGTAAGAAGGTTTGTTCTGTGCTTGTGCGTCGTGCCGCGTTGATGCTCAGGGAGGTGCAACATGCAAATTAAATTGACATTAAACGGCAGGGCGATTTGTGCTGATGTTGCGGCGGATGTGCTGTTGATTGATTTTTTGCGGGAGCATGGCTGTCTGTCCGTGAAGCGTGGATGTGAAACAGCAAACTGTGGTTTATGCACTGTGCTGATGGATGATATACCGATTCTTTCGTGCAGTATGTTAGTTGTCAGAGCTTCCGGGCATGCTATTTATACATTAGAGGGACTTCAGGCAGAAGCAGAGGAATTTGCAGGCTTCATTGCAGATCAGGGAGCAGAGCAGTGCGGCTTCTGCAATCCGGGTTTTGTGATGAATACCATTGCGCTGCTTCGAGAAAATCCGGAGCCTACAGATGATGAAATTCGTGCTTATCTTGCGGGAAATTTGTGCCGCTGCTCCGGTTACGAGGGACAGCTTCGTGGTATCCGCGCCTATTTGGATTGGAAAAAGGGGGGAGAAACCTGTGGCTGAGCTGAAGTCTGTTGGAAAATCAATTCGAAAAAAAGATGCCATGCAGCTCCTGCTGGGAAAGCCTGCTTATGTAGACGATGTGACACCGCATGATGCACTGGTGGTCAAAGTACTGCGAAGTCCCCATGCCCATGCACTGATTCAGGATATCAAAATTGATATTGCAATGAAAGTTCCGGGAATTGAAGCAATTTACACCTATAAAGATGTACCGCAAAAGCGTTTTACGATGGCTGGACAAACGTATCCGGAACCCTCGCCGTATGACCGACTGCTGCTTGATCAGCGTGTGCGTTTTGTCGGTGATGCGGTCGCTATCGTGGCCGGTGAAACAGAAAAGGCTGTCGATAAGGCGTTGAAACTGATCAAAGTAACATACGAAGTATTAGAGCCCGTGCTTGATTTCCATCAGGCGAAGGACAATCCGATCTTAGTGCATCCGGAAGAAAATTGGAGATCGCTGTGTCCTGTCGGCGCAGATAATAAGCGGAATCTCTGTGCTTCTGGAGTAGATGCATATGGTGATGTAGATGCTGTTTTAGAAGACTGTGATCATGTGATTGAGCATACTTTTCATGTGAAGGCATGCCAGCAGGCGATGATGGAAACATTTCGCACATATACGGAGATTGATCGTTATGGGCGACTTCATGTGGTCAGTGCAACGCAGATTGTATTCCATTGCCGCAGAATCATTGCGAATGCGCTGGATATTCCGAAATCTAAAGTGCATGTTGAGAAACCACGTATTGGCGGCGGCTTTGGTGCAAAACAGACGGTGATTGCGGAAGTGTATCCCGCTTTTGTGACATGGAAAACAGGAAAGCCTGCCAAAATGATCTACACACGTCAGGAAACGCAGATTGCAGGCAGTCCTCGCCATGAGATGGAGATGCATGTGCGTTTGGGTGCATCTGATGACGGCACAATCCGTGCCATTGATCTATATACACTTTCTAACACCGGTGCATATGGAGAGCATGGCCCCACAACAGTTGGTTTGTCGGGACACAAATCTATCTCTGTATATACGGGTAATTTGGAGGCCTACCGCTTTGGATTTGATGTTGTGTACACAAATAAGCAATCTGCTGGCGCGTATCGTGGTTATGGCGCAACGCAAGGATTGTTTGCGGTGGAGAGTATGGTCAATGAGCTGGCAGATAAACTTGGTATAGATCCGGTGGTGATTCGCGAGAAAAATATTGTGCGAGAGGGAATGACAATGCCCTCATATTACAATGAAACGACCAATGCCTGCGCCTTGGATCGCTGTATTGAACGTTGTAAGGATATTTTTGGTTGGGAGGAAAAGTTTCCTGTGCGTGACATGGGCAATGGCAGGGTACGTGCGGCAGGCATAGCCTTGAGCATGCAGGGCTCTGGTATTTCCGGCTTGGATGTAGGTTCAGCCACCGTCAAGCTGGGGGACGAAGGATTCTACAATTTGCTTATTGGTGCGGCGGATATGGGAACCGGCTGTGACACGATTCTTGCGCAGATCGCGGCAGAATGTTTGGAGTGCAGTCCGGATGAGATTGAAGTATTTGGTGCAGATTCGGATGCATCGCCCTATGATTCCGGATCCTATGCATCTTCCACGACTTATGTCACCGGAAAGGCGGTAGAAAAAGCGTGCATTGCGTTAAAAGAAAATATGTGCAAGGTTGCGGCAGAGGTGTTGAATTGCGCAGAGAATGAAGTGGAGTTCCGTGGGGATGGTGTGTATAAACTTGATGGAACAGGTATGATTTCACGTACGGATATTGCAACAAAATCCATGATCGGCAACACGATCCCTGCGCAGGCAACAGTATCGCATACGTCGCCGGTTTCGCCTCCGCCGTTTATGGCAGGTATGGTTGAAATAGAGCTGGATAAAGAAACCGGCAATGTCCAGGTTTTGAATTATGCTGCGGTTGTGGACTGTGGCATCCCGATTAACCCCAATCTGGCGCGTATTCAGGCAGAGGGTGGTATCGTGCAGGGAATTGGCATGGCATTGCACGAGAATGTGTCTTATACGGCGCAGGGAAGAATCATGGAGGATTCTTTCATGCAATATAAAATTCCGACTCGTTTAGATATGGGAAAGCTTCATGTGGAATTTGAAAATAGCAATGAGCCTACCGGACCGTATGGTGCAAAGTCCATTGGTGAGGTTGTAATCAATACGCCTGCACCGGCGATTGCACACGCTATTTTCCGTGCAACTGGTGTGTGGCATCGGACACTGCCGATTACACCGGAAAAAATCTTGCTTGGATCAGCGGATGAATAAACATATTCTGTATTTAGCGGCGGGCAATAGCCGTCGTTTGGGAGAAAATAAACTGTTGATGAATTTGCATGGAAAGCCACTTTATCGCCATGGATTTGATATGCTTCTGGAATTTTCTGAGGGCAGAAATGATTGTACATTTACTGTGGTCACACAATACCCCCAGATTTTTCAAGAGGTGACAAGCCTTGGCGTTGCAGTGGTATATAACCCAGAGAGTCGGTTGGGACTTTCACACACCATTCGGGCAGGGATCCAGAGTTTAGTCCATCTCAGGAAAGATGATTTCCTTTTATTTGTTGTGGCAGATCAGCCGTATTTGCAAAGCGATACGATTGAAAGGCTGCTGGCATATGCGCAGCCGAACACCCGGATTGCACGCCTTTTTTGGGGAGATATTCCGGGAAATCCGGTGCTCTTTTCGGCGGCCTTTGTGCCAAAGCTGCTTGCCCTGCAAGGAGATGACGGGGGAAGAGAGATTATACGAAAGTATGGATGCGTTCCGGTGCAGATATCCAATGCAAAAGAATTTATGGACATAGATACACCGGATGACCTAAAGAAAATAAGCGCTGCTGATTGTTTTGGCATGCGTATTAGCAGGGTGCAGTGCTGAACTGACAGACGATGTACAGGATTCAACTGAAATGTCTGTCGAGCAGCCCGATCCAACACAAGATGAAGCGGAGAGTCATTTGCCGGGAACCTATACTGAGCCTGCCGGATTCGTGAAATCTAGGAAGTATTCTTCAGATGACAAAATCTTTTATGTAGAAAAAGAGCACGAAAATGATGAAATGCCTGACAACATTGCAATCAATGTGGGCGAAAATCGTTATAGCCTAGAGGAACATGCCGCATTCCGTGATGCGATTGTTCAGCAGATTCTGTGGCAATTAGATGGTGTTAAGGCAGATTTGAATGGTGACGGCACCTATACAGAGCAAGGATATATGCTTTATGTATTTACAATCAAAGAAGAGGAAACGGGCTTTGTTACAAAGCAGTATTATATTGTAGATGATTATCGTTATTGCTTGGTTCAGCTCACGAACTATACCGGCTCTGAAAGTGTGGATGAAGCAGCGCGGATAATGGTTGACAGCTTTGTTTGGAATGATTTGCAGTAATCTGATTCGAATTAAGGATAATATATATACTGTACTGCATCTGCCGAACTGGAAAAATATGGACAGGGAAGTCCCCACTGGCTTTCCTGTCCTTTCATTCTATACGCCTGCCTATTCTAATGGTTGTATAGTATGCGTGGGATATCATCGTTTGTACATTATCCGAGTTTAAAATTGATATATTTATTGTGGATGTATTGTTATGGCAATGCAGTTTTGCCAAGGATATTTTGCAGGAATCTATCTATATGCATGGTGAAAGGATCAGGTGAACGTATATGAAAAGAAGCTGTGGCATTTTACTTCCGATATCAGCACTGCCATCTCCATACGGTATTGGTTCTCTGGGAAAAGAGGCATACGAATTTGTCGATTTTCTCGCATCAGCAAATCAGTCCTGGTGGCAGATGCTTCCGGTAGGACCGACGAGTTATGGAGATTCCCCGTATCAAAGCTTTTCTGCCTATGCCGGCAATCCGTATTTTATAGATTTGGATATGCTTTGTGAAGAAGACCTGCTGAAAAAAACGGAACTGCAGATCGATTGGGGAACGGATTCAACGGAAGTCGACTATGCTAAAATTTATGAACATCGATTTGTGGTTTTAGAAAGGGCAGCAGAACGCGGCTGGGAACGTGATAAAGCTGAGGTTTTACGGTTTGCAGAGACGCATAGCAGGTGGCTTCCTGATTATGCACTATTTATGGCACTGAAACGCAGCTTTGGTATGCGCCCATGGACAGAGTGGGAAGATGAAGATATCCGCCTGCATAAAGAAAAAGCCGTAATAGAATATCGCAAAAGGCTTGACAAAGATATTCGGCTTTTTACCTATATTCAGTATCTGTTTTTCAAGCAATGGGATACTTTTCGTGCTTATGCAAAGGAAAAAGGAATTGGAATCATTGGCGATTTGCCGATTTATGTAGCAATGGACTCAGCAGATGTTTGGGCAGATCCCAAAAGTTTTCAATTGGATGAAAAAAATATGCCAATTGAAGTGGCGGGTGTGCCGCCTGACTATTTTTGTGAAGATGGTCAATTATGGGGAAATCCGCTTTATGATTGGGATGCGATGAAAAAGGACGGATATGGATGGTGGATTCGCCGCATAGCTGGGGCTTCGGAATTATACGATGTACTGCGCATTGATCATTTCCGAGGACTGGAAAGCTATTGGGCAGTTCCATATGGTGCAAAGAATGCAAAAGAAGGTCGGTGGATCAAGGGACCCGGGATGGATCTGGTGGGTGTATTGGCCAACTGGTTTCCAAATGTACAATTCATTGCTGAGGATTTAGGATTTTTGACACCTGAGGTGCATCAGCTTTTGGAGGAGTCCGGGCTTCCGGGCATGAAGATTTTAGAATTTGCCTTCAATCCAAAGGAACTGAGCGATTATTTGCCGCATACATACAGGAACAACTGTGTTTGTTATGCAGGCACACATGATAATGCTCCGATTATGGCATGGAAGGATGAAGCAGATCCGCTGGAAGTTGCGTTTGCGAGTCAATATTTTGGTTTGAATGCAGAAGAGGGATTCTATTGGGGAATGCTGCGCGGAGGTTTAAGCTCGACAGCAGATCTGTTTGTTGCACAGATGCAGGACTATCTGGGATTGGGAGCAGAATCACGCATGAATACGCCGAGTGTTTTGGGCGGAAATTGGCAGTGGAGACTGCAAAAGGAGCAGATTACAGAGGAGTTGGCAAAGAAAATTGCTGAGTTGGCACATATTTTTGGAAGGACCAGCGGCAGATAAACCGCGGATTTATAGATCGTAAGATTTTATGCAAAGGTCATGTTTTTGTGGTAAAATGCTGATATGTGTGCGATAGCTTATTTAATAATGCACTTTTTGGTATCAGTAATTAGAAGATTTTAGATATGAAATATTGAGGCGATGAAGTGAAACTGGATTTTTATAAAGAGGCGGAAGCATCGGAAGCAGAGCTGATTTCATTGATTGAAGCATTATGTGCGATTCCTGCACCGTTACACGAAGAGCGCGGTCGGGCAAACTTTGTAATGAATTGGCTTTCTGAAAATCAGCTGTCGGGAGCGTATATTGACAACTTTGGAAATGTAGTTCTGCCATACCGTTGCTGCGATAAAAAGTACATTGCGTTTACAGCCCATATGGACACTGTTTTTCCGGAAAAAGCAGTGATTCCTGTGGCACATGAAGGGACAATCGCGGAGTGCCCCGGTATTGGGGATGATACAACCAATATGGCAGCGGAATTGCTGTTGGCCCGCTGGGTCATTCAAAATAAGATACAGCTATCGTACCCACTGCTGTTTGTTTGGGATACTGGTGAAGAAGGATTAGGCGATTTAAAGGGTGCGCGCGGATTGATGGAGGAGTACGATGGGCAGATTGAAGCAATGGTAGCATTGGACGCAGTGTATTCTACCATGATTAATAGAGCGGTCGGCTCTGTTAGATATCGCATCACGATCGAAACAGAAGGAGGGCATTCATTCCGTAATTTTGGGAGTCCTAATGCCATTGAGCGTGCAGCTGCATTGGTCGAGAGGCTTTATCAACAATCGCTTCCCAAAATTCCGGATTCACATACTACATTTAACGTTGGTATGATTTCAGGGGGCACATCGGTTAATACGATTGCGCAAAATGCGACGTTCTTATATGAATTTCGGTCAGATACGACAGAAACATTGCAGTATATGGAAGCACAGCTAAAGAAGATTTTAGAGAATGCAAAAAAGGATTGCAAAGATCTTACCGTAGAGCTGATTGGAAGGCGTCCGGCAGGTGGCGATCGTGCAGCGAAACAGGCTGCGTTGGAAAAACGGTGGATTGATGCTGCAAAAGCTGTTCTTCCGGAAATGAATGTGAAGATACTTCCGGGCTCTACAGATTGCAATATGCCGCTTTCCCAAGGAATCCCTGCAATTTGCGTTGGAATTTACCGCGGTGGAGCGGCGCATACCTATGAAGAATGGGTAGATTATAGGAGTTTGAAAACAGGCTATGAGATACTTTTGCGATTTGTCAACTCTTTTGAGCGGAATTGAGTGGACCGTGTAAATTTTAGATATTGGGGAGTCGGCAGCATGAAAAATATTCCGATTATATCCATTGTGGCCTATTCCGGCACCGGAAAGACAACGCTGCTGGAAAAATTAGTTTTGGTATTAAAACAGCGTGGGATGCGTTTGTGCGTGATTAAGCATGACTCGCATGATTTTGAGGTGGATCGAGAAGGAAAAGACAGCTGGCGCATGACGCAGGCTGGAGCAGATATGACCATCTTAAGCAATGACCGAAGAACAGTTGTATTTGAAAATCGCCCTTTGGAAAGTCAAGAGATGATTGCACATATCCATGATGTGGATTTGATTCTGACAGAGGGATACAAGGGGAGAGAATGGGAGAAGATTGCGCTCCACCGAGCGGCCATGAAAACTCCGTTTCCGTGTCCAATAGAGGAATGTCTGGCAATCGTAGCAGATGTTGCCATTGATACGAAAGTACCATGTTTTTCTTTTGAAGAAATTGATGCATTGGCAAATTTTATTATGCAGAAAATCGGAAAAAAGATTGAGTAACGATACCTATATCTGTGTGGGATGTTGAGAGGATTTGTATGAACGAGGAGCGATTGAATCATTTTGATGAAAAAGGCCATGCGGTCATGGTTGACGTGACAGATAAAGCAGAAACCGAACGTGAAGCGGTTGCGCGTGGTACGATTTATGTCACACGGGAAATTTATGATGCAATTGTGGCAGGAACAATTGAAAAAGGAGATGTGCTGGGAACGGCGCGTATTGCCGGAATCATGGCAACGAAGCAAACGCCTCATTTAATTCCTTTATGCCATCCGCTGACATTGACAAAAGCAGCAATTGACTTTGAATTGCATGAAGAAACACTCTCTGTGGATGCGGTTTGTACTGTAAAGGTAAAGAGCTATACTGGCGTTGAAATGGAAGCGCTTACAGGATCTACGGTTGCACTTTTGACAATTTTTGATATGTGTAAAGGATTAGACAAAAAAATGCGTATCGGTGAGATTCATGTGGAGATGAAATCCGGCGGAAAAAGCGGAACTTATATCTGGGAGGAGTTAAAATAATGAGATATCGGGTCGGCATTTTAACGCTGAGTGATAAAGCGTTTCGTGGTGAGCGAGAGGATTTGAGCGGACCGGAAGCGGCAAAGCTGGCAGCTGCTGCAGACTATGACGTTGTCTATCAAAATATTATGAGTGATGACTTCGAACCGATGAAAAAAGAATTGGCGCGTATCTGTGATGAAGATATTTGCGATTTACTGTTAACGACCGGGGGAACCGGCTTTTCAAAACGTGATGTGACGCCGGAAGCGACGATGGGAATTGCGCAGCGTAATGCTCCGGGAATTGCCGAGGCGATGCGATATCATTCCATGCAGATTACGCCGCGCGCAATGTTGAGTCGTGGAGTAAGTGTAATTCGGCATGAAACACTGGTTGTAAATTTGCCGGGATCAGTCAAAGCTGTGCGGGAAAATCTTGAGTATATCTTGCCAGTACTGTCCCATGGGCTTGACATTTTAAAAGGGCGAGAAAAGGAATGCGGCACGATACTTGAAGAGCGTTCCGAAGGGAAGGATGAATGATGAGTTATCCCATTGGACTACCGTTGGAGGAAGCACGCAATTTAATTTTAGAGAATTGTATAGTTCTTAAAAGCGAACGCGTTGTGTTAGAAGAAGCCGAGGGGCGTGTACTTGCGGAAGATATCATTGCACGGGAGAATCTTCCGCCGTTTTCGCGCTCACC
This sequence comes from Oscillospiraceae bacterium, assembly GCA_020025175.1. Classification (GTDB taxonomy): domain Bacteria; phylum Bacillota; class Clostridia; order Oscillospirales; family Oscillospiraceae; genus Pseudoscillospira. The sequence goes on along the minus strand of JAHHSM010000024.1, from coordinate 2,650 downwards.
CTATGATGGATATGCACTGCGCGCGGCGGATACTATGCATGCAGGCAAAGAAAATCCGATTGCACTTAAAATCATTGAAGAGGTACCAGCTGGTTATGCGCCGAAAAAAGTGGTTGGTATAGGACAAGCAACGAAAATCTTGACAGGTGCGCCGATACCGGATGGAGCGAATGCGGTTGTCAAATTTGAAGACACAAAATTTACAGCGGAAACAGTTGTGTTATCAAAAAGCTGCCATTGCGGAGAAAATATTGTGCCGGAAGGGGAGGATATTCGGATCGGGTCTGTGGTTGCATCAAAAGGCATGGTTTTGGATAGCGCATTTTTAGGGATTCTTGCCGGATTGGGGTGCACACAAGTCGATGTTGTATGCAAACCCAGAGTAGAACTGATTTCAATGGGAGATGAACTGCTCCCTGTGGATGCGCCACTGGCACCAGGCAAAATTCGAAACAGCAGCATTTATACGCTGGCATCTTTTGTACGCCGTTGTGGAGCACATGCGCATTGTTGCGGAATTGTTCACGATCAGGAACAGTTGATTGCCGATGCAGTTTCTGATGCTGCGAAAAGGGCAGATGTGGTATTGACGACTGGTGGTGTTTCTGTTGGGGACTATGATAAAATGCTTAATGCACTGCAGATACTTGATGCAAAAATTCTGTTTTGGAAGGTGCAGATGAAACCGGGAGCACCTTTTGTGGCGGCAGTATATCAAGAAAAACTGATTTTGTGTCTTTCGGGCAATCCGTCTGCGGCAGCGATTGCATACTTCCTGTTGGGAATTCCGGCACTCAGAAAAATGCAGGGGCGCAATGATATCGAACTGAAAAAAATACAGATTTTTCTGGCCAATGACTTTAAAAAAGCGAGTCCAAATCGACGCTTTATTCCCGGCCGATTGGAAGTGCGGGAAGGGAGAGCATACCTGCTGCAAACAGAAAAACAGGGAAACGGGATGCTGCATCCTCTGCACAAATGTACAATTTTAGGAGAGCTGCCTGCTGGGAGCCCTCCGATGGAGTCCGAAAGCCTCATTGATGGATATTCCCTTTTTGAATGAATGCATTGATGTAGTGAGCAGAACATGGTACAATCATAAAAAAACAACAGATGTAGGGGGGAACCATGGGTACTTATATCTTGGCTTTAGATCAGGGAACAACCAGTTCCAGAGCAATCTTATTTGACAACAAACAGAATATGATTGCTGTTGCACAAAAGGAGTTTGCGCAGATCTACCCAAAAGAAGGATGGGTAGAGCATGATGCAATGGAAATTTGGTCTTCGCAGTATGCAGTTATGATGGAAGTAATTGCAAAGGCAGATATTAATGTTGCGGATATTGCAGCGATCGGTATTACGAATCAGCGTGAAACTACTATTTTATGGGATAAAGAAACGGGACGCCCTATTTATAATGCGATTGTTTGGCAGTGCCGCCGTACATCCGGCATGGTGGATGATCTGTTGGCACAGGGCTATGGAGATCATGTACGAAAAACAACGGGGCTGGTTCCGGATGCATACTTCTCTGCAACAAAAATTAAATGGATTCTTGACCATGTAGAGGGTGTACGCGAAAGAGCACAAGAGGGAAAAATTCTTTTTGGTACAGTAGACACCTGGCTGCTTTGGAAATTGACTGGCGGCAAGATCCATGTGACAGATGTCACCAATGCATCACGCACGATGCTGTTTGATATCCGTAAGTGCACCTGGGATGAAACGATGCTTCGCGCATTGGATATTCCCCGGGCAATTCTACCAGAAGTGCGTTCTTCCAGTGAAATTTACGGCTATACGGAACTGCAGGGGGCGAATGTGCCGATTTCCGGTATTGCAGGCGATCAGCATGCGGCACTGTTTGGACAGACTTGCTTTGCTCCTGGTGATGCAAAGAATACCTATGGCACAGGATGTTTTTTGCTGATGAATACAGGAGAAACACCTTGCGAAAGCAAGAATGGTTTGCTGACAACAATTGCTGTTGGGCTGAACGGAAAAGTGCAGTATGCGCTGGAAGGCTCTGTGTTTGTGGGCGGCGCTGTGATTCAGTGGTTGCGTGACGAGATGCGTTTTTTTACAGAAAGTCAGGATGCAGAATATTATGCCCAGAAGGTGCCTGATACAGGCGGCGTGTATTTGGTTCCGGCATTCACTGGGTTGGGAGCACCTTATTGGGATATGTATGCACGGGGCTGTATTGTCGGTTTAACACGGGGTACAAAACGTGAGCATATTATTCGTGCCGCACAGGAAAGTATTGCATATCAAGTGGCTGATTTGGTAGAGGCGATGGAGAAAGATACGGGACTGCCGCTGCAGCAGTTAAAAGCAGACGGTGGTGCAAGCCGGGATCGTTTCTTAATGCAGTTTCAATCGGATATTTTGAATAAAAAAGTGCAGCGGCCTGTGATTCGAGAGACAACAGCCTTAGGTGCAGCATATCTTGCAGGTCTTGCAGTTGGCGTATGGAAAGATCAGGATGAAATAAAAAAATTATGGGCTTGTGATATGCAGTACCAGCCCACAATGGAGATTGAAAAGAGGGAGAAGCTTTTGAGCGATTGGCACCGTGCTGTTGGACGCAGCCGCGGTTGGGCGGAATAAAAGCTGCTGCTCAGATGAAAAAGACACAGTATGGCCC
>JAHHSM010000023.1 GCA_020025175.1 Oscillospiraceae bacterium | reverse complement strand
GCTATTGCTCATCATTTGCAGTATAATTTGTTTAAAATATTATTTCCTTGTGGAGGCACAGATAATGGTAGAGGAAAAGCGCGCGTTTGGTTATATTTGTCCGCATTGTGGGAAACCGGTTTATGCGGAACGCACTCGGTTTGCTATGGTTGCCGGACCGATGGATGTTTTTTGTGAATGTGGAAAATCTGCTTTACACATGGAAGCTGATACGCTTCAGAGATATCATTTACAGGTACCTTGCGGTGTCTGCGGTGGAACACATGATGCAGTATGCAAAGATTCGGCTTTATTTTCCGGTCGTGGTATTGGACTTGCTTGTGCTAAAGCACAGCAGATTTGCTGCTATATTGGTTGGCCGGAGGAAGTGCAGCCCAAATTGGATGCGCTGGCAGATTTGTGTGTGGGCATGAAGGAAAAGCAAAACAATGGAGAAGAACAAGATGCTGAATCATTTTTTAATGATGTGATTATGTATGAAGTGCTTTCAGAGTTAAAAGAAATTGCTGGACGAGACGGTATTTCCTGTACTTGTGGGAGTCATCGATGGAGTATGAAGGTGCATCACGCAGCAGTTGATTTACAGTGCAGAGAATGTGGTGCAGCATTACGTATTCCGGCCGCAAACGATAGGGATTTAGAAAATCTATGCTGCCAAATGAAATTGACAATCAAAGGTAAAGTATGAGGCGTACCACATGAATGATTTGTATGAGCAGACTTATTATGTGCGTGTACTTGATACAGACTTATTCGGACTATGCAGACCTTCTTCGGTTATGAATTTTTTGCAGGAAACTGCCGCACAACATTCCATGCAATTGGGGATCGGAAGAGAAAATTTGGCAAATCAGAATCAGGCAATTTGGATGCTTGTTAGATTAAGATATACACTGTTTCGTCCATTGCATGGTGATGAAGAATTCAGGGTGAGAACTTGGTATCGCGCGCCGCATGGAGCGTTTATACAGCGCGATTTTGAATTGATTTCCGGCGATGAACGGATTGGCTATGCATTGAGTACATGGGTTTTGGCAGATGTGAAAAGTCATGCGCTATTAAAAGCTGAAGATATTATTTTCGGAAATGGTGCATCCGAAGAGGATATGTTTACCGAGAAATTGGGCAAAATACGAATGCCCAAAGAATTGAAGGAAGTTGCTGTCAGACAATTAGGCTACAGTGAAACGGATGCCAATGGTCATATTAACAATACTCGATATGCAGACTATGCATGCGACGCAATTCATTTTGAGACATTGACTGGAAAGTATGTAAGGGAATTTCAGATTACCTATAGTGCAGAATGCCTGGCAGGACAAACGCTGCGTATGCTGTGCAAAAACGAAGGGAATCTATTTTATGTGCGCGGTGTAGACAAAGATCACAAGTCCCATTTTGATATTCGTATGGAAGTTGCTGAAATTTGATGAAAAAAGGAACCTGTGATTGACAATAGCGTCTAGAAGCCGTAAAATACATATTTAAATATAAAAATTTTGATTTTATAAATGAAATGATGCAGGAGGCAGAAAAAACATGGCAAAGTTTTTTGATAGCGTGTCCCATACTTTTAGCGAATATCTGTTGGTGCCTGGTTATTCCAGTGCAGATTGTGTACCTGATCGTGTGAGTTTGAAAACTCCTCTGGTCAAATATCGCAAGGGTGAAGAAAGCGCAATCACCATGAATATTCCTCTGGTATCTGCAATTATGCAGTCCGTTTCTAATGATACTATGGCAATTGCTTTGGCAAAAGAAGGCGGCGTTTCGTTCATTTACGGCTCTCAGACAATTGAGCAGGAAGCAGCTATGATTGCTCGTGTAAAGGCTTATAAGGCGGGATTTGTTGTAAGCGACAGCAATGTAAAACCTGAAGATACGTTGGCTGATGTGTTAGCATTGAAGGAAAAGACCGGGCATTCTACTATGGCAGTTACCGAAGACGGTACTGCAGAGGGCAGATTGGTAGGTATTGTTACCAGTCGCGACTATCGTGTGAGCCGCATGTCCACTGATACAAAGGTCAGCGAGTTTATGACACCTATGGAAAAGCTGATTACCGCACCTAAGAATACTACTTTAAAGGAAGCAAATGATATTATCTGGGACAATAAGCTGAATGCATTGCCTATCGTTGATGACGAGGGCAAGCTGATGTATATGGTATTCCGTAAGGATTATTCCGATCATAAGGCAAGTCCGTTGGAACTTTTGGATGATCAGAAGCGTTATATCGTTGGCGCAGGTATCAATACGCGTGATTATGAAGAGCGTGTTCCTGCTTTGCTGGCAGCTGGTGCGGACGTATTGTGTATCGACTCTTCCGAAGGTTATTCTGAGTGGCAGAAGCGCACGATTGAATGGGTGCGCAAGACCTATGGTGACAGCGTAAAGATTGGTGCAGGTAACGTTGTAGACGGCGAAGGATTCCGTTTTCTGGCAGACTGCGGTGCTGACTTTATCAAGGTGGGTATCGGCGGTGGTTCGATCTGTATCACACGTGAGCAGAAGGGTATCGGTCGTGGTCAGGCAACTTCTTTGATCGATGTCTGCGCTGAGCGTGACAAGTATTTTGAGGAGACTGGTGTTTATATTCCGGTTTGTTCCGATGGCGGTATCGTTCATGACTATCATGTGACACTGGCTTTGGCTATGGGTGCTGACTTCCTGATGCTGGGGCGTTACTTTGCTCGTTTTGATGAAAGTCCCACAAATCGTGTTCGTATCAACGGCAATTATATGAAAGAGTATTGGGGTGAAGGCAGCGCACGTGCGCGTAACTGGCAGCGTTATGATCTGGGTGGTGCGCAGAAGCTGAGCTTTGTAGAAGGCGTTGACTCCTATGTTCCTTATGCGGGCAGCTTAAAGGAAAATGTGGATGTCACTTTGTATAAAGTACGCTCCACTATGTGCAACTGTGGTGCATTAAGTATTCCAGAACTGCAGGACAAGGCTAAGCTGACTTTGGTTTCTGCAACTTCTATTGTTGAAGGCGGTGCCCATGACGTTGTCCTGAAAGAGAACAGCAGCGGGGCTTACAACAACAACTGATTGATGAAAAAATAACCATCGCCCGAGGGCGATGGTTATTTTTTCATGGTAGTCATGACTAAAAACAATTTGCCTTTACAAAGCTCACCTCGCTATATTATACTGAAAAACACACTGTTTTATTGATTTGCTCTATGAAAAGGAAGTGAGATTTTTATGGGGTATATTGGGGATATTTATGGTCAGCCCTCTGTGACGTACAGCTTGAAGGTATGATGCGCTTTTTAAAATTATTGAAGAGGAAGCGAGAAAGTTGATTTCATTTTTGAGTTCCGTCTTTATCAAGGATTATAAAAATATGCAGGATGCCAATGTGCGGCAAAAGTATGGTATACTTTGCGGTGCAGTGGGTATTTTTTTGAACATTCTTTTGTTTGCTGCGAAATTTTTTGCAGGTATAATATCAGCTTCTGTTGCGATTACCGCGGATGCCGTCAACAATTTATCTGATGTGGGTTCTTCGCTGATTACACTGATTGGCTTTAAATTAGCAGGACAGGCACCGGACCCGGATCACCCCTTTGGTCATGGCCGTATTGAGTATATTTCCGGATTGGTTGTTTCTTTTCTAATCATACTAATGGGCATCGAGCTGCTTAAATCGTCTCTGGGAAAAATTCTGAATCCGGCACCCATTGACAGCAGCCCTGTTGTAATTTTAATTTTAATTGGGTCAATCTGTGTAAAAGTTTATATGTATTTTTATAATCACAGCATTGGAGAAAAAATTGATTCTGCAGCGATGAAAGCTACTGCGATGGATAGTTTGAGTGACAGCGCTTCTACCATTGCGGTTTTAGCAGCCACATTGATTGGAAAGTTTTTCGGACTGCTGATTGACGGCTGGTGCGGTATTTTGGTGGCAGTGTTCATATTGTGGTCCGGTTTCAATGCAGCAAAGGATACCATTAGTCCGCTGCTTGGGCAGCCGCCTGAAAAAGAGTTTGTTGAAAAGATTCATGAAATTGTTATGGCCCATCCGGATGTAAGAGGAATTCATGATTTGATTGTGCACAATTATGGTCCAGGGAGAATTATGATTTCCCTCCATGCAGAAGTGCCTGCACATGGGGACATTATGCAGCTTCATGATACGATTGATAATATCGAATTGGAATTAAAGCGCACGCTGAAGTGTGATGCGGTGATTCATATGGATCCTATTGTCACAGATGATCCTGTGGTGCAGGAAGTGAAAGTTAAGATATTAGAAGAGCTGCGCCAGGTGGACAAAGAATTGACATTGCATGATTTCAGAATGGTAGCTGGGCCGACTCATACGAATATTATTTTTGATATACTTGTTCCATATCACTGCGCAAAAAGTGATAAAGAAATTGCCCAGCACATTAAAAGGTTTGTTGAACAGATGGAAGATCAGAAATATTATGCAATCATTCAGGTTGATCACCCCTATGTGGCTGATGATATTGAATAAGGAAAGCTGCATTGCATGGATTGTGAAAAAGGCTGTTTATACAGTATATGGTTGCCATGAAAAGCAGCGTTGAAACACTATTGACGAAAAGTGTTCATTGGTAGTAAACTAAGACTACTTATGACGTTTAGGAGGGAAACAACAATGTTGTTGACACAGGTTTTAGAAATATTTGAATTGCTTGATACGCCGAGCGCAAACGGTGAAACCATTAAAAAGCTGATGCTGGAGCGCGGCGCAGACGAGGTTACAGTAGAAACCGCTACCGGTGATAAGGGTTCTACGGACTCGATCAAGATCCTGATTAAGGGCAGCAACGGTAAGTCCAGCGGCGGCAATGCACCAACTCTGGGTATCATTGGCCGTTTGGGCGGTCTGGGTGCACGCCCGGAAGTGACTGGCTTTGTTTCTGACGGTGACGGCGCACTGGCAGCTCTGTCTGCCGGTTTGAAGCTGGCACAGATGCATAAAAATGGTGATGTACTGGCTGGTGACGTTCTGATTGCAACACATATTTGCCCCGATGCTCCCACACAGGATCATTTTCCGGTGCCCTTTATGGATTCCCCCATTGATATGGCACTGTGCAACCGTATGGAAGTTGATGAGAGAATGGATGCGATTCTGTCCATTGATACAACCAAGGGTAACCGCGTGATCAACCTCAACGGCATTGCAATTTCCAATACAATTAAAGAGGGGTATATCCTGGAAGTCAGCAATGATCTCATGGATGTTATGACCCGTGTCACTGGCAAGCTGCCTGCTATCTTCCCCTGTGCGCAGCAGGATATCACACCTTATGGAAATGACCTGCACCACCTGAACAGCATTCTGCAGCCTGCAACTGCAACCAATGCGCCTGTTGTCGGTGTTGCAATCACCACGGAGCAGCCTGTGGCGGGCTGTGCCACCGGTGCAAGCCATCCTCTGGATGTGGAGGTTGCGGCACGTTTTGCCGTAGAAGTTGCAAAGGGCTATGGAACCGGTGCGGTTTCCTTCTTTGATGAAAAGGAATATGCCCATCTCCTGGAGCTTTACGGCGCAATGAACCGCTTTCAGACTTTCGGTGAGTAATGAATGAAGCAGAAAGTCCTGGCAGCCATTACCATTGGGCAGACACCGCGTGTGGATATTACAACAGATATTTTACCACTGCTGGCGCAGAATGTACTGCTTCGGGAGTATGGTGCACTGGATGATTTCAGTTATGAAGAAATCATGGAACGGTTTGCCCCTGCGGAAGGGGATGAGGTGCTTGTTTCGCGCATGCGGGACGGACGGCAGGTAGAATTTGCCGAGCGCTTCGTGACGCCGCTGGTGCAGGAGAAAATTGATCAGGCGGAGAAGGATGGTGCGGATGCGATCATTCTTTTCTGCACAGGAGAATTTCCTCATTTGGAGCACAAGGTGATTTTGCTTGAGCCAAAGCCGTTGTTTTGCTCTGTTGTGAAAAGATTAGCTGATGGGAAAAAAATTGGTCTTATGGTTCCGATGCCGGAGCAAATGGAACAGGACGAGCGGTTCTGGCGTGCAAATGGCGTTGATGTGGCAGTGATAAGTGCATCTCCGTATCTTGCCTTTGAAAAGATCAGAGAGGCAGCGGAAGTTTTTAAAGAACAGGATTTGGCGTTTATTTGTACAGATTGCATGGGGTATTCTCTGGCAATGAAAAAAGTGATTGAGGAAGTGACAGGACTTCCTGTTATTTTACCGCGTACATTGGTTGTGAGGATCCTCAATGAATTGTTTGCATAAAAGTTATATGAGACGGTGGACCATGGGTTCACCGTCTTTTAATTTTGCAAAATGTTTTGTGCTATTGATAAAAATGGTATATAATACAATACGTGATTGATTTTGTCTCAATATAGAGGTTAAGGAGGAAGATAGAATGAATACGCTCACAAAAGAGTTGATTGATTTTATTTATAAAAGTCCGAGCTGCTACCATGTGGTGGAAAATATTGCGCAGGAACTGCTGGAAAAGGGATTTACAGAATTAAATGAAGGCACAAAGTGGAACCTTCAAAAAGGTGGGCATTATTTTGTGCGCCGCAATCTTTCTACGATCATGGCGTTCAAGATCCCCGAGGGGGATATCCGGGGCTTCCAAATTGCAGCCTCCCACAGCGATTCACCGACCTTTAAGATCAAAGAGAATATGGACATCGTTGCCGACGGCAGCTATACAGAGCTGAATGTGGAAAAATACGGCGGTATGCTTTGCGCACCGTGGTTTGACCGCCCCTTATCTGTTGCAGGTAAGGTCGTTGTGCGCGAAGAGGATGAGCTGGTTTCTAAACTGGTTCATATTGATCGCGATTTGCTGATGATCCCGAATTTGGCAATCCACATGAATCGTGCGGCAAATGATGGGTATCAATACAGTGTTCAGAAAGATATGCTTCCTTTGCTGGGTGATGAAACAGCCAAGGGGTGTTTCATGGATATTGTGGCGGATTCGGTCGATGTAAAGAAAGAAGATATTCTGGGAACGGATCTGTTCCTGTATTGTCGGCAGAAGGGAACGGTTTGGGGTGCCAATGAAGAATTTGTATCCTCACCAAAACTGGATGATTTGCAGTGTTCTTTTGCAAATATGAAGGCGTTTTTGCAGGGTGGGCATGAGAATACCGTTTCTGTTTATGCAGTATTTGATAATGAAGAGGTGGGCAGCGGCACAAAGCAGGGAGCAGCATCGACCGTGCTGCTGGATACACTTTCCCGTATCAATGAAAGCTTGGGACGCAGCAAAGAGGAGTATTTGATGGCATTGGCTTCCGGTTTTATGGTTTCTGCGGATAATGCACACGCAGTTCATCCCAACCATATCAGCGCGGCAGATCCCACAAACCATCCGCATATGAATAAAGGTATTGTTTTGAAGTTCAGTGCAAATCAGAAATATTGCACGGATTCTGTATCTGCTGCACTGTTCCGCGAGATCTGCAATCATGCGGGTGTGCCTACCCAGACATTCCACAATCATTCAGACAGTCTTGGCGGCAGCACACTGGGTAATCTTTCAAATGCACAGGTTTCTTTGAATATGGTGGATATCGGTCTTGCGCAGCTGGCGATGCATTCTCCCTATGAAACTGCCGGCGCAAAGGATACAGAGTATCTGGTGCGTGCCATGACAGAATTTTATAATACTTTTGTGGAAGAAAAAGGACAGGGAAGCTATACTTTGCATATCGCAGAAAAGTAAAGGGAGTGTTTTTTAATATGTATTATTTAAATCAGAAAAACTATCCGCATGTATCCTATCCGACACTGACAGATATTCCGGAACTTATGAATGCGAATTCTACCGTGAGCAGTGCCGGCTGCGGTTTATGCGCGGCATCTATGGTTGTGACAAATCTGACAGGAGTGGAATTCCCTTTGATTGATTGCCTGGAATTATCGCTTGCAGTCAATGCAAACCATAGTCCGGGAACAGATATGGATGTGCTCGCGCCTTACGTTGCAGAACGGTTTCATTTGGATCTTGTCATGACGGAAGATCCTGAGATGCTGCGTCAGCATTTGATTCGCGGCGGGATGGCAGTGGCCACTGCCACCGGTGATCGCCCTGAAGACGGACATATCGGGCTGTTTTCTCATGGCGGACATTATATTGCCGTGGTTGGAATCGATGAAGATCAGGAGCATATCGTTGTGCTGGACCCGTCACAGGTTCCCGGGAAATATGAAGAAGAGGGACGCGTGGGTCAGGTTGTTGAAAATGGATATTATATTCATACAACAATGAAAATTTTGGCAGAGGATTGCAGATATCGTGAGGTAGAACAGTACCCGGAAGGGGAGTTTAAGGCTTGGCTGAAGTTTGCAAATGCGGAAAGCCGCAATCGCTACTACTTGTTTGGTTTGAAAACTGAGTGCAGCTGCAATGGCTAAAAGATAAAGAGTTTTGACAATAAGAAAACAACCGTATGTCCGTGAATGGGTATACGGTTGTTTTCTGTCAAGGGATATCTATAAATTTTACACAAAACTTTAAAAAATTGTGAAAAATGATAATATTTCTGTGAGAAGCTGCATCCTTTTATACAGTGCTGTGACTTGAAAAAAAAGTGCATTTGTATTATTATTCTATTTGTAATGTTGCAATTTGACATATTAGCAGTATTATAAATTGAAAATGTATTTTTATGCATAATTGAATGGATAAAATGTCTTTTTGAAAAGGACAATGAAAGCGAGAAGTGTACTGCAGTGGAAAACAAAACGTATACACGCGGATTAGCATTGAAGGAAGAATTGATTAGATATCGGCGGCAGATGCATCAAAATCCGGAACTTGGGTTTGACTTGCCGAAAACAACCGCGATGGTGATGGAGCAGCTGAAATCTTTCGGCTATGAGCCGCAGCGGATTGGTCGGGCAGGAATCACATGCACGGTTGGTCAGGGTGGCAGAACGATTATGCTGCGCGGCGATATGGATGCGCTGCCAATGGCAGAGGAGACAGGATTGCCCTTTGCATCGACCAACGGTTGTATGCATGCATGTGGGCATGATTTTCATACATCCGCACTGCTGGGCGCGGCGAAAATGCTGAAAGAACGTGAAGCAGAGCTAAAGGGCACTGTGAAGCTGCTTTTCCAGCCGGCGGAGGAAACCATGGATGGTGCGGCAGATGTATATCAAAATGGTATTTTAGAGAATCCCCATGTGGATGCAGCAATGGCACTGCATGTAGTACATGCGCCTCTCGGAACGGCGGGATATACACCCGGTCATGCCTGTGGTTCCAGCGATGTATTTACTGTTACGGTTCATGGCAGGGGAGGCCATGGAGCAGCACCCCATAATACTATTGACCCAATTAATGTGACAGCGCATATTATTCTGGCCTTGCAGACGATCAACAGCCGTGAAGTGAACCCCAATGAAATGATTGTGCTGACAATTTGCTCCGTTCATGCCGGTTCTGCACCGAATGTTATGCCTGCCGATGCCGTATTTCAAGGAACGATCCGTACCATGGATATGGGCGTTAAAACGTATGCACGTCAGCGGTTTGCGGAAATTTGCAACGATGTCTGTAAAACATTCCGCGCAAGCTGCGATATCGAATTTATCGGCGAGGGCATTCCTCCCATGATCAATGATGATGAACTTGCTGCAGAAATTGGTGGCTATATCGACGATATGCTGGGCGAAGGGACGAGCTATCATATCGAGCGCATGACGGGGTCGGAAGACTTCTCGGTATTTTCCAATGATGTCCCCTGTGTATTGATCTGGTTTGGTACCGGAAGCACAGAAGAAGGCTATGCTTATGGTGTTCATGACCCAAGAGTTACATTTAATGAGGATGCACTCCCGATGATGGCTTCGGTATATACAGAAGCTGCTATTCGCTGGCTCAGCGAGCACTTTTAAGTATAAAAAATAAGACAGGAGAGAATGAATGATGAAAAAGATTTTGGCATTGGCGCTGGCGTGCGCTATGTCCGCCGGCCTGTTAGCTGGCTGCGGCAGCGAAAATAACGCCACTCCCAGTACGGATGGACCCGATGGAGCAAATGGTAAGACTTTGACTGTGTCACTGTCTGCTTCCCCTGCGAAATTAGATCCCATCCACTACAGCGGTGCTTATGAAGGTCAGATTATTCAGCAGGTTTGTGATCGTTTGGTTGAGTATAATGACGATATGAGTAAGTTTGTGCCGTCTTTGGCAACCAGCTGGACAGTTTCTGACGATGGTGTAACTTATGTATTCCAGATTCGTCAGGGTGTTCATTTCCAGAATACAAAGTATGCACAAGGTCGTGAGATGACAGCAGAGGACGTTGCATATTCTTTGAACCGCAGTGCGCAGTTTTCCGATAACAACCGTCTGTCCATGCTGGATAAGGCTGAAGTGACCGGCGATTGGGAAGTGACCTGCACGCTGAAGAGTGCAAACGCATCTTTCATGACTGCGCTGACTGATACAGGCAACTCTATTGTTGCAAAGGAAGAGGTAGAAGGCTGGGGGGATAATTTCGGTTATAACCTGAGCGGTACTGGTGCATTCTATCTCGATAAATTCGAGCTGGATGAGCAGGCAATTATGTCTGCAAACGCAGAATATTGGCTGGGCAAGCCTGCATTGGAAAAGCTGGTCTTCAAGTTCATCACTGATCCCAACCAGGCTGCAAATGCATTGCAGACCGGTGCAATCGATATGGCAACACAGCTGTCCGGTGAGGCAATTAATACTGTGGAAAAAGCAGGCAATGGCATCGAGCTGGTTAAGGTTGAAGATCTGAAAATAAATTACATTCGTTTTAATTCCCAAAAAGGACCCACTGCAGATGTCCGTGTCCGTCAGGCTCTGGCTGAGGCAGTTGACTTTGAGGCAGTCCGCTCTGCGCTGTATCAGTATGACGAAGTGAAGGCTGGTTACCTGCCTCTGCCCTATGGTTCTTGGGGCTACGATGCATCTTTGGAATCTCTGGCACCCAAGTATGATGTGGAGCACGCAAAGAAGCTGCTGGCAGAAGCAGGCTATGCAAATGGCTTTGATCTGACCATCAACGTTTCCAATACTGAAGAACGTAAGACGCTGGCAACCATGCTGCAGGGATATTGGATGGCACTGGGTATCAATGCACAGGTTGCTGTAAATGAATGGGGTACGTTCTCTGATACCGTCTGCTCCGGCAACTCCGATGTTTACGCAATGAGTTGGTCGTGGTATCCTGATCCTTACTTCTTCCTGAACAAGTTGTTTGCTTCCAATGAAACAACCGCAATCGGTAACGGTGCAGGCTATGTGAGTGATTATGTGGATGAAATGCTGACGCAGGCATTTTCGGTCACAGACATTGAAGAGCGTGCTGAATATTACCGCAAGGCTATGGAACAGGCGATGAAGGATTACACCGGCGTTTACTATGCAAACCCCTATGGTATGTATGGCATCAATGACCGCGTTGTGGACTTTAAACCCAGAGCTGACGGTATGTTGATTTTCGTTACATCTGAAGATGGCGAAACAATCAGCCGCAACGTTTCTGTTGCTGACTAATGTTTGATTTGTGCCCTATGGGGTGTGCTGACCGCGCGCCCCATAGGGCATGTCTGGAAACCGGTGTTTTCGGATAAACGAAAGCGCCGTCAAACTTGATATCCCGATTGCTCTGCAGTCGTGATATCAGGTTTGATGGCGCCGCTGTTACGTTTAGTAGCGGTGTACTGTGAAGAAAAAGTAAAAGTTATTTTATTATTGGCGGTGATGTGAGTGCTAAAAACAGCTTTAAAAAGAATTGTGCAGTGTATCCCCACGTTATTTATTGTAGTCATGTTTACGTTTATCTTAACGCGAATCATTCCCGGTAGTCCGGCCGCAACGATTTTAGGACCTCAGGCATCTGCGGCGGATATTGCTGCAATGGAAGTGAAACTTGGATTAGATCAACCAAAGCTTCAACAGTTTGTGGATTATATCGGAAATATTCTACAGGGCGATTTCGGGCCATCTTATATGTACAATCAGCCTGTTTTGGATTTGATTGCAGAGCGTATTCCGAGCACTTTGCAGATTACGGTGGTTGCATTGATTATTGCTTTGATTGTTGGTGTCGGCGTTGGTATGTTTTCTGCGCTGCATCAGTATTCTGCATTTGACTATGTGTTTATGATTTTGGCACTGGTTGGTGTTTCCATGCCTATTTTCTGGCTGGGTCTGATGCTGGTCAATCTCTTCTCGGTTCAGCTGGGATGGCTACCCAATCTGGGACGTGGGTCCTTTGACATCAGCTTCTGGGACGGTATTTCACATATGATCCTGCCATGTATTTGCCTTGCAACTATACCAATGGCAACCTTCGCCCGTATTACAAGATCCAGTATGCTGGAAGTGATTCACAGTGATTCCATCAAGGCACTGCGCGCAAGAGGTATCAGTGAGCGCAATATTATCTTTAAGCATGCGCTGAAGAATGCACTGCCTCCTATCGTCACTGTTCTGGGTCTGCAAATTGCAAACTGCTTTACCGGTGCTATTCTGACCGAGAGTATTTTCTCTTGGCCTGGTATGGGTACATTGATCGTCAATGCAATTACCAATCGAGACTACATGCTCATTCAGGGTGTTGTGTTGTTCTTTGCACTGGTTTTTGTGATTGTAAATCTGTTGGTTGATTTGGCATATATGGTTATCAACCCGCGTGTCAGCTATGAAGGTGGAGGTAGTAATTAATGGAAAAGAATGCAAAAGTTGTGAATACAGCAGATGCATTGGGTGCTGCCTCCAATGAAGAGCTGCTGAAAAGGGAGCGCCGTGCCAACAGTGCATGGAGCAAGCTGAAGCGTAATAAGACGGCAATGGTCGGTTTGATCATTGTATGCTTTATGATTTTTATTGCGGTGTTTGCACCGCTGCTCGCACCATGTGATCCAACGGCGATGAGTCCTGTGGATGCCTTCCAGAAGCCCGGCGCACCGGGGCATCTTCTGGGTACCGACAACATCGGCCGCGATTTGCTCAGCCGTATTATTTATGGTGCCCGTGTATCCTTGCTGGTTGCCTTTTGCGGCACAATCGTAGCAGGTATCATTGGCGTATTGCTTGGTCTGATTGCAGGTTATTTCGGTGGTATCGTTGACAGTATCATTATGCGTGTGATGGACGGTATGCTGGCATTCCCCTTCATCCTGCTGGCGATCATCCTGATGACCGTTCTCGGAAACGGCGGCATCATGAACGTCATTATCGCCATCGGTATCGGTAATGTGCCCAGCTTTGCGCGTGTGGTGCGCGGTGAGGTACATATTATTAAAAATGAAGAATACTGCAATGCAGCCCGCGTTATTGGCGTTTCCAAGGCAAGGATGCTCTTTACACATGTGCTGCCGAATACAATTTCTCCGCTGATTGTTTATGCGACACTGGGTATTGCGGGTGCAATCATTTCCGAGGCTGCATTGAGCTTTCTGGGTCTGGGTATCAGCGAGCCGACAGCATCCTGGGGCAGCATCCTGCAAACCGGTAAAAACTGGATGAACAATTCTCCTTATATCGCAACATGCTCCGGTATCTTTATTCTGGTCACTGTTCTTGGCTTTAATCTGCTGGGTGACGGTATCCGCGATGTGCTTGATCCTAAGATGAAGAAGTAATGGGGACGAGCTGATGGATGAGTATAAAGAAAGAATCCGCCGGCGTGTGGATGAAATTTTGCCAGAGCTGAGCGATTTATCGGACAGCTTGTGGCACAATCCTGAATATAATTTTAAAGAGTACTTTGCCTGCAAATCCATGAGTGCGCTGCTTGAGAAATACGGATTTGAGGTAGAAACCGGTATCGGTGGTATTGAAACCAGTGTCAAAGCGGTATATGACAGTGGAAAGCCCGGTCCGAATATCTGTATGTTCGGTGAATTTGATGCAGTACCCGGTATGGGGCATTCCTGCGGACATAATATTATGTGTGCCATTTCTATAGGCGCCGGAGAGGGATTGCATGCCGTAATCGATGAGCTCGGCGGCAAGGTGACGGTTTACGGCTGCCCGGCAGAAGAAGGCGGCGGCGGGAAAATTATCATGCAGGAAAACGGTGCATTTAAAGATGTGGATGTGGGGATGCTGCTGCATTCCTCCTGCGATACCGTGGTCAATGACTTTTCCTATTCCAAAACCGATCTTCGCGTTCATTTCTATGGCAAAAAGTCCCATGCAGCGACCTTCCCGGAGGAGGGTATCAGTGCGCTGACACCGATTTTGGAGTTGTTCAATATTATCAATTCCATGCGTTTGGAACTGGCGGACCGCGGCAAGATTCTCGGTATTATCCGAGACGGCGGCGAAGAAGCAATTTTTATTCCGGATCATTGCTCTGCAGAATTTACCATCCGTTCGTTTGACATGAAGTTTAAATGGGAACTGGTGGAACGTTTTCTGAAGATCTGCGAACATCTGGCACAGATCACAAATACACGGTTTGAATATGAGTATATTGCTTTGTCCTATGAGGATATTCGCAATAACCCGGTAATGGAAGACCTTTTGGCGAAAAACTTTACGGCTCTGGGGGAAACGGTCAAGCCTCGTGACAAGGAGATGGGTGTTGGCTGTACGGATATGGGCAATCTGACCCATGAATTTCCGGGGTTGCAGTCCTATGTGCGCGTTGGTCCCGGGCGCGCCCACTCGCCGGAGTTTCTGGCGTCCACAGGAAGCCCGGAAGGGCATAAGGCAATCGCAGTTGGTGCCGCTGCCATGGCGATGACAGCGGTTGATATTCTCGAAGACCCCGCTGTGTTGGAACGGATCCGTAAAGCGTTTGCGGAAATGAAATCCAAATACGAGCGGTAAGGAGGTTTCTATGAGTGAAAGTTTGCTTTCAGTCAAAGGACTGAAGACGTATTTCTTTACTGCCAGCGGTGTATCCAAGGCTGTCGACGGTGTTAGCTTTGATTTAAATGTCGGCGAAGTAATGGGTATCGTTGGTGAATCGGGCTCTGGCAAGAGCGTTACATCCAGTTCTATTATTCGTTTGCTGGCCCCTGCCGGTAAAATTGTAGATGGTGAGATCCTGTTTGAAGGTCGGAACATTTTGGATATGACACATAAGGAGCTGCTGGACTTCCGCGGCAAGGAGATCGCAACGATTTTCCAGGATCCCATGACATCCTTGGACCCTGTTTTTAAAATTGGTAAGCAGATGGTCGAGATGATTTGCGCCCATCAGAAAGTCAGCAAAAAAGAAGCACATACAATGGCGGTTGAAGCGTTGAAGCGTGTTGGTATTCCTGAGCCTGAAAAGCGTATGGAATCCTATCCCTATGAGCTTTCCGGCGGTATGTGCCAGCGTGTTATCATTGCAATGGCGGTGTGCTGCAAGCCGAAGTTCATCATTGCCGATGAACCTACTACTGCACTGGATGTAACCGTTCAGGCGCAAGTGTTGGATCTTCTGAAAGATCTGCAAAAGGAAATGAATACATCTATCCTGCTGATTACGCATAACCTGGGTGTCGTGTGGGAGATGTGTGATAAGGTCATGGTTATGTATGCAGGCAGCACGGTAGAAAGTGCGGATACGAAAAAGCTCTATTCCAATCCGCTGCATCCGTATACTTGGGGTCTGCTGGATTCCATTCCGCGGCTTTCTGATAAGAACAAAGAAGATTTGCGCGCAATTCCCGGTACGCCGCCCGATCTGCGCCTTACAGGTAATTGCTGCAACTTCTATAACAGATGTCCCTATATGACCGAAGAATGCCTCAAGTCTTCGCCGCCTCTGGTAGAGGTGGAGCCGGGTCATTTTGTGGCATGTCACCGTCAGAATGGTGAGAACAAATTGGTGAGAGGAGAGGTGACGGTTCATGAATAATACACAGTCGGGACAGCCGCTGATGCGGATTCGTCACCTGACAAAGGAGTTTAAAATCAAGAGCAAGAAGCTGGGAGGAAAACCACAGATCCTGCATGCATTGAACGATGTTTCATTGGACGTATATGAGGGTGAAACCCTTGGGATTATCGGTGAGTCCGGCTGCGGCAAGTCGACTTTGGGACGCACGATTATGCAGCTGCACAAGGCAACCTCCGGCTCTGTGGAATACAAGGGACGGAATACCTTTGAAATGAAGGGTGCCGAACTGAAGGCATTGAAAAAGGATATTCAAATGGTGTTTCAGGATCCATATTCTTCATTAGATCCCCGCAATACCTGCGAGGCGATTATTTCTGAGCCATTGAAGGTTCATAAAATCGTTACAGATCCTAAGAAACGGCAGGAGCGTGTTCTGCTGCTGATGCGTGAGGTGGGTCTGGATATTCAGCATATGAACCGCTATCCCCATGAATTTTCCGGTGGTCAGCGGCAGCGTATTAATGTTGCGCGTGCATTGGCGTTGAATCCCAAGGTTATTGTTTGTGATGAACCTGTTTCTGCACTGGATGTATCTATCCAGGCACAGGTTTTAAACCTGTTCAATCGTTTGCAGAGAGAGTATCATTTGACCTATGTGTTTATTTCTCACGACTTGGGTGTGATTAAGCACGTTAGTGACCGGATTGCAATTATGTATTTGGGTCGTGTTGTGGAGCTGTGTGAAGCATCGCAAATTTATGAAAATCCCCTGCATCCATATACAAAAGCATTGCTGTCTGCAATTCCTCCGGAATCTCCCTTCGAAAAAAAGGAACGCATTGTGCTTAAGGGAGAAATTCCCAGCCCCATCGGCGATCAAATTGGCTGCCCATTGGCAGGTCGCTGCCCTAACTGCAAGGAGCGCTGCACAAAGGAAATACCGGAACTGAAGGATATCGGCGACGGCCATCAGGTCGCATGTTTTTATATCACAAAGTAAAAGGAAGTTTTGATCATGAGTCAGGTAACACGTGAAGAAATTCATCAGTTGGCAAAAACAAGGAGCGATGAGCTGGTACAGTTGGTTTCAAATTTGATTCAGATCCCGAGTGAAAACCCTACTGGCAGCCAGCGTGAAGTGGTTGATTTTGTGGAAAAGTACCTTGCAGATGCAGGTATTGCTTTTGAAGAAGTGGGTGAAAATCCTGAGTTTCCCTGCATTGTTGCTAAAATGGGCAGTGATGAGGGATTCAGTGTGATTTTGAATGGACATCTGGATGTTGTCCCTGCGGGTGACAGAGGCCAGTGGAACTATGATCCGTTCTGCGGTACAGTGACTGATAAGCAGATTTTGGGCCGTGGTACTTCTGATATGAAGGCTGGCGTTGCAGGGCTTTTGTATGCTATGAAGATTTTGAAAGAATCCGGTGCACAGCTGAAAGGCAATATTCGTCTGCATCTTGTTTCCGATGAAGAGAGTGGCGGCGAATTTGGTTCTTCCTGGTTGTGTGATCATGGTTATGCAGACGGTGCAGATGCCTGCTTGATTGCAGAGCCCACTTCCAGCGATAACATTGAAATCGGTCAGAAGGGCGGCTTAACTGTTGTTCTGAAAGCAAGCGGTAAGTCTGCGCACGGCAGCCTCGGCGGATTCAAGGGCGAGAATGCAATTCTTAAGCTTGCCAAGATTTTGGACAAGCTGCCCCAGTTGACCACAATCGAGGGTCACTATAAGGAAAGTCAGATGCATGCCCTGCACAATTCCATTATGCAGGCTGAAAAGGAGATTGGAGAAAAGGGTGTCGGTGAAGTTATTCGGCATGTTTCTGCAAATGTAGGTATTATTCAGGGCGGTACACGTCCTAATATGGTGCCAGATTACTGCGAGGCAATCGTGGATGTTCGCCTGCCAATCGGTGTTGACCATAAGGAAATTGAGGATATGCTGGCGAAAATCGTTGCAGAAAGCGGCGAAGAGGGCATTACTTACGATTTGAACTGGAAGAGTGAAGGCAACTATACCGATGAGGATGCTGTGATCGTTCAGACAGTTAAGAAGAATGCAGAAGCACAGTGGGGAATTGAAGTGATCCCTGCCTATCAGTGGGCTTCTTCTGATGCGCGTGATTACCGTCGTGTGGGTATCCCTACCATCCAGTATGGTCCATCCAATACAGAGGGTATCCACTCCTACAATGAAAATGTGGATATTGAGGATGTTGTGAACGCAGGACAGATTTATGTCTTGTCCCTGTGCGATATGCTTGGCATTGAATAATCATAAAAACTCCCGTTTCTTCGGCGTCTAAACGCCGAAGAAACGGGAGTTTCTTTTTCTCGTATTTCTTCAAATATAGAGAATGTAACAGGCACAGAGATGGATTAACGCCCTTTCTCGGCTTTTGCCCAAGATTCCCAGATGTTGGGACAAAAACCAACTGTACACTCCTTTCCGTTGCGTACAATAGGTGCACGGAAGAGTTCTGGGTATTCCAGTAATTTTTCTTCCTGCGCGGTGGGAGTAATGTAGGGCATGTACAGTTCTTCGTATGCGCGGCATTCAGTGTCAACAAGGGCGTCAAAGCCAAGCTTTTGCTTAACGGAGCGATACTCACCGGCGGACATGCCGTATCGGGGCAGATCAATATATTGATATTTGATGCGGCGCTCTTTAAACCAACGCTCTGCTTTTTTACTGTCGAAAGATTTTTTATTTCCGAAAATTTGAATGTTCATATGATACCTCTTGTGTTAGAATAGAAATAGAAGAAGGGAGGGGTTTACATGAAATTGCAGGAGCAAATTCAGCAGCTGCAGGAACTGGTCGATCAAAGCGCGCGCATTGTCTTTTTTGGTGGTGCCGGAGTCAGTACAGAATCCGGTATTCCGGATTTTCGCAGTGTGGATGGATTGTATCATCAGCAATATGAGTATCCGCCGGAAACGATTTTAAGCCATACCTTCTATAGAAAGCATCCGGATGTTTTTTTCCGTTTTTATCGGGATAAGATGCTGAAGCTGGACGCGCAGCCAAATGCAGCACATCTCAAGCTTGCCAAACTGGAAAGGGCAGGAAAATTAAGGGCAGTTGTGACGCAGAACATTGATGGGTTGCATCAAAAGGCAGGAAGCAGATGCGTTTACGAACTGCACGGAAGTGTACTGCGTAATTACTGTGAGCAATGTGGAAAAGCATATGATGCGGAATTCATGCTCCACAGTGAGGGAATACCCAGATGTCATTGCGGCGGACGCATAAAACCGGATGTGGTATTGTATGAAGAAGGTTTAGACCCGGATGTCATGAACGGAGCTGTTCAGGCAATTGCCGACGCCGATATGCTGATCGTGGGCGGTACATCACTGGTGGTTTATCCTGCGGCAGGATTGATTCAATATTATCGGGGAAAGAGATTGGTCGTGATCAATAAAACGGAGCTGAGTGCCGGTGCGGATCTGACCATTCTGGGTCCCATTGGTGAGGTTTTTTCTGAAATCCAAGTATAACATATAATTAGAAAAGAAACAAATGCAAAGACATGAACTTTTTCCCTGCGGATACTATTATAAAAAAGTGGCAGTGCATTCAGCAGAATCATGAAAGTCCTTTTGTTTCATTCACCCATTCATATGACTAAACCACCTAAAGTAAAAAGGTCAAGTGAGGATCGAAACGGATGCTCACTTGACCTTATCATGTTTTATATCAAATACGCTTGACCTTGGCCGTCCTTTGCAAATAAAATCTATTTTTTATTTGTCCAAGAATTTTAAAAATTGGGCGCTTATCAGCACAAAAGTGCCGGGAAGTGGTGCGCAAGCTGCCAATATTTTCTGATGATGGAAGTAAGAGATATTTTAGGCTGTTCTTTCCGGGGGAGCCGGGAGATAAGTGCCCGGCATGGTGAATCCAAGCGCAGTACAGACGTTTTCATTATAGAGTTTAAATGCATTGAGGGCACTTTCAATTTCCTTTGTGGAAATATCTGTACCATTTGCTAAAATATCATAAGCTATAATGCCAGCCTGATACCCCAGCTGGTAATAGTCAACAGACAAGGTTGCGATACCGCAGGCATTGTAAATATCTTCTTTGACAGAGATTACAGGTGTTTTTGCAGGCAGGACAACATTGGCAATTGCATCAATGTTTGCGGATGCGCTTTGATCGACCGGAATAAAGATGACATCGGCATTTTCGGTTGCCGTTTTTGTTACAGCAGCAACATCGTTCGCACCGGAGAAAGGATAGCGCACACAGTTGTATTCCAGTTTGGTCAAATATTTTTCAATGATTTCCACTTGATAAACGGAATAGGGTTCAGCAGAGCTGTACAGCATGCCGACTGTTTTGGCATCTTTAAAAAGCTCCTGAATCATGGCAGCCTGCTTATCCAAAGAAATCAAGGCAGATGTGCCGGAGATATTTTTGCCGGTATGTTTTGATGTTTTTTCAATGCCCAGAGAGATTGCGTAGTCTGTAATGTCTGTGGCAATAATGGGAAGTGTTTCTGTGCGGCCGGCGGCAATTTCGATTGGGGTGGTTCCATTTGCCAGAAGCAGGTCTACATTAGAAGAAACCAGCGCATCAACAATGGCAGTACAGGCAGAGGGATTGTTGTTGGCAATCTGTAAATCAAAGGTGAC
The DNA here is from genome assembly GCA_020025175.1 of Oscillospiraceae bacterium. Taxonomy (GTDB): domain Bacteria; phylum Bacillota; class Clostridia; order Oscillospirales; family Oscillospiraceae; genus Pseudoscillospira. The sequence goes on along the minus strand of JAHHSM010000023.1, from coordinate 566 downwards.
ATTGCCTTCGCCGAGTGTGTCGATTAGTGCAGTTTGGAATCCTTCGGTGGCTTCATCAAGGTCGTGGTTTTGCTCCTGCTGACAAATTCCAATGTGATATTTTTGAGGTGTATTAGACGCATTGTTATCAAAATTGCTGCAGGCAGATAAAGTAAGCATTATAGCTGCCGCAGAAGCAGCAGCCATAATACGAGATGAAAATTTCATAGTATGTTCCTCCAAGATCGTTCTTATCATAGAATACTTTTGTGCTTTCTGTTGTTAAAATGTATCATAGGGTCAAATGATGCAAATGTCAATAGAACAAATAAAATAAAATGAATCAAAAATGAAAAAATAGCTTGACAAGATATGGCCGGGTAGTTATAATAAGTCAGGTGGTCAGTGGAATGATACAGAGACGCGAGTGTGCTGGAACTGGTAGACAGGCACGTTTGAGGTGCGTGTGGCGATGCCGTACGGGTTCAAGTCCCGTCACTCGCACCAGCTGATTACAGAATTGAATAGATACGCGCGAGTGGTGGAATTGGCAGACTCGCTAGATTCAGGTTCTAGTGTCCATTACG
>JAHHSM010000022.1 GCA_020025175.1 Oscillospiraceae bacterium | reverse complement strand
AGCAGAGGCAATCTCTGCTGTTTTTGGATTCATTTTTCAATTACATCTGCTTATTAAAAATTTTAAAAATCGCATCAAACGGGTCCTCTTCAGATGTGGTGGATTCCGATGCGGGCACATGCTCCGTCTCCGTCTTGGACTCTGCACTCTTTTCTGGCGCAGGCTTCTCCTCTGCTGTCTGCTGCTCAACTTTCTTTTCAGCCGTGGTGAAAGGCTTTTCGCTGATGGTACTCTTTTCATTTCCCTCATCGAAGCCGGTGGCAATTACAGTAACACGAATCTCATCTTCCATATTTTCATCAAAAGTAGCACCGAAGATAATATTGGCATCAGGATGTGCTGCCTGCTGTACCAGTGTCGCAGCCTGCTCCACTTCGTCCAGACCAATATCCATGGAACCGGTTACATTGACCAAAACACCTTTCGCACCATTGATAGAAGTTTCCAGCAGCGGACTGGAAATCGCCATTTTAGCAGCTTCCTCTGCCTTATTTTTGCCCTCTGCACGGCCAACACCCATATGTGCAAAGCCGGCATCTTTCATAACGGATGTCACGTCAGCAAAGTCCAGATTAATAAAGCCGGTATCATTAATCAAATCGGAAATACTCTGTACCGCCTGCCGCAGTACATCATCTGCAATTGCAAATGCATTTGCAAAGGTAATCTTCTGATCCGTCGCATGCTTCAAACGTTCATTTGGAATAATAACCAGAGAATCTACCTTATCCTTCAAATCCTCAATACCCTGCTCTGCCTGTGTCATACGGCGGCGGCCTTCAAAGCCAAAGGGTTTTGTTACAACACCAACCGTCAAAACACCTGCTTCGCGTGCAATATCTGCAACAATGGGTGCACCGCCAGTACCGGTGCCACCGCCCATACCGGCAGTAATAAATACCATATCAGTTTCTTCCAGAGCCTTAGCAATCTGTGCGCGATTTTCTTCTGCACTCTTGCGACCAATCTCAGGATTGGAGCCAGCTCCCTGACCATGTGTCAGCTTTTCACCAATCTGGATTTTATAAGTTGCACTGGAAACAGACAGTGCCTGCTTGTCCGTATTCACAGCAACAAACTCAACGCCCTTGGCACCAGACTGCACCATGCGATTGACAACATTATTACCGCCGCCGCCGACACCAATGACTTTAATATTCACAACATTTTCAGGACCGACATCCAAACCAAATGCCATTACGGTTCCTCCTTATTTTATGTAAACTACAATAATTTGTGTTTTATTTTGTCTCAATGGGAGCATTTTCCTCCACCTCTTGTGTATTATGGGTACTTTTATCTATTGTATTACGGTTTCCAGACAAGGTCAAGAGCTGTCTGCGGATTTCTCCGAAGTTTTGGAACAATCTTGTTCCAAAAACAACTACTGCTGCCAGATAAAGTGGAATACCAATTCGCTCACCCAGATAAGTGAGCAAAACAGCAATCAATCCATTGCCAACAGCACCCGAAATAAATAGATTCACTTGAAACTGACGATGCAAGCGCGCATTCATTCCGCCTGCCGCAGCATCAGCAGCAGCCAGCAGCATAACAGCCACATAAATCGAATACTCTTGTGGGATATTGATGGGCAAAAAATATCCAATCAGGATGCCAAGCAAAACACTGAATACAATATACACTCTCATCCTGCATCCCTCTCTTCATCAAGCATCGCATCTGTCATAGTCTTTGCATGGCGAAATTCAATCCTTCCATCGTATGCCTTGATTAAAAGCTCATCCACTTCCATAACTTCCACTTGAATCGACCATTGTTTTAAAACATCCACCACACCGTTTCGCATCATCAATGCATTAAACATGGTATCCGTATCGCCGATTGCATCAATTACAAAGGGAGCACTGGTACGCCGTCCATTGATACTTACCACAGAACCACTACAGCGAATCTCCGTTGTTGCAAGAATGCGGTGTCCGTTCAACGACAGTGCTTCCGCTCCGGCATCACGCAATTCATTCACAACTGATAGGATATCACTGTCGTGAATCAGATAATTGGCTTCCTCACCTGTTGTATTGACTGATGTACTGTCATTGAGCACAATTTCCACACCGGGCCCCACAACATCAGTCATACCCGCAGCTTTTTTCCAATGTTCAATTTCGCTGAGAAGTGCCTGATCATTTCCCACATTTTCGTCCGCCGCAGCTTCGCGGTAGGCCTGAATTTCTTCTTCTAATTCTTTAATTCGTTCCTCCAGACGATCCTTATCTTCTCGCCCTTCATCCAAAAGCTCCTGCAACGTCTGGATACGCATTGCACTCAAATCATCAACCGATCCATTTTCCTTCACACTTTTAAGTTGCAGTGCCAATAAAATACCGAGAATAACACAAACGACACTGATCGATATTTTTCCAATATGCTTTGTTTCTTTCATGATTGCTTTCATGATCCTCTTTTCGTATATTAGTCCGGGATAAAGTTCACACGGCCTTCATGCATCAAATCGATTGTTCCCGTTCTGATATCACCCTGCTCGCTCAATTTTTCCATTACAATACTAAATTGAGATAACTTGTATACAAAATCAGCACCATAAGGGAATTTTACTGCATAGGCCTCTGCATAATCCATCGATATAACGCTATCCTCTGTAAAATCTACTCGACTAACGCCTTGGAGCATCCCCTTTTTTTCTAATGCCGCAAACAGCTCTAGCAGCTGCTCCACTCGGCGCTCACTGCCTTCCGCAGGCTTAATTTTCTCTCCAACAGCAGGTTCTTCTATCGTAATTCCTAAAATCACGGCACCTTTTCCGGCCTCCGCACGTTTTCCCAAAAGTTTTCCCTGCGCACTGACAATCCAGTATTCGCCGCCATGCTGAATCACGCCGCCCTGATTACTGTCCATCACCTCGATCACCAATCCATCCGGCAGCTTTCGATTAATGCTGACAGAGGATACATATGGAAGCTTTGCAATAATCGCATCATAAATTTCATATTTATTCAGTAAGAATAGATTATCACCCAATTTGATGCCAGATGCTTCGATAATCTGCTCACTGCTATATTGCGTCACACCGGAAACAGTAATTTTATCTACTTTAAAAAACATAATGAGCGCCGCTACGATCGCAGCACTGATTACTATAACTGATAACAGCTTATAAAGAATGCCTAACCCTCGGCGGTGACGCCATCTTCTCGTGCGACGTCTTCTTGCCATATGTATCCTCCTTTCCATTATATATAGTTATATATAATAATTAGTTTTATTATTTTAACAAATCTTTTATCATTCGTCCAGCCTAATGATTTGTGCACCTAATTTCCTTAAATCGCCCACCAAATCTGCATATCCCCGGTCAATATGATGCACCTGCGAAATCTCACTTTCCCCTTCCGCAGACAGCGCGGCCACCGCCAGCGCAGCACCGCCGCGCAAATCAGTTGCCTGCACCTGCGCCGCATGGAGCACCGACACACCACATACCACGGCAACTCGACCCTCGGTACGGATATTGGCTCCCATCCGCATAAATTCCGCTACATGCCGATAGCGGCTTTCAAAAATATTTTCAATAAACACTGTTGTACCACTGCTTTTTAGCAGTGCAGCCATCAAAATTGCCTGCGCATCAGTGGGGAATCCCGGATAAGGTAAAGTGCGCACCGGCCGAATCGCCCGCAAACGACTTTCACTGCGCAGCTGAATCCAATCCAAATGACTGCGCACAGTGCACCCTGCCTCTTTCAATGCCGCAGTGATCGTAGATAAATGACGATAATCTACATTGCGCAGCAGCACATCCCCACCGGTTGCTGCTGCTGCCGCCAAATAGGTTGCTGCCACAATACGATCAGCGATAATACGGTGTTCACAATCATGCAGCTGCTTTTTCCCGTGGATCACAATTGTTGAACTGCCTGCACCTTGCACATCAGCGCCCATCGCCTGCAAAAAATTCTGCATATCCACAATTTCAGGCTCTCTTGCCGCATTGTAAAGCACTGTTGTTCCTTCTGCACCGCAAGCCGCCAGAATCGTATTTTCCGTGGCACCAACGCTCGGCAGATTCAGTGTAATTTCGCAGCCCCGCAGCTTTTCAGCACTGCAATGCAGATATCCACCCTTTTCTACAATTTCCGCACCCAGCGCACGCAATGCAGCCAAATGCAAGTCGATAGGGCGCGGCCCCAATTCGCACCCACCCGGATAAGAAATAACCGCTCTGCCGCAGCGCGCCAATATGGCGCCCAAAAAAATAACCGACGAGCGCATTTCACGCATCATCTCATCCGGAATTTTTCCGCAAGTGATGGTTTCTGTATGTACGATCAGCGTATCATCTTCCCAAGACGCATGGCATCCCAACTCTTCAAGAATACGGATAGACGCATTCACATCCTGTAGTTTTGGACAATGATGAATCACACTTTCGCCAGAATTCAGCAATGTTGCTGCCAAAATCGGCAAGATACTGTTTTTTGCACCTTGAATCTCCAGCTCACCTTGAAGCTGCTTGCCACCGGTTACTTTTAAATATTTCATAGGCTCCTCCTTTGCACACTCACTGAACCATCGTATGCAACGGAGGAGCCTTTCGTTTATTTTTATATAATTCTATTTACTTTGTGGGTACAATTCCCATCACTGTTTCATAAATACGTTCCGTTGCATCAGGCACACCCAGCGAAAGCATTGCCTTATGCATCGCTTCGCGCTTATTGCTGTTTCCAAGGATTTCCATTGCTTCCTGATACAATCCTTCACCTGTACTGTCCGCCTCCAAAATCAACCGGATGCCCCCTGCCGCTTCAAGGGCACGGGCATTCTTTTCCTGATGATTGTTCACAACATAAGGAGAGGGTACAATAATGGAAGGCACACCCAATGCTGTCAGTTCACTGATGGTAGACGCACCACCGCGGCTGATCACTAAATCCGCAGCACGCATGACTGTCGGCATATCGTAGATATATTCGCGTACATCCACATCGGTATGCTCCAGGCTGACATTTGCCTCTTGCATCGCCTCCATCATTTTTGAATATCCACTGGAGCCCACTGCATGAATATGATGAAAGGGCTGTCCTGCATTGATTTCGGCGCGCACAAAATCCACCATCTGCTCATTCATGTGACTTGCGCCCAAACTGCCCCAAAACGATACCACCAAAGGTTTTTCATCGTCATACCCCAGCTTTGCACGTGCTTGCTCACGGCTCAATGCAAAGAAATCGCCGCGCACAGGTGTACCCGTAACAACCACCTTGTCCGGATGGGCATAATTTTCTCTGCAAGCTTCAAAGCCAACCATAACGCGCTGCACCAGAGGCTCCAATGTTTTCGTTGTCAATCCGGGCACCATGTTGGATTCATGCACCGCTGTGGGTATGCCGGCTTTTGCACCGTATTTCACCATAGGGTAGCTTGCATAACCCCCAGTACCGACGATCAGATCCGGCTGAAATTCTTCTAGAATCTTCTTTGCCGCCTTCGGTGTTTTTACTACCAATGCGGCAGTGTGCAAATTATGCTTGATTGCCGCAGGCGAAAAAGAGCGACGGAAATTATCGATTTCAATGGCGCGGAATTCATACCCTGCCTTTTCGACCAATTTGCGCTCCATGCCGCGTTTACTGCCCACAAATAAAATACGTACCGAAGGATCGCGGCTTTGCATCAATCCGGCCAGCGCAATGGCAGGATTCACATGGCCTGCCGTACCGCCGCATGTAAATATCACATTCATTTTGTCTCTCCCTTTCGTCTGGTACAATGTTTTTCCCGTTATTAACCCGATTTAGGTCCGGGCATCTGTCTGGATACACTCAATAGTATACCCATTTCAAACAACTGAATCAACAATGCCGTACCGCCGTAACTGAAAAACGGCAGAGAAATACCAGTATTGGGAACGGTATTGGTCACAACAGCCACATTCAAAAAGGTCTGCATTGCGATCATAGTGGTGATACCCACAGCAAGCAGTCCGCCAAAGCGGTCACGCGCATGGAGTGCAATCCAATAGCCGCGCAGCACCAGAAAACAAAACAGCGATAAAATCAGCGTTGCACCGATAAAACCCAACTCTTCGCATACAATTGCAAAAATCATATCGTTATGCTCTTCTGGAAGGTACAGCAGTTTTTGCCGTCCTTTACCGAAACCAACACCAGCAAGACCGCCAGAACCAATCGCCAACAAACTTTGTACCGTCTGGTACCCCTGATCGGCTGCATAGGCCCATGGATCCTTCCACTGCATGATACGGCTTTGTCCGTAAGGAAGGATGCCGGAAGCTAATACCACAATGCCGACAACACCAACAATTACACCGGCATAAATCATTTTCTTAGAGATACCGCCCACAAACATCATGGAAGCACCAATGCACCAAATCAATAAAGTACCTGACAAATGAGGCTCTTTGAGCATCAAAATGGAAATAAAGCCCATAATCAGCACATAATCAAAGATGCCCTCGCGGAAATTCTCCATTTTATTTTTTTTAACAGAAATGGTTGCTGCAAAATAAAGAATCACTGCAAACTTTGCAACCTCGGAAGGCTGAAAATTTGTAATACCGATATTCAGCCAACGGGTTGCGCCACCACTGGTAACTGCCAGCGGATTTCCAGGAATGATGACAAGAATCAGAGAAATAATCGCGCCAATCAAAATCGGCACTGCCCAACGGCGCCACCAATGGTAGTCGATTCTGGATACCACAAACATACCAATCACACCGGCTACCGCAAAAACGAACTGTCTCAGAAAGACACTTAATGCCGCCATCGTTGTAGGATTGCTGGCCTCATAAAAAGCACGGGCATAGGAGGCCGAAAACACCATCAGAACACCGATGCTTGTCAAAAGCAGCACCAGCATTGCAAAAGGAATATCAATAGGCCCCTTTGACATAATGCGGTTGATACGCCGTTTTTCCTGTTTTTCCTCCGCTGTCATCAAGCTGCCTCCATCCTAAATTTTTAAAAAAATAAAATCAGAGCGAAAACCGATCTATCACACCGAATAACGCCAGCGCGCAGAATACCGTGCTTACCGCCGTGAACACAATCACGATCTTCACTTCATTCCAACCACACATCTCAAAATGATGATGCAGCGGTGCCATCTTAAACAACCGTTTACCATGGGTCGCCTTAAAGTATCCAACTTGTATAATATCAGACAATGTTTCCAAAACGTATATAATTCCAACCAAAATCAAAATCAGTGGGATATCATACGCAAACGCAAGTGCCGCAATACATCCACCCAAAAAAAGAGAGCCGGTATCACCCATAAAAACTTTTGCCGGATGGAAATTGTAAAATAGGAAAGCAATCAAGCCGCCGAGCAGTGCCGCGGCAAAAACCCCCAGCTGGGTGTATCCCCACAGTGCTGCGATGCAGCCAAAAAACAATGCCACCGGCACAGAAACGCTGCTGACCAGACCATCAATCCCATCCGTAATATTGACTGCATTGACTGTGCCAACGATAACAAATGCCGCAAATACCAAATACACAACCCAATTCAAATGAATGGATATATTTGCAAAGGGAATGTACAGACTCGGCGTCAGCAGATGTTCAAACCGCATCAGCGTCAAGAATGCCACCGCTGCTGCCAGCTGCAGGACAAATTTTTGCAGGGCGGTCAATCCTTCGTTCTGGTGCTTTGTCACCTTTTTGTAGTCATCAATATAACCAATCACACCGAACACCAGTGCAAAGCCATATACATACAGATGTACAAAATCGCCCATCAGCATACCGCGGAAACCTACAACAAAAATAGCGATACCAATACCGATGATAAACATCAAGCCGCCCATAGTCGGTGTTCCCTGCTTACTCATATGCCAAGTAGGGCCATCTTCGCGGATACTCTGGCCAGCCTTGAGGCGGCGCAGAATCGGAATTAAAATTTTACCTGCAATCAATGAAACAACCAGTGAAATTACACAAGCAAGTATCATTTCCAAAAATGATCAACTCTTTTCTTTTGTTAGTCTTATTTTGTTTCGTTTAAATGTTCAGCGATAATCTCACGCTCATCCAAATGATGCTTTTCCGTACCAATGATTTGATATGTCTCATGTCCCTTGCCCATCAGCACAATCACATCGCCTTTCTGTGCATGATCCATTGCATAGTGAATCGCTTGAACACGATTCTCCACCACAATATGCGGCGTCTGTGATTGGTACATACCTGCCAGAATATCCTGAATAATACCACCCGGTTCCTCTGTACGCGGATTATCGGAAGTAACAATGACCAAATCAGAAAGCTCCGCCGCAATAGCTCCCATCAGGGGACGCTTTGTTTTGTCACGATCGCCACCGCAGCCAAACAGTGCCACGACTCTTCCCGCTGCAAACCCTCGAACAGACTTCAGCACATTTTCCACAGCATCAGGCGTATGTGCATAATCGATCAGCATCGTGTAGTCCGTGCCTGTAGGCACTACTTCCACCCGTCCCTTTACACGGGCACTTTCGCGCAGAATATCCGCACTTTCCTCCACCGGTACGCCAAGCGCCATAGCCGCTCCTAAAACACCCAGTGTATTATATACCATAAACCCACCGGGAATGCCAACAGAAATTGCTGTTTTTCCATTTTTTTGTATGGCATCAAAGGAAATACCTGAAGCACCCAAGTGTACATTCTCTGCCTCTAAATCTGCCTGAGCATGCTCGGCATACGTCAGCAGCCTGCAAGTGGCATCTTTTGTCAGTCGCTCATACCACGGATCATCCGCATTGACAACACCTGTTTTGCACATGCGAAATAAAATTGCCTTTGCATCACAATATTGTTCCATCGTCTTGTGAAAATCCAAATGATCCTGCGTTAAATTTGTAAAAATTCCCACCTCAAACGGAATTCCGTAAACACGATCTAAAAACAGCGCATGGGAAGAAACCTCCATCACCACATGTGTACAGCCTGCCGTCCTCATTTCACGAAACAATTTTTGCAGCTCGAAGGATTCCGGCGTTGTACGTTCTGTCTCAATTACACGTTCGCCAATCATATTCTGGTTCGTTCCGATTAAGCCGACTTTTGCACCGACGGCTGCTTCCAGAATATTTTTTAAAAGATACGTCGTCGTGGTTTTTCCGTTGGTTCCGGTCACACCGATCATCGTCATTTCTTCGGCAGGATGGGCAAACCAGTTTGCCGAAAGCACCGCCAATTCCCGCCTTGCTGATACAACGCGCACCCATGGAATATTAATTTCCGGTGCACGTTCACACAGCACACATACCGCACCTTTTTCTGCTGCCATAGGGATAAAATCGTGCCCGTCAGTAGCATAGCCCGTCATAGCTGTAAAAAGGTCTCCACACGCAGTTTTTCGAGAATCATAGCTTACACCGGAAATCTCCATTTCCAGATCTGCATGACATTCCTCAATGATAACACCTTTCAGCAAATCGCCTAATTTCATCCTGATTCCCTCTTTTATCTTTAATCCACCATTGATGTATCTGCAAGCTGGACAGAAACGACCGTACCAGCTTCCACTTCACTTCCCGCTGCCACAGATTGTGTTGTCACGCGAATATTATTCGTATTTCCGGATGTGCTGCCAAGCACCTTCATGATTAATCCTGCATTGGTGAGTGCCTTATTCGCCTGCTCGGCAGTCAATCCGGCCACGCGCGGCACAACACATTTTTTATCATTCTTTTCTGCGCCCAAATAAAGGACAACCTCTGCTGTGCCAGGTACGATTGAGCCGCCTACAGGCGTTTGATCCGTAACAGTTGCACCTTCGCCAACTGTGCGGCATGCAAATCCATTTTCTTTCAGCTTTTTATTTGCTTCCTCCAAAGAAAGGCCCACACAGTTCGGTACATTTGTATCGGCGCCTACCATTTCATCGGCAGAATAGTTGGGTTCAAAACCCAAATAAGGCAAAACCTGAGCAAACAGACGCCCTGCAACTGGAGCTACCATGTTGCCGCCGCTGGGGTAAGTTCCTGTTGTACGGCTGGGCGTATCCAAAGCCAGCAATATAATAATTTCCGGATCATCGATCGGTGCAATACCTACAAAGGAGACTACAATATCACCTTTTGGGTTATCTGCTGTCTTCGTACCGGTTTTATCTGCCGTACCTGTCTTACCACCAATGCGGTACCCTGCAACATAAGCATTCTTACCTGTACCGCCATTCACAACTCCCTCCAGCAAATTGCAAACTCTCTGGGATGTTTCTTCACTGATCACCTGACGAATTGGTGTAGAATCATGCTCATATGTTACGTTGCCTTTGCTGTCTAAAACTTCCTGAACAATATACGGCTGACGGAGATATCCCCCGTTAACCGCCGCAGCTTCTGCAGTTGCCAGTGCAATGGGCGTGACGTTAAACGTCTGACCAAAGGCAGCGGATGCCAATGAAACCACGTTCTTTCCAAACTGCTCTTCCTCGAAGAAAATCCCCTTTCCTTCGCCCTGTAAATCAATGTTTGTTTTGTTCAGGAACCCAAAGTCTTTGATATATTGATAAAACTTATCGGTTCCCACCTTCAGACCAATCTGAATAAAAGCCGGGTTGCAGGAATTCGCAACCGCCTGCCCCAGATTCTGATGACCGTGCCCTGTCTTTCTGGAACACCAAATCGGCTTTGGCCAGCCAGGAACATTGATCTTACCGCCACACTCATAGGTGCTGTTTTCATTAATCAGTCCTTCCTCCAATGCCATTGCCAACGTGATGATCTTAAAAGTGGAGCCAGGCTCATAGGTATCATTGATTGCTTTATTACGCCATTGTTTCAGCTGCAGCTGCCCCAGCTTTTCAAGACGGGCGTCCCCATCAAGCCCCTCCAGCTGTGCGGCCAATTTTTCATCCTGAATATTACGGGGGTTGTTTAAATCATAATTAGGCAGTGATGCCATAGCCATCACCGCACCGGTATTGACATTCATTACAATACCCGTAGCACCATTTTTCACATCATACTTTTTGACTGCATCCGCCAGTGCCTGCTCCAGATAATGCTGAATGGTACTGTTGATCGTGAGCACCAATGAATCGCCGTTCTGCGCATCGTAATATTGCTCATATTTATAAAGCACATCTTCGCCGCGCGCATTTTTTTCTGTTACAACAAGGCCTGCTGTTCCCTCCAGCTCCTCTTCATACAGTGCCTCAATTCCGTAAAGTCCCACATTGTCGCTGCTGACAAAGCCAATGACCTGAGCTGCCAACGACCCAAAGGGATAATATCGCTTGCTGTCTGGCACCAGATAAATACCCGAAATATCGTTCTCATTGATAAAAGCACGCACAGCATCCGCTTCGTCCTGCTCTGCCTTCTTCTTTACTTCTTGATAATAAGACTCTACTTTTTCCTCTTTTTTACGAATCTTCTCAGCATCGACATTTAAAATCTCACCCAATTTTGTGGCAATGAGATCTTTATCACATTCATTTTCCGTAATCTCATGCGGAGAAATAAATATAGTTTCCGCAGTAGCAGAAACAGCCAAAGTTTCACCGGTGGCATCATAAATCGTACCACGCGAAGCAGTGATCGTAGATGAGCGGGTCTGCTGTGCCACTGCCTTTTCCTGCAATGCTTCATGCTGAATAATTTGCAGATAGTATAGTCGGCAAAGCAGAACCACAAACGTTACAATACCCAATACCACACTCAGAAGAAGTGTACGGGTTTTCAGCACTTTCGTCGCCATTTTGGCGGAATTTTCTTTTTTATCATGTCGATTTTGCAATGGTCTAATCCTCCCATGAATGGCAAGTAAGGAGCAAGAAATTTCTTTCTTACTCCTTTCTCTTGTTAGTCACTATATGCGTATGCTCCCCCGTTTAAAACTTCCATCAAGCAAAATATTCTGCAATCGCCTGAACGCAGTTTCTGATATTGACCAGAAACTGCTGGGCAGCACTGGCGTTATCTGTCAAATAAACCGATGCACTGTCCGGTGCCCCCATATCGATGTAATAAATCTGGCTGTGGCTGGGCTTACTCATACCCGCAGATTTTGCTGCATTTTCCACAGTGTTCAAATCAAAAGTGCGTTCATATGCAGTCATCAGCGTAACATTTTCGGTTTGCAGAACTGACAATTCCTTTTTAAGAGAAACAACAGAATCTGACAGTGCAGTCAGCTGGACATAGCTTCCAATTACAAGTCCCAACATCACACCCGCAACCGCAAACCCCAGTATCGCAGAAACAGACACGCGTTCAGCTGGACGTACATGAACCTTTGGACGCGCAATTGTCCGAATTCTGGGACGTGCTTTCGGAGTTTCACGCTGGCGCTCCAACGTATTGAAGTCATACGCAAGGTTGCTGCGATAGGCATCAACATGTCCATAATTGCGATGGGTGTTTCTTCTGTTATTGGAAGCCATAGCAATCAATCCTCTTTCCATTCAAATTCCGTTCGTTCTGCAATACGAAGTTTTGCGCTGCGTGCACGTGGGTTCTCTATCAATTCCTCTTCGCTGGGGAGAATCGGTTTTCTGTTAATGATACAGACCCTTGGCTTATTTCCACATACACATGCAGGAAAGCTCGGTGGACAAGTACACCCCTTCGCCATCTCCTGCATGGTTTTTTTTATAATACGGTCTTCCAGAGAATGGAATGTGATCACGCACAATCTTCCGCCCGGATTTAGACTTTTTACAGCACCGAACAGCATAGGCGGCAATACCCCCAATTCATCATTGACCGCAATTCGAATTGCCTGAAAACTACGCTTTGCCGGATGCTGCTTTTCGCGCTTAGCCGCAGCAGGCAGCGCACTGCGAATGATATCAACCAACTGAAGTGTTGTATCGATCGGCGCAGCTTCGCGCGCTTTGACAATTGCCCGCGCAATAGCCGGCGCATATCGTTCTTCCCCATAATCAAACAAAATACGGCGCAGCTCTTCCATCGGCCAAGTGTTGACCACCATATGAGCCGTCAGCGCAGCATCCTTATCCATACGCATATCCAGCGGCGCATCATTCATATAGGAAAATCCGCGTGCAGCATCATCCAGCTGCGGAGACGACACCCCTAAATCAAACAGCATACCATCCGCTGCCGGAATACCCAATTCTTTCAGAACCGATGCCACATTGCAAAAATTACTGTGCACCAATGTCACTTTATCCATATGTTCAGCCAAGTGCGTCTTCGCCGCTTCGATTGCTGCCATATCCTGATCAATACAAATCAGGCGTCCCGTGGTCAGGCGGCGAGCAATTTCTCTGGAATGCCCGGCTCTGCCCAGCGTTCCATCTACATAAATGCCGTCAGGCTTAATATTCAATCCATCAATGCACGGCTGCAGCAGCACCGGCACATGCGTAAATTCCTGCTTGTCCATATCAAAAATTCAACTCATCCATGGCAGCTTCCAGGCTGGCAGGATCCATTTCAATTTCGGATACCTTCGCCCACTCTGCCTTATCCCAAATCTCAGCATGGTTGGAGACGCCGAGAACCATTGCATCTTTTTTCAGGTTTGCGAACGTACGGAGCTTTTGCGGAAGAAGAATACGCCCCTGCGCATCCAAAGTACACTTTGCCGCATTCACGAACAAAGGGCGAATACGCCGCGCCTGTGCAGAGGGCAAAGCATTAAACTTTTCCTCTTTTTCACGCCACGCCTCTTCAGAATATACCGCCAGTGCACGCTCAATGCTGATCGTAACATAGATGGTTTCGCCCAATTCTTCTCTAAGATTGGCAGGAATAAACAGTCTTCCCTTGGTATCAATGGAATGTTGATATTCACCTGTCACGCCTGCCACCCCACTTTACTTTTATGGGATAGTGAGGGAATTCTCTCCATTTATCCCCACTTTCCACCACTAATTATGTTAAGTATAAGCGAATTACTTTCATATTGCAAGTACAAATTTTTATATTTCTACCAGTTTATACCCATAAAATCAACAATTTCATCACTTTTTTTATTAAAATGCATTTTCCACCCCTAAGTATTTTAATAAATTCTTTTCCGCAAAACACAATATATTGTGTTTTGTTATGAAAACTATCACAATTTATCTGGTTTTAAATTCATATTTCCATTTTTTGCCGAATTTTGTTAACCTAAAAAACCGAACAATTTTGCACAAAACTTTTTTCTATTCCTATTCATGAGACTTTTCCACCGCTTTCTTCTTGCTCTATTTTCACTTTTACACAAAAAAATTCCCCACAGCTGCCGTGCGCTGTGGGGAATCCCTTTATATAATTAGAAAATCAGTCTTCCAGATTCTCTGTCTGTACAGTTTTTCCACGCAAAGCTTCCTGCATTTTGCTGCGGGAAACCTCCGTATACTGCCGGTGAGACATTCTCACTTCTTCCAATGCAGCCTGCAGCGCATCTTCCGTACGCTTCAGTGCATCTTCCGTATATTCATTTGCAACACGATACATTTCCCGTGTACGTTCCTCCGCTTTGCGCACAATCTCATTGCCCTGCTGACGGGCAGTCAGCAGCGTTTCGCTCTCAGAAACAATATGCTTTGCATCGTTCTGCGCACGCTGACGCATATTTTCAGCTTCCTTTTTCGCATTTGCCACATATTCAGCACGTGCTGCCATCAGCTTCTTTGCCTCTTCCAATTCAGAGGGAAGCTGTGCACGAATTTCATCGAGATAATCCAATGCACGGTTGCGCTCAATAATGCACTTATCATTACCAAGTGGAACTCCCTTAGCATTATCGATCATATCGTAAAGCAGGTCGATCAGCTGCTGCACATCATTTTCCACAATTCCTACCTCCTGATTTGTTTTTGTTCTGCACTTTCATCTACTGCCAAAACGACTTCAGCCGGCAAATATTTTTCCAGCGGCTGACGGTAGCGGATCATTTCCCGCGCCATAGAAGAGCTGAAATGGATATATTCTGCGCTTGCCGGCAGAATAACTGTTTCCAAATCAGATTTAATACCCTTATTGATCAGAGACATCTGATATTCCGCATCAAAATCGCATACATTGCGCGCACCTTTGACAAGGACGGTCGCCTGCTTTTGATCCGCATAATCGGTCAATAGACCGCTCCATGTCTCTGCCTCTACATTATCAAATCTTGCGACAGCCTTCTTTACAAATTCCATACGCTCTTCCGGCGTAAACATAGGGCTCTTTTTGTCCGCATTCACCATAACACAAACATACAAGCGATCAAAACATTTTGCGGCGCGCTCGATAATATCGATATGACCCAAGGTAATGGGGTCAAAGCTGCCGGGATAAATTGCTGTTACCACACGAATTCCTCTCTCGTTTACAGTATCAATCACGGTGATAGACCGTAATCTTAATCTTACCATACCGATATTCACGGTACTTGCTATAAGGTTCGGAAAGTTCGGGCAAAGTCTTGTCCTGTGGACTTTCGCACACAATTATACCATGTTCACGAAGAATGTCAAACTGAGAAATAAGCTCCAGGGAGCGATCCAGTAATTTTGTTTCGTAGGGTGGATCAAGAAAAATCAAATCGTACTTTTCCTTTGCAGCAGAAAGCATGGTTGCATAATCCGCCGTCAAAACTGTTGCCCGATCCGCAAGCTCTGTCACCTTTAGATTCTCACGAATCAAACGCACAGCATCACTGCGCGCATCCACAAAAGTGGCACGCTCGGCACCACGGGACAGGCACTCGATGCCCAGCTGACCTGTGCCGGCAAATAAATCCAGCACATGACGCCCTTCAATATCAAATTGAATGATATTGAAGATGCTTTCCTTTACTTTATCTGTTGTAGGCCGTGTCTCATTCCCCTTCAGCTCATTCAGCCGGCGACCACGCGCCGTGCCTGTGATCACTCTCATAGTGTATCCTCCCTGTTTTGATGAAAATGGTCATATACTGCCAGTGCCGCACTATGGGGCACCGCACGGCACAACTCCTGCACACTCGCCTCACGAATTGCCTTGATTGTGCCAAAAACTTTCAGCAGCTGCTTCTTTCTTACCTCGCCGACACCCGGAATGTCATCCAAGGCACTGCGATAGCTGCTTTTTGTATGCTTCTGATGATGATATGTGACCGCAAAGCGGTGTGTTTCTTCCTGAATCTGTCCGATCAGCGCAAATACCGGCTCACTTGCCTGAATGCCGATCTCCTGTCCCTGGGCTGTAATGAGGGCGCGTGTCCGATGTCGATCGTCTTTCACCATACCAAAAACCGGAATTTGCAGCTTGAACCGTGCTAAAACCGTTTCAGCCACCGCCGCATGGGTCGCGCCGCCATCAATCAAAAAGACATCCGGCAGCGGCGCAAACTTTTCATCGCCATCCACATACCGCTGCAAACGGCGTGTCAGCACCTCCTCCATAGAGCGATAGTCATCCGGTTCTGTAATAGACTTGATCTGAAATTTTCGGTAAGCACTTTTTTTGGGTTTTGCCCCTTCATAAACCACCATCGATGCCACAATATCACTGTTGCCCGTATTGGAAATATCATAGGATTCCATACGCTGAGGAATTTTTTGCAGTCCCGTCATCCTTGCCAGCAATTCAAGGGTTTTGCTGACACGCTCCGATTCCGATGTCACACGTTCCGCCTCTTCCTGCGCATTCCGATTTGCCAAACGGACCAAATCTACTTTTTCTCCTCTTTTCGGTGTACGCACCAGCACCTTTTGACCACTGTGCTGGCTCAGTGCCTGTTCCATGATTTCAGCCTCTTCCATGGCAATCGGCAGCCAAATTTCTTTCGGAAGCGCACTGCGGCTCAGATAGTACTGCGCTAAAAGCAGCGGCAGCATTTCCGTCTCGTCCTCATCCATTTTGGCAGAAAATACTTCTGTTTCACGGCTGACAAGCTGCCCATCCCGATAGTGCAGTACCGCATAGCAGGACTTCACTTCTCCACGATATAAGCCCCATATATCTGTCTGTGGAATCGTTGCCGCAATCACTTTCTGCTTTTTACTCAGCACGTCGATCGCCGCAATTTGATCTCGCAGCACCGCTGCCCGCTCAAAATTCAGTTCTTCCGCCGCAGCTTCCATTTCCGCCGTCAGCGCGGCTGTCACCTGCTTGATTTTACCTGTCAGTAAAAAAACGGCCTGCTCGATGCGGCTGCGATACTCCTCTTTCCCCGGAGTACCACGGCAAAAACCGTCACACTTTCCCATGTGATAGTTTAAACATGGGCGCTCTTTTCCAATATCCCTTGGAAACTTTCTGCGGCAGGTAGGCAGCCGCAGCGCATTGCAGACCGCAGTAATCGCTGCCCTTGTTTCCGAACGTCCGCCATAGGGCCCAAAATATTTCGCATCGTCTTCCCGTGAAGCATTGACCAATGAAAACACCGGATATTCCTCTTTGAGCGTCAAGCGCACAAACGGATATCCTTTATCATCTTTTAACAAAATATTATAGCGCGGCATATACTGTTTAATCAGTGCATTTTCCAAAATCAGCGCTTCGAATTCATTGGATGCAAAAATCGTATCAAAATGATCCACTTTAGATACCATCCGCCGTGTCTTTTCGTTATGGCTGGATGTTTCCTGAAAATATTGGCTCACTCTGTTTTTCAGCTTTTTCGCCTTGCCTACATAAATAACCGTATTCTGGGCATCCATCATAATATAAACGCCCGGACTCAGCGGCAGGCCATTGGCCTTATCCTTTAATTCCTGCTTCGTCAAATGAACATATCCTTTGCATAAGAATTATTTCTTTCAGTGTAGCAAAAAAAGACCGCCGCGTCCATAGACGCAACGGCCTTTTTTTCGCATGGTGATGGTTTACTCAGCAAAATTGGTAGAAACCAGCTCTGCCAGAGCAACGACAGCTTCCTTCTCATCACTGCCGTCTGCAATCAGGTTAATTGCAGTACCCTGAACGATGCCCAGAGACAAAACACCTAAAAGGCTCTTTGCATTGACACGGCGTTCATCCTTCTCAACCCAGATACCGCTCTTGAATTCGTTTGCTTTCTGGATAAAAAAGGTTGCGGGTCTGGCGTGCAGGCCAACCTCATTATTGACCGTGACCTCCTGCATGTACATGTAACAGCACCCCTTCAAATTATATCTGTTCAGATAGATATACTTTAGCAAATTTACATAGTCTACGTCAATGTCGATTTGCACAAATTTATGCAGGAAAAACGATTTTCCCAGTCATTTTATCCAAATTTGACAAGTTTTTGTCTATGCGTTTTTTCTCACCAGCTTCTTGCGGATAAATCATCAGTTTTCTTGCATATACCATCCTATTACGCAATATTTATTCTGTGCATTCCCGTCAGCAAATATACATACTATAAACTTAATCCTACTTTATTTCAGCTCCACGACTGTGACACCGTCTTCCCCTTCACCAAATACGCCCAAGCGGTAGCTTTTGACGTACGGATGCCGTTTCAGCTGCTGATGCACGGCCTTTCGCAAGGCACCTGTCCCCTTTCCGTGAATCACTGTAACCTGCGTCAAATGTCCTATAATCGCATCATCGAGGAACCGATCCACCACGCCTTCCGCTTCATCCGTCATCATACCACGGATATCCAGTTCCATAGAAGCTGCGGCGCGTACAGGAATGGGAGCTCGTCCTTTGCGCGGCGACATCTGTGAATTCTTTTTCTTTTCTCCACCGGCGTTTTCCACCAAAAAAACTTCGTCCGCTTTGGAATTGATCTTCATCATACCAGCCTGCAACTGCAACGAGCCATCCTTATTGATTGCCAAAACCGTTGCACGTGTCTTTACACCCGGAAGTTCCACTGTGTCCCCCACAGCGACAGGACGCGTATTCTGTCTGCGAGTTTCTTCCACCGCAGGCAGGCTGTGCAGTTTTTCCTCCGCTGCATTTAATCCACGCATCAGTGCAGCACGTTCATCATTTTCTTTTTGCACATCGCGCAGTTTCTCTGCTTCTCTACGCATCCGTTTCAACTCTGTAAATACACGATCTGCCTCTGCACGGGCATCTGCCAGAATTTGACGAGCCTCTTTCTCTGCCTTGCTGCGCGCATTTTGCCGCGCGCGCTCCATTTGATCGCGGAATTCTCTCGCCTTTTTCGCATCCGTTTCTGCATGCATCTTCATCCGTGCCGCATCATCGCGATCCTTTTCCAAGGTCTGGCGCTGCTGCTCCAGCTTGGTCAAAATATCCTCAAACCGTACACTCTCGCTGTCCATCTGTGTCTTAGCACGATCGATGACCGCATCATTTAAACCCAGCCGCTTAGAAATTGCGAATGCGTTGGATTTACCCGGAATACCGATCAAAAGTCGATAAGTTGGCCGCAGTGTTTCCACATCAAATTCACAGGATGCGTTTTCCACGCCCTCCGTGGTCATAGCAAAGGTTTTCATTTCCGCATAGTGGGTCGTTGCCGCAATGCGTGCACCTTTATCCCGGGCATCGCCAATAATTGCGATTGCCAGCGCAGCACCTTCCACCGGATCTGTACCGGCACCAAGCTCATCGAACAGAATCAACGACCGATCGTCTGCCTGTTCCAAAATTTTTACAATATTGACCATATGCGAAGAGAACGTTGATAGGCTCTGCTCAATGCTCTGCTCGTCGCCGATATCCGCCATAACGTGCTCGAACACCGCAATGCAGCTGCCGCTTTCAGCCGGAATATGCAGGCCGCACTGTGCCATGATGGTCAAAAGTCCGATGGTTTTCAGCGTAACCGTTTTACCACCGGTATTGGGTCCGGTAATCACCAGGGTATCAAAGTTTCCGCCAAGCTCCACGTCAATCGGCACTGCAATGTTTTTATCCAGCAGCGGATGGCGGGCACGGCGCAGGACCGTTTTGCCTCCTGTATCAATTGCAGGACTCATACCACCCATTTTATAAGAAAGATGACCCCGGGCAAAAATCAGATCCAAATGCACCAGTATATCATAATCCCAGCGGATATCTTCGCTCAATCCCGCAGCTTCCTGAGAAAGTCCCAGGAGGATACGCTCGATCTCTTTCTTCTCCTTTGCTTCCAGTTCCTTCAGCTCATTATTTGCCTGTACAACCCCCATCGGCTCCACAAAAATCGTAGCACCGGAAGAAGACACATCATGTACAAGGCCGGGAATTTCAGAACGAAACTCCGCTTTCACCGGCACCACAAATCGTCCGTCTCGCTGGGTCACAAGGCTTTCCTGCAAAGCCTTGGAATAAGTGGGCGAAGAAACGATTTTTTGCAAAATCTGACGAGATTTTGCACTGGCTGCACGCATATGGCGGCGAATATCCGCAAGCTCACTGCTGGCAGTATCCGCAATCATGTTTTCTTCCGGAATGGCACGCATAATTTTATCTTCCAAAAATCTGCCACCATGCAGCGAGTCAAACAGGCTGTCCAGCACTGTATCACGGTCGCTTTCCTCCCCACGGTAATCCTTTACTTTGCGTGCAGCCCGCAGTAAATATGCAATATCCAACAGCTCACGCGTATTCAGCATACCACCGCGCTCTGCACGCAGCAGTGCCGCTCCCACATCTTTCACGCCGGAAAACGACGGACTGCCCTGTAAACCAAGCAGCATACAAGCCGCAGTGGTTTCCTCCTGCAGCTTGCGCACATCCTCTGCATCCGTCTGAGGCAGCAGAGCTTGTGCACGCTCCTTTGCAGCAGCGGACGTTGCCTGATCTGCCAGCAGTTTCAAAACACGTGGAAGCTCCAATGTACGAATCGATTTTTCAAATAACTCATCCATAATATAAAAACCTCCCATCCATGGGATAACTTTCATCAGAAGAAGTGTGCTGCATCCGAGTTGAATGCAGCACAAAAAATACTACTATAAAAATACTTATCCCAGCATGGCCAGAATACCAAGAACAACCATGCCGACAATCGCCACAACAATATTAACCACACAGACGCGAGCCGCCTTTGAACCGCCCTCACCGCCTTTTCTCAGCGAAAGCCAATACAATACTGCGGCACCTGCCCATACCAGACCAAATGCCATCCATGCGCTCCATGAGATAAACAGCACACGCTCCCACACATTCTCTGCCTGCGCTGCCATGCCATTATATGCTTCTATACCACCCAGGATCAAAGCTGCACCGATTGTGATAACACGGAATGTTCTATATACCCACGAAACCATAGGTTCATTTTCCTTTTCTGCCTGACGCTGTGCTTTTTCTTTCTCGATCATCACAGCCTGCTTCGCCTTTTTCTCCCGGCGCTTCTTTGCATCCTGCTCTGCCAGCATGCGGTTTTGATGCGCCATCATCTCGGTTTGATTACGACTCGTCCGATTCATTGCCATAACTATTTTCCGTTCCTTTCTCTATCTGCGTTCACAAGCCATTGCGAATACGAATACTCTTGTAAAAATCTAATGTACGAAATCCTCTTTCCAGCTGGGCGGCAGCAAAGGCTTCTGCCGCATCTGACATCCGTCGCTGCGCATCACCGTCTAATGCAAATGCATACAGCCTTTTAGGCACACATCCTACCACATGCCGCATTGCCTGCAGTGATGCCGGACAAAGCGGCATGGACAATCCTTTCCGCCCTTCTACTTCGCACCGTTTGCAATGCAGAGTTCCCTGCACTATATCCAGCATCGGCTCTTGCGGACATTCTGCACCGCACCTTACGCAGTCTTCCAGCATGGGTGCAAAGCCACTCAGCGATAATAACCGCAGCTCAAAAGCAGCTTTTATCTGCTCAGGGTCTTTGTGCAGCACGCCCAGCGCATAAAGGGCATTGAGCAGCAGAGGCAGCACTTCAGGCGCCGGGATCTCCTCTTCCGTCAGCAGTTCTGTCATTTCCGCAAAATACGACCCTAATGCCAGAAGCTCGATATCTTCACGCACTCCGGAAAACAATTCCAGTGTAGACGCTTCATCCAGTATACTCCAATTTCCCTTTTGAAACAAGGTCATTTCCGAATACACCAGCAACTGAGAGGACGCCGCAATGCGGCTGTTTTTTCTTCGTGCGCCACGGGCAATTACAGAAACTTTCCCTTCGGTACGGGTCAAAACCGTTAAAATTTTATCTGTTTCTTTGGTATCCGTCTCCCGAAGAACAATACCTTCCACCACTCTGCGCATTTTCCAGCCACTCCTATGTATGGGAGCATATTATAAAAAATGCTCCCCATCTTGTTCTATCCGGTATGTCAGATAAAAAGCTGGTGCTCCGGTTTGTAAAAACAAATTCCAATATCCATCACTTTTCTGCATCTCACATCACCTCAACCATAGCGTTGACGAGTTTGTAAAACACATACCTGACAATTTTTGCAGTCTTTTCCTTAGTTTACGCCGCGATAACCGAACGAACGACTATAGTTCAAATTATCTCTCCAGTTTTCCTTCACATTAACCCATGTCTGAAGG
>JAHHSM010000021.1 GCA_020025175.1 Oscillospiraceae bacterium | reverse complement strand
TTTTATTTACCCCTGGTACTACCAGGGGTTTATTCTAGCCTAAAGGCGCCAAATAAAAAAGCACGGTTTTGCATTGCGCAAAACCGTGCTTTTTAATCCAATACTATTATTTTGCATAGGTTTCAATCTTTTCAGGCTTTAGCTTTGAGTAGCGGATTTCCTGACTTTGATAGATACCATAGTAGCCTGAAAGCATATAACTTACGCCCGCAGCAATTGCAAAATAACTCAGTTCCCGTGCACCAAAGAGTTCAACACTCAAAATAATCGCCGCAATTGGGCAGTTGACTGCACCACAGAATACGGACACAATTCCAAGTGCCGTGCCAAAGCTGGGCGGAATAGACAGCAAACCGCCCATAAAACAGCCAAAGGTTGCTCCGATAAAAAAGGAGGGGATAATTTCACCCCCACGAAATCCACAGCCAATTGTAATGGCTGTAAACACAATTTTCAGTACCCATGCCCACGGCTCTGCTGTTCCGCCCATGGCTGTTTCAATCATAGTCTCTCCCGCACCATTATAGTCCGTACCAAAGAGTGCAGTCAATAACATAAGAACAAAACTGCCCGCCAAAATTCGAAAATATGGATTTGACAGTTTTCTCTGTAAAAGATGCTCTGTTTTATGCATGGATACGCAAAATACAATACTGACCAGTGCACACAAAATGGACAACGCAATCACCTGCACCACACCAACAGGTGATAAGTCAAAGGATTGCAGCACCGCAAAGCGCGTCGGCTGTAGCTGAAACAGGATAGAAACACCATAAGCCGCCAGCGCTGCAATGAAACACGGAATAAAAGCCATGTAATAAAACACTCCAACTGTCAGTACTTCCATTGCAAATACTGCTGCTGTCAGTGGTGTGCCAAATAATGCTGCAAATACCGCGCTCATACCACACATCGTAGCCACTCGGATATCTTTTTCATCCTGCCGCAAAAGCCGGCCTACATTCCAGCCGATACTGCCTCCAATTTGAAGTGCTGCACCCTCTCTTCCTGCACTTCCGCCCACTATATGGGTAAGGATCGTTGCAATAAAAATAACAGGTGTCAGCATTATGGGAACTTTTTCTCCAAAATGGATGGAATGAATAATATCATTCGTCCCCTTCCCCTCCATGGATGTCACATGATAAATCCAGACAATGAGTAGACCCGCCAACGGCATCAAATATACCAGCCAAGGCTGTATTTCACGAAAATGTGTCACCAGATTGACGCTCAAATGGAACAAGGAACCCACTGTGCCGCCGATTACACCTGTTATCACAGCAATCACAGCCCACTTTGCAAAAACTCTGCCATAATTGGAGGCACTTCTGCTTTTACGCTTGCAGAGGGTCGTGAACCATGTAATAAACGACTGCACAAAGGGTTCCTTCTTTCTCATCATACCGATGGATTCATTTTTGATAAATTCGCAGTACAAATTCTGCCGCAACATCCAGCTGCTCTAGTGCATCCAGCCGCGCAATATCCCCGATGCTTGTTTTATGTGCATAGGGTGTCATATGAAATAGATTTACAATATCATCGTGACAGGAAAGATGCAGTGTACAGCAGATTTTTTCTTCTGCTATAATTGTCAATCCCTCCTGCTGCGGCAGGGCAGCATCATTGCGGTAGGGCATTTCATAGACCGCCTGTTTCAGCTCCCATAAATGCTCCTCGTCAGGCGAAACATGCAGCAAAATACCGCCCGGCTTCAACACACGCAGATATTCTTCCCCCGCAAAGGGCGCAAAAACATTGAGCACTATATCGCATGAATCCGGCTGTACAGGAATGTGATACACACTGGCTACTGCCAAGCGCAGATTCTTTCCGCGCTTATCGCCGAAGCGCAGCGCATCTTTTGAAATATCCACACCCACAATGCTTGATTCTTTTCCGGCATCCAGCAATGCTTGCTCGATTGCCGCAGTATAGTAGCACTCTCCGCAGCCGGCATCCACAAGATCCACACACTGATCATCTGTATATCGCAGCGCTGCCTTGCACAGTGCTTTTTGCAGCGGTTCATAATACCCCCGCTGCAAAAACGCACGACGCGCACGCACCATGCCCTTATCATCCCCATGCTGTGTTCCACTCTGGTGGGAAATAAGCAGATTCACATATCCGCTTTTTGCCCGATCAAAACTGTGACCGCCGGCACATAGATATGTTTTTTCTCCCTGCGTCAATATCTGCCCACAAACAGGGCACAGAAGTTCCGGCATAAGCTGCCCTCCGATCAGACTTTATAAAATTCCCGCAAAATAGAATCTTCTGGAATATCAAAACGGGTAATTTTGGAAAGAGGCACCACCTTCAACTCCTTTTGATCCGGCAGCTCCCTTCGATGAATGAAAAGTTCATAGCCAATCAACGTATCAATGTGCCAAACACCTGCGTTATTCAAAAACGGTGTAATATACAATCGTTCGCCACGATTGACACTTGCACTTTTTTTGATGGTTTCCGCCGCTGTACTTCCACGCTGATCAATATCACGATAGATTCGGCGGCACAGACGGATATATTGATTATCCAACACGATACCGTCTTTTTCATTAACAATGACATCTGCCGGTGAGATATACACACGGATACACTTATCCACATCTTTTGGAAACTGAATCACAGGATTCAGCGCATGAAGCCCTTCCATAATGACCACGTCACCTTCCTTCATCGAAAAGTGCGCACCACTCTCATAAGATTTCCGTGTAACAAAATTATAGATTGGAATACTGATTTCTTCTCCATCAAAAAGCTTGCGCAAATCTTCGTTCAATCTGGGAATATCCAAACATTCAGGAGATTCATAATCCGGGTTCCCCTCTTCATCCACGGGCATGGTGTATCGATCTCCAGACATATACCAATCGTCCATAGACAAACAATAGACATAACTGCCCTTGCTCATCATTTTGCGCATCAGATGCTTGCGCAAATTATGTGCTGTTGTTGTCTTGCCACTGCCGGAGGGTCCCGACAGTAAAACCATCTTCACATGATTTTCGACAATTTCATTTGCCAGAGCCTCGATCTGACGGTCATAGCGTGCTTCTTCCTCTTCAACAAATTTATCCTTACCCTGAATGGTCAACCGCTGTATGATTTCATATAGGGTGCGAGAGTTCACCAGGTTCATTACAGGCTCCTTTCCTATATGCTCGTGCGCAGATTATTTTTCTTCATAAAGAGCCTTCATTGCCTTATAGGTCATATAGCAGTCCAGCTTGGAAACGGTTTCAAAGGGCGCATGCATTGCCAGCACAGCAACACCGGCATCCAAGGTATCGATATTGCGGTTTGCCATATATTGTGCAATGGTTCCGCCTCCGCCGTAGTCCACCTTACCCATTTCAGCCATCTGCCACAGAATGGAATTTTCATCCAGCAGCTTACGCACACGGGCGACAATCTCAGCAGAAGCATCAGAGGCACCGCTCTTGCCGCGGGAACCGGTATACTTGCACAGACCAATACCATAGTTCAGCTTTGCGCTGTTTCTCTTTTCATAAGCCTCTGCAAAATTGGGATCATATGCTGCTGTCACGTCTGCACTCAGGCAGAAAGAATTCTCATAGCAAGCCTCCCTGCTGACATCTCCGTAAGCTGCGCACAGATCGGTCATGAAGGTATCAAATGCCATGCTCTGCATACCGGATACACCCACAGAACCGATTTCTTCCTTGTCAACCAGCAGACAGACAGCAGTCTTAGAGGGTGCTTCAATATCAAACACAGCCTTCAATGCAGCGTAAGAGCATACACGGTCATCCTGACCGTAAGCACCGATCATGCTGCGATCCAGGCCGATATCTGTTGCGTTGAATGCAGGCACCGCAATTAGTTCCGCAGAGATGAAATCTTCCTCTGTGATACCATACTTCTCATTCAAAATGGACAGCACATTGAGCTTCACTGCATCCTTTTCAGCACCCTCCAAAGGCTGGCTGCCCACAAGGATATTCAAGGTTTCAGCAGGAATTGCTTCGCCCAAAGGCTTACGGCTCTGCTCTGCACCCAAATGAGGCAGCAGATCCTCGATAACCAGCTTGGGATCATTTGCATCGCGACCAATGCTGACAGGCACAACTTCACCGCTCTTGAGGGCAATCACACCGCGCAGCTCCAGAGGAATTGCGACCCACTGATACTTACGGATACCACCATAATAATGGGTCTTCAGATAAGCCAGCTCACTGTCCTCATACAAAGGAGAGGGCTTCAAATCCAAACGGGGTGCATCGATATGCGCGCCGGCAATCTGCACGCCTTTTTCCAGGCTTTCAGTACCGACTACTGCCAAAATGACACCTCTGTCACGGTTCACACGATAGATCTTATCGCCAGCTTTCAGCTTCTCACCGCGCACAAAGGGACGGAAACCCAGCTTTTGAGCTTGTGCGACAGCCTCGTGGACACATTCGCGTTCCGTTTTACCTGCATCCAAAAACTGCTTATAGCCTTCGCAGTACTCTGCACAAGCCTTGGCCTCAGCTTCGTCAATGGTCAGGCAGCCATTTTTAGGCGCATACAGCAATTCTTCTGCTTTCAGTTTTTTCTGTTCCATAGTCATTTTCTCCTTCTCGCATACGCGCATTAAATTTCCAAAAAATATTTCCACTGTTTGTTCAAACAGCTCTTGGCTTTCATAAATATTCTCCAAAATCGCATCACAATGCTCATAGTAAAATTCGTTTGGCTCTTGGGCGTCGATGCGCTTTTGGGCATACTCCTCAGTAATATGGTCGCGCTCCATAATGCGGCGCAGACGCAGTCCATCCGGTGCCACAACGCCCACCATGCAATCGCAGGCAAACATGCCAGCTTCCCGTGTCTGAATCATATTGATACCATCCACTGCCACGCAGCATGTTCCGAGCCTTTCCTGTTTCTTCACCCGTGCGCGAATCTCATCGCCCATATAGCGATAGATAATCCCATTCAGCTTTTTGAGTTCCTCCGGATGATTAAATACCATATTACCAAGTTTTGGCCGATTAAGCGAGCCTTTTTCATCAAATATTTCATGCCCAAAGGTTTCGCCGATGGCCATATGCAATCCTGTACCGGGCTTCAGCATTTCATAATAGAGTGCATCACAATCAATTAAATATGCGCCCAACTTTTCCAGCACATGCAGCGCACTTGTTTTTCCGGCACCCGTGCCACCAGTAATGCCAAAGACGATCATGCTCTCTCCTCCTCATCAGCATCGATCACATGAAACCCTGCCGCTTTTTTCAAGCGATTGGCAACTGCCAGTCCAAGCCCCGCGCTATCGGGACATTGTGCCCAAATTTCGCTCACATCGGTGCTGTCGAAAAAACGCAAGGCATCAAATACGCGCCGCGCCTGTTCCGCTTGATCGAAAGCACTGCCCAAAGATTCCAGCGCATGCCCTTCAAACATCGGCACGAACTCATCAAAACAAATCACACCACCTGTGGGCGCAAGGTGTGCTCTGATATATGCCGCGGCTTTTTGTGCATCGCCTGTCACAACAGTTACAGGCGCTTTTGGTGCGTAATGCCGATATTTCATACCGGGTGCTTTTGCCGTTTCACCGTCTTTCAGCTGCCGTGTCACCGCTTGATCAATCTCAATATCTCCGCAAATTTCTTGCAGCGATTCCAGCGGCAGTCCGCCTGGGCGCAGTAAGCGAGGTGGTGTAACCGTCAAATCAATGATGGTAGACTCCACGCCCACACGGCAGGGACCGCCATCGACGATCCCTTCAATTTTACCGTTCATATCCTCCAAAACATCCGCTGCCGTTGTGCAGCTGGGGCGGCCGGAAGTGTTGGCGCTGGGTGCCGCAATGGGCACATCTGCCTTTGAAATGATCTCCAGGGTGATCGAATGATCCGGAAATCGTATACCAACAGTATTTAATCCGCCGGTAGTTACATCTGGTACTATATTTTTGCGTCTTAAAATCATTGTCAAGGGACCCGGCCAAAATTTCTCAGCCAGTAGGTATGCCAATTCCGGCACATCCTCGCAGTAACGTTCCAACCAATCCACAGACGCAATGTGCAAAATCAGGGGATTGTCCTGCGGACGTCCCTTTGCTTCAAAAATATGTTTGACCGCTTCACCATTCAATCCATTGGCACCAAGACCATAAACGGTTTCCGTAGGAATCCCCACCAAGCCGCCGGCACGAATGATTTGTGCCGCTTCTGATATGGCATCATTTTTTTGTGCATCATTCTTCCATTGAAAAAATCTCGTTCCCATTGTCATACTCTTTTCGCCTTATTCTTCTGAAGATTTCAGCTTTTCCGCCTGATCTGCCGTGACCAGCGCATCGATCAGTTCATCAAGGGCACCATTCATAATGGCATCAATTTTATAAAGCGTCAAGCCGATGCGGTGATCTGTCACACGTCCCTGTGGGAAATTATATGTTCGGATACGCTCGCTGCGATCGCCGCTGCCAATTTGACTGCGGCGCTCTGCTGCAATGGCATTGTGCTGCTTTTGCTGTTCCATATCCAACAGACGCGATGCTAAAATCTTCATGGCGCGGTCTTTGTTTTTGTACTGACTGCGCTCATCCTGACACTCCACCACAAGCCCTGTCGGCAAATGTGTAATACGAATGGCAGATTCTGTTTTATTGACGTGCTGACCGCCGGCACCGGATGAGCGATAGGTATCGATCTGCAAATCTTTTGCGTCGATATTTACATCCACATCTTCCGCTTCGGGCAGTACGGCGACTGTCACCGTGCTGGTTTGAATACGCCCCTGAGACTCTGTTTCCGGCACGCGCTGTACACGATGGACACCGCTTTCAAACTTTAAACGGGAATAGGCGCCTTCTCCCTGAATCAGAAATTCCGCTTCCTTAACGCCGCCCAGTTCCGTTTCATTGTGGTTCATCACCTCAATGCGCCATCCCTTGTTTTCTGCATACATGGTGTACATGCGCATCAGAGAATGTGCAAACAGTGCCGCCTCTTCACCGCCGGCGCCGGCACGAATTTCCACAATGACATTTTTTCGATCATTGGGATCTTTTGGCAAAAGCAGAATTGTCAATTCCTCCTTTAATCGCTCAATATCTGCCTTTGCGCCATTGATTTCTTCCTGTGCCACATCTTTAAAATCCG
This sequence comes from Oscillospiraceae bacterium, assembly GCA_020025175.1. Lineage (GTDB taxonomy): Bacteria > Bacillota > Clostridia > Oscillospirales > Oscillospiraceae > Pseudoscillospira. The sequence continues at coordinate 15,399 of JAHHSM010000021.1, read as the reverse complement.
GATCGGATGCCAATTCCATCGCTGTATCAAAATCTGCCTGACGCACCAAAAGCGCACGATACGTCTCAACCAGCGGCATCAGTTCCTTCTGCTCACGGCTTAAACGCATCATCTTTTCCAAGTCTCCATAAACTGCCGGGTCCATCATCTGCCCTTCGATTTCTTCATAATGCGTCTCAATGTCTTTTAGCTTTTCGAGCATGCTTCTTCCCCCTGCGTTTTTGTTTTGAGCGAGATTCCGAACTGCTCTTCTTTTCCTCGATGTCCTTTTGGATTTCCTCCACTGGCTCCTCCTCGATGATTTCTTCATGCATAGCAGCGATTGCACGCATAAAATTATAAACTTTTTGATGATAATCATCTGCCTTGGGCTGCAAAGAAAGTCCCATCACATGAGGTTGTTTGAGATACTGGTCCATTTGGGTATAAATCTGCTCATAGTCGTTCACACCCATATGGGTAATCACATACGAAACATTTTCAGGCAGCTCTTTGCCATAGGAAATCAGAAAAGATCTCATAATACTGCTGCAACGCCCCGCCCAAACAGGTGTGCCCAAAATGACATGGTCGTATGCGCTCAATGGCAGCTCTGTGTGAAACGGCTCAAGTTGTTCCGGTGTCTTTTTTGTTGCGTCAAAACCAGACGTAAAAAAACCGCTAAGCCCTTTGCGCTTTTTGCCATCTGTGATTTGCACAAGCTCTGCACCCAACAGCTCTGTAATCTTTTCCATAGCCATGCGTGTGCTACCGGATTTTGAATAATACAGGCATAAAATCTTGCTCATAATGTTCTCCTATCATGAAAGGTATGTTTTCACAAGGGCAAACGCCTCACGTACATAATAATTAATCTCCAAATGCAGCCATGGTATCGGCGCGCCAACACCGGTGACCGTTAACCCTTCTCGCCGGGCCAGCAAGCCTGCACGGAACAAATGGAAATCATTGCTGACAACCGCAATCGTCATCTCCTGTGGAGCATATCCGCATTCCTTTAATATTTCTTTTGAATAGCGGAAATTTTCCGCTGTATCTGTTGCCTTCTCTTCCAAAAGCAGGCGCTTTTCATCAATTCCTGCATTGGCTAAATACCGGCGCATGCATTCTGCCTCTGTGATTTCCTCTCCATACCCTTGCCCACCGGAAAGCACAATAGGAATCTCCGGATATTCCTTTGCATAGGAAGCCGCTGCATCCAACCGACTTTGCAATGCCAACGATGGCTGCGTTCCATTCACGCCTGCGCCCAAAACGATCACTGCATCTGCCTCTTTCGGCGCGCTGTGTCCTGCATAGAGCACTTGTCCCTCCAGCACGCAAAAACCAAGAACGCCAACAACCACACCGGCATAAAACAATCGTTTCAGCCACAGCCAAAACTTATTTGCTTTGGCAAGCCGTCCCAGAAGAACAGAGATCAGTAAAAGCACCGCAACACCGATGCACAGAAAACCGGTAAAGCGCATACCAAAAAAGCGAAGCGCAATGCACACCGCACCCACAACAATTAATACAGCAGCCAACAGGATTCTCTTATTCAACAAAGATTGTTTTCCGGTATAGTTCATCCTTCCGCCTCCTCCGCAAGGGCTGTCCACTGATCATACAGTTCATCCAACTGCGCCTGCGCAGCTTCCTTTTCCTTGCACAAATCATTCAGTTTCTCATAGTCACAGGCAAATTCAATCATCTGTGCATCCAACTGCTGAATCTGCTCTTCCGCTTTGGAAATCTCTCTTTCGCAAATCGTCAGCTGCTTTTTCGCATGATTTTGGCTGCGATTTCCTTTGGATACAGACCCCTTCGTCTTTTTCGCAACAGGCACTGCCGCAGTTTTTTCCTTTTCTTGCTGCGCTTTCATCGTGCGATACTGCTCAAATCCGTAGGGATAGTCTGTAATCGTTCCGTTTTCCATCTCCCAAATACGGCTCGCAAACTTATTGATAAAATAGCGGTCATGGGACACAAACAGCAGCGTTCCCCGAAACTGCTCCACCGCACTTTCAATCCACTCACGGGAAGCGATATCCAGATGGTTCGTAGGTTCGTCCAGAATGAGGAAATTGATGTCCTCATCCATGAGAATGCACAGCTTTAATCGACTCAGTTCACCGCCCGAAAGCACAGATATACTCTTGAACACATCTTCACCGCGGAAATGAAATGCTGCCAATCGGTTTCGCGCTGTCTGTGCTGAGCAATCCGTTTCATAAATCATGGTATCCACAAGATTGCGCTCCTTGTGTGGAAAAGACACGATCTGCGGCAGATATGCCGCTTTCACCGAGGGACCTGTTTTAATGCGTCCACCCAAAGGCTTTTCCTCACCCAGCAGAATCTTTAGAAAAGTAGACTTACCTGTGCCGTTATCACCGATCAGCGCAATGCGTTCACCGCCGCGCACCTTCAGATTGATATCAGAAAACAGCAAGCGCTCTTCAAAGCCCATCGAAAGATCCCGCAAGGAAAATACCTCATCGCCGAAAAAATCGCGCTCGCCAAAGGTGGCTTTCATCTGCTTTTCCTTATTTGGTTTTTCCACCGTACTTAGTTTTTCGATGCGGCGCTCCATCACAATAGCACGCTTATACATTTTGTCATTACCTTGAAATGCCCACAAACGCATCTGCTCTGCCGACTGTGTCAGCTGATTGATCTTCGCCTGATTCTTTTCATATTGGCGCATGCGCTCTTCATAACGCTTTTCCTTTTCCTCTGCATAAAACGTATAATTTCCGGCATAGAGCTCCGCTTTGCCATCCCAAATTTCCACCACACGGTCTACCGTGCGGTCAAGGAAGTAGCGGTCATGAGAAATTGCCAAAACCGTGCCTTTGAAATGAGAAATATATTCTTCCAGCCATTCTACCGCATGCAGATCCAAATGGTTCGTAGGTTCATCCAGCAGCAGAATATCCGTATCTTCCAAAATGAGACGCCCCAGATTGACGCGAGTTTTTTCTCCGCCAGAGAGGGAGTCAAACAGACGCTCACGCATCTGCATCGAAATGGACAGACCCTCTGCCACCTTGTTGAGCTCCGTTTTGGTATTGTATCCACCCATACCCTCAAATCTGGTGGATAATTCTCCGTAACGGCGCAGAATTGCAGGATCTTCATTTCCCTGTGCCATCTGTTCTGTGAGGGCGCGCAATTCCGCTTCCATTTTGTGAATACGCGCAAAGGCGCTCTCCAACACATCTTCCACCGTGTATCCCACAGGATATACAGGGATCTGAGAGATCAAGCCGATGCGGCGCCCAGGCGCAATCATCACTTCACCGGAATCGTAATCCATTTCCCCTGTCAAAATTTTAAAAAGCGTACTTTTTCCACTGCCGTTTTTGCCCAGCAATCCCACACGCTCACCGGTATCCACTTTAAATGTAATACCATCTAATACATTTTTCTCCAGATCAAAGGATTTCACCAGATCTGAAATATTGATATCGATCATAGGATCTTCTCCCGTATTTCTATGTCAGTTCTTTGTCAGCTGCTCCACAATTTCCTGAAAACGCATAGCATGGCTGGCCTTGATCAAGATTGCAGTGTCCTTTTCAAGCAAATCCTCCAGCTCACCATACGCCTCTTCTTTTGCTGTATACCAACGCACCTCTTTGCACCCATGCTCGCTGGCACCATCGGCAATTTTTATCGACTTCTCTCCGATTGCCACAACAACATCAATGTCTTCATCGGCGCAGCACACTCCCATATCGTAATGCGCCTGCTCAGAAATGGGACCAAGCTCACCCATATCGCCTAAAACGGCAATCCTTTTTCCACAGCCGCTTTTCGCCAATGTCCTGATTGCTGCTGCCATCGACTGCGGATTTGCATTATAGCAGTCGGACAGGATCAAGGCGCCGTTTTCCTTGCGAATCAGATGCATACGCTCCCCTGTCGGTTCGTAATGGGCAACGCCTGCCACAATTTCCTCATGCGCCATACCGAGCTTTTCACCAATGATCACCGCCATGGCAGCACTGTAAATCATATGTCTGCCCGGTGCCGGAATATCCACTTCATAGATGTCCTTTTCCGTGCGCACCGCGCAGGAAATGCCGTCGATGCCACGATCACTTACATGCTCCACACGCACATTGCATGCCGCACTCTCGCCGCAGCGATACACCGGCACATCCAGATCTACCGTATTAAGAAGTGCGTCATCGCCATTCAGTACAGCAAATCCTGTTTTCTTCAAGTTCTCAAAAATTTCGCATTTTGCCTTAAGAATCCCCTCACGGCTTCCCAAATTTTCAATGTGCGCATCACCCACATTGCTGATAACTGCAATATCGGGACGCACCATTTCGCCCAGATAACAAATTTCATCAAAGTGGTTCATGCCCGTTTCCACCACGGCCACTTCGTGCTCCGGCATCAGACAAAACAGTGTTTTCGGCACACCGATGTCGTTGTTGAAATTGCCGTCTGTCTTTAATGTGTTGAAATGCTCCGCCAAAACGGCAGCAATCATTTCCTTGGTAGTCGTTTTGCCTACACTGCCTGTGATCTGAATAAAAGGGATTTGAAACCGATCACGATACCAGCTTGCCAGTGCCTTCAGTGCAAGACGTGTATCGTTCACCCGGATATAAAATTTACCCTCTATAAATTGTTCCGGTATGCGGGAGCACAGCGTACCTTCTGCGCCGGACTGCAATGCCTTTTCTATAAAGTCATGCCCATCCCGCGCAGCAATCAAAGGCACAAACAGCATACCGAAAGTGCAGCTGCGGCTGTCCGTTTCAACAGCGTGAACCATCTGTTCAGCATCGCCAAACAGCAGCTTTCCCTGCACTGCCGCAAGAATCTCCCCCACGGAAATTTGCTGCATCTCACTTCACACCCCTTTCCTTCATTGACAGCTCAATGATTTTTTCACACAGCTCACCGTAAGAAATTCCCACTGCCGCCGCCTCCTGAGGAATCAGGCTTGTGGGCGTCATACCGGGCAGGGTGTTAATTTCCAGGCAGTAAGCCTTTCCATCCTCAGTGAGCAGAAAGTCCGCGCGAGAATAGACGGATAATCCCAGCGCATGGTAAAGCTTCAAAGTCGTCTCACCCAGCAGCCTTTGCTGCTCTTCCGTAATCGGCGCGGGACAGAGTTCCTTTGTCAAACCGTTGTACTTGTTATTATAATCGTAACCAGCTTCATCGGGAATAATTTCAACCGCCGGCAAATAGGTATCCCCCAGTACACCGCAGGTCAGTTCACGACCGATGATCTTTTCCTCAATCACCACATGATTGCCATACTTCAAACATTCTGAAAGCGCATCCGCAAGATTCTTTTTGTCATCTACTACTTGAACACCGAGGGAGGAACCGCCAGTAACCACTTTTACAACACACGGGCAGTTTACCTGTGCGCAAATTGCAGGAATATCTTCCTGCGCATATGTAAATTCCTGCCATTTTGGTGTTAAAATGCCCACAGACTCCATCACTACTTTTGTAATCGCCTTATCCATCGCCATGGCAGAACTGACATAACCGGAGCCAGTATAGGGAATACCCAGCAAATCAAAGGTTGCCTGAACACGACCATCTTCGCCACACGCGCCATGCAGTGCCAAAAAGACCATATCCGCCGCCTTGCAGAATTCCAGCACGCCTTTTCCGAAAATAGATGCGCTCCGGTCTTTACGGCTCCTGCGAATCCCATCTAGATTGGGTTCTTCGCGGCTGACAGTGATTGTACTCAGCAGACCATCGTCCGACGCAAATGCATTTTCAGGCGCAACATCAATATTTTCAAACCCCATAAACATATCCACAATCGAAGCCTGATGTCCCTGCGCACGCAAAGCCTTACAAATATCCGTACCGGAAATCAAGGAGATATTGCGCTCGGTGCTCAATCCACCGGCTAAAACCGCAATTTTCATAAAACGCCTCCAAAAGCGAAAATTAAAATCAAAAAAGCATTTGTTTTCACACTTTTTTATTGATACTAATACAGAATATAATATAGCATAAATTTCCACTATATACAATTCTGTATATTACGAAAAAGAGGGAGAATTTCTCCCTCTTTTTTCCGATTCATTCAGTTTCAGCGCAGCCAGGCGAAATGACTGGTATTTTTGTCCTCCATCAGATCCATCGCCGAGCAGAGCAATTTTGCCGCATCTGCACGATGCAAAGCAGCTCCACAGTCTGCCACCTGCCCCATCACATTAACAGATGCAAGGTTTGTAACAGACTGTACCGCCCAGGCAGGTACATTGCTGCCCGCAAATGCTGCTGTATCCGCATCACTGACCGCCATCAAACGGTTTAAAATTGCTGCTGCTTCATTATAAGTGACCGGTGCATCAGAAGAAAATACTACGCGGTCATTTTCTATTTTTCCAGAAATGATTCCTGTATTCAACGCTTCAGACGCATACGCTTTCGCCCAGGTCGGTATATCTGCATCGTCGCTGAAACCGGTCACGTTTACGGTTTCCAAAGCATCCACTCCTGCTGCTGCCATCGCCATAGCTAAAAATTCACCGCGGCTGACAGTCGCATCTGGCTCAAAAAAGAACTCTGTTCCAACTTGTCTTCCGGTAAACACCCCCTCTTCTGCCAAACGGATCGAGGCTGCATGTGCTGCGTGTGTCTCCATATCCGCATAACGCACATTCTTTTTGCCTTTCAAAATTTCCATCTTCACTGTTGCAGAATCCGAAATATTTCCATTTTCATCTTTTGCGCAAAACGAAAAAGAATCCTTTCCGGTTTTTCCCTGATTGGGTGTATATACAAAAACGGAGCTGTCTTTTTCATCCAATACAACCGTACCCTTTTTCGGCATTTCCACAATTTCATACGTCAATTTCCCACCATCAGGATCTGTTGCCTTCAGTGTCCCCTGCACTTTGACATCCTGATACGTGGTGCATTCCTGATTTTGCGCAATCGGCATCACGTCCAGCTCATCAGCACTGTTCACATTTGACACCACCGCATAGACCGGAACCGCCATGGACGCCAGCAGGGCAAGCATTAACATAAGTGCCAGATTTGATTTCAATTTGATCTGTTTCACAATAACATCCTCCCACAATTTGAATTTTGTGTTTATTCTGGTAGTTATTGTTCGCCGCAAAACACCAGTTATACAAAAGGCATATCCACTTTGGGCTGGTAATTTTTCGTAATAAAAAAGCTGCCGACCAAAATCGGTCAGCAGCCTCTCTCATTCGTTTTTTAATCTCTGAGCCAATCCGGCAGTGATCGCATTTTTACACCGGAAACAATTCCCATCGCCGCGAACATCGTTAAAAGCGATGAACCGCCATAGCTGAAAAACGGCAGCGTCAGACCGATAACCGGCATAACAAAAATACACATGCCGATATTTTCAATCATCTGGAAGGAAAGCATCGCCGCAATGCCGACGCAGATTAATGATCCCATAGTCGTTTTTGCATTCTTGCCCACAATCAGGCAGCGTATAATAATTGCCACCAGAAGCACTATAATCAAAACGCAGCCGATATACCCCAGTTCTTCGCCGGCAACAGAGAAAATAAAGTCGGTGTGTCTTGCCGGCAAGCTACCTTTGCTCTGCTGCTGCGTTTGGATGCCATTGAATAGTCCCTGACCGTTCCAATCTCCACTGCCAAAAGCAATCAGACTTCTATTTTGATGCCAGCCCTCGTCTACCGGATACAGGCTGTGATCTAAAATGACCTCAATACGCCGCTTCATATACCCCGGAATCAGATCCTGCCACCAGGCGAACATAAATCCTCCCACAATAGCGCCGCCGCCCAGAGCAAACCAGCGCAATTTTACTCCGGCTGCAAAAGTCATAAAAATGAAAATCATCACATACACGAGGCAGCTTCCCGCATCGCCGGAAATCGCAAACAGCAATCCTACCATAAAAAGGAAATGCCCCCCATAAGCCGCAACAGACCTCAGTGAGCTCAACTCTTTTTCCTGAAAGTAAGACAACTGTTTTGCCAGCAAAATGATAAATGTTACCTTAACGATTTCTGCCGGCTGAATATCCATCGGGAAGCCCGGAATACTGATCCATGCGCGGTTGCCACCTACACTGATGCCCAATGGTGTCAGCAAAAGCAAAATAACCAGCACATTGAAGCCAAAAATCCACTTCCACTTTTGCGAGATTTCCTCCACATCTATAAACGAGAAAAAAGCATATAATACGATTCCCAGAAGCAATGCTACCGACTGCACAACCACATAGCGCGGTGAACCCGTATAGTTTGTTGCGCTGGCAATCAGCACAACTCCAAAAGCGGCAGCCGCACAGCACAAGCCCAGCAGCATCAAATCTGCCTGTCCAATAAAGCTCCTGATTCTACCTAATAATCTTCCTGCCATGGATCCTATCCTTTCCAAAATGGCTCTATCTATCCAGTATGATGTTCATTTTATCATAAAGAATAAAACAAGGCAAACTATTCTGTACAGAATTCTAGTTTTGTGATAGAATAAGCAAAATTATAAGTATTTTTAGATTAGACAAGCGATGTGATTTTAATGGAATATCTTTCTCACAGTGAAGCGCAGACCGAGCAGCTGGGCGAACAGTTGGCAAAAAAGCTTTCTCCCGGTTCTGTTGTTGCTTATTCCGGTGGTCTTGGGATGGGAAAAACCGCTTTTACCCGGGGCCTCGCAAAAGGTCTTGGATACGCAGGGCGTGTAACCAGCCCCACTTTTACAATTGTCAACGAATATCTTGGCACCATGCCGCTGTTTCATTTTGATGTATACCGTCTGGACAGCAGCGATGCCCTTTATGACATCGGTTGGGACGACTATCTTGATCGCGGCGGTGTATGTGCTGTTGAATGGAGCGAAAACATTGCCGATGCACTTCCAAAAGACACTGTATTCGTCCATATAAACCGCCATGAGCAACATGATGATTGGCGTGTTATTACCATAGAAGGAGTGGATTCTCTATGAAAATTTTAGGGCTAGAATCCTCTGCAAAATCCGCCTCTGCCGCATTAACAGAGGATGGAAAAATTCTTGCGCGCAGCTTTCAGAATTCCGGATTGACTCACAGCCGTACACTGCTTCCCATGGCAGAGGCAATGCTGAAAAACTGCGATCTTTCCATGGACGATATTGATGCAGTTGCTGTAGCCGCAGGTCCCGGTTCTTTTACCGGCCTGCGCATTGGCGTCAGCGCCGCCAAGGGACTTTCCTGGGCACGCGAAATTCCCTGCATCGGCATATCTACTTTAGAAGCCATGGCACAAAATCTGGCACACCTGAACAACACCCTTATTATCTGCGCCATGGACGCAAGACGCAGTCAGATTTATAACGCATTTTTCCTTGCAGAAGGCGGCGGTGTACTGCGTCGCTTATGTGATGACCGCGCCATCGCGCTCAGCGATGCAGCCGAAGATTTAAAGGCGATTTCTTATCCAAAAATTGTTGTTGGAGACGGCGCGCTGTTGTGTTATAATTATCTCAGTGAGGCAGGCATCAACTGCACACTTGCACCGCAGCATCTGCAAATGCAGGATGCTGTCGGCGTTTGTCTGTGCGCAGAAAAGGCAGCAAAGGAAGACAAGCTGACCTCCTCCGCCGATTTACAGCCCGTATACCTCCGCCTTTCCCAGGCCGAGCGGGAACGACTACAGAAAGAAAAAATTTCTAAATAATAAAAGGAGCATTTGCATATGTATAATGAACATGTCCACATCATGGATCATCCTCTGGTTGCTCACAAATTGAGTGTTTTGCGCGATAAAAATACCAGCACAAAGGAGTTCCGCGAAATCGTCACGGAAATCGGTATGCTGATGACTTATGAGGCAACACGCAATCTGCCCCTGACCACCACCGAAATCGAAACTCCCATCTGCAAGGCAACGGTTCCTACTCTGGACGGCAAAAAATTCGCAGTAGTTCCCATTTTGCGTGCGGGTCTGGGTCTGGTAGATGGTGTGCTGCGCATTGTCCCCAACGCACGCGTGGGGCACATCGGTCTTTATCGCGACGAGGAAACACTGGAGCCTGTTCAGTACTTCTGCAAAATGCCCAAGGATATTGCAGATCGTGATGTTTTGATTGTTGATCCCATGCTGGCCACCGGCGGCAGTGCGGATGCCGCAATCGGTTTTATGAAAGAATACGGCTGTAAGAACATTAAGCTGATGGTTCTTCTGGCTGCTCCTGTCGGTATCGAACGTTTGCAGAAAAATCACCCTGATGTCGAAATCTACTGCGGCACCGTTGACGAAAAGCTGAATGAGCATGGTTATATTGTCCCCGGTCTTGGTGATGCCGGAGATCGTATTTTCGGCACAAAGTAATAAAAAATACCCATTCCTACCATTATCGGAATGGGTATTTTTTATTGTTCATCTAATCATAATCCCTGTAAATATTTAATAAACTGCTGTGCGCTGCGCGGTGTACGGCTGGCATGTTCACGTTCCCACTGAAGAGCGCGTCTCTTTAACTCCTCTGCTGACATTTCCAGCGAAACCTGCTGCGCCAAAATCTGCACCATCTCAAGATACTGCGCTTTATTCAGTCCGCGGAACAGCACACGAATTCCAAACCGTTCTGCCAGTGCCGTGCGCTCCTCAATGGACTCACGGATATTGATTTCATCGTCTCCGCGTTCACTAAAGGTTTCGCGCATTAAATGACGTCGATTGGAAGTAGCATAAATTGCAACATTTGCAGGACGCTTTTCGATAGATCCTTCCAACACAGTTTTCAATACAGAATATCCCACATCTGCCGTTTCAAAACTCAAATCATCAATAAAAATAATAAACTTCTGCCGCAGACCTGCCAAGGAACGGATCAATACAGGAATATCTTGAAGCTGCTGCTTATCCATCTCGATAATTCTCAGATCTTCAAACCCAGGTACTTTTAAAAGACTTTTAATCGTAGCCGATTTACCTGTACCCGCCGCACCGTACAGAAGCATGTTATTCACACTGTATCCCGCAAGCAGCGCACGTGTATTGTCCTCCACTTCCCTGCGCTCCTCTTCATAGCCGATTAAATCATACTCTTCAAGATCAGGATCAGCGATTGGAAGCAGCATTCTATTTTCCCATAAGAAGGCCTTGTATCGTGCAAATTCACCGGCACCGTTTTTCACATACTCTGCCGTCACAGCCTCGAATGTCAGTGTTTTATCGGCATTCCATACCGGCAAAAAGGCAGCATACTCCTTGCCGATATACTTTTCCAGCAAAGTTTTCCACATGCTCCCATCCATAGCAGCAAACATGGAAAATGTTTCAATGTCACTCTTGGCAGCCAGAGTGAGCGCTCTATTCGCCTTCCCCTTTGCGGCTGCATCTCCATAGGGCGTCTCATCATATCGCAAATGCTCCCAAAGATATGCTCCAAGAGAATCGAATCCTGCAAGCTGCATTTGGTAAAATACATCCGCATACTGTGCCGTGAGTACTTCTGCATCCGGGCATTCCTTTGCCAGTTCAGCAACAAGTGTCTGTAATGCCTGAATCGGCGGCAGGTGCAAAAAGGAACGATATGCAGAAATCGCCCATAATCTGCATGCATACTTTCTTCTATCTTCCATCTCAAATCATCCTTTTCAGCAAAATTATGCTAAATGGTAATGACTCTAACTTAACACAATTATAAAAAGGTTTCAATAACACCTTGACATCAGGATAGCATTCATGAATTTGTAACACCCTTTTTCTTGTGTTTATATCGAACATATGATATACTATATCAGTTAAAACATCTTAATTATAATAAGAAAGTGAGGGACTCCTTATGAGCTACGCAGATAAGGTATTTCAGCAGAATTGCCGTGATATTCTTGAAAATGGTGTTTGGGATACCGACCTGACTGTGCGCCCTCGCTGGGATGATGGCGTACCTGCCCATACCGTTAAAAAATTTGGTATCGTGAACCGTTACGATTTAAAAAAAGAATTCCCTATTTTAACCATCCGCCGCACATTTTTTAAAACTGCAATTGATGAACTGTTGTGGATCTGGCAGAAAAAATCCAATAATATTCACGACCTAAACGGTCATATCTGGGATCAATGGGCAGACGAATCCGGCTCTATCGGCAAGGCATATGGCTATCAATTGGGTTTGAAGCATAAATACGCTGAGGGTGAGTTCGATCAGGTCGATCGTGTCATTTATGATTTGACCCACAATCCTGCTTCCCGCCGTATCATGACAAACCTATATAACTTTGAAGACCTGCATGAAATGGCGCTCTACCCCTGTGCCTATTCTATGACTTTCAATGTCAGCGGCAATACATTAAACGCTATTTTGAATCAACGCAGCCAGGACATGCTGGCTGCCAATAACTGGAACGTCGTTCAGTATGCTGTTCTTGTTCATATGATGGCTCAAGTTGCAGGTCTTCAAGCAGGCGAGCTTGTTCACGTCATTGCAGATGCCCATATCTACGATCGCCATGTCCCCATTATCGAGGATCTGCTGAAAAAGGAGCCGAAGGCTGCCCCTGCATTCCGCATAGATCCATCTATCACTGATTTTTATCAATTCTCCCGCGATAGTTTCTCTTTAGAGGGATACGATCCGCATCCCTTTGACACAAAAATTCCTGTCGCTGTTTAAGGAGGACTGTATCGATGAATATTCTTGTATGTGTCAGCCGAAACTGGGGTATTGGCAAAGATAATCAACTGTTATTCCGGATTCCCGATGATCTCAAGCAATTTAAAGCCCTAACCACCGAAAAGGTCGTGATTATGGGCCACAATACCTTAAAATCCCTGCCCGGCAGCAAACCCCTGCCAAACCGCACGAATATCGTTTTGTCCCGTAATCCGAACTTAGTGATAGATGGTGCAACCGTTTGCCATAGTGTGCAGGAGGTTTTGATTGAAGTTTCCGATGTTCCGCAAAACGATGTATTTATCATTGGTGGTGATGCTGTCTATCGGCAGTTTCTCCCCTACTGCCGCCGCGCCTTGATCACACGCGTGGATGCCACTCCGGAAGCAGATGCCTTTTTCCCCGATCTTCAAGAGCATCCTCAGTGGAAAATTCGCCATGAATCTGATTTTATGGAGTACGAAGGTCTTTCCTATCAGTATGTTGAATATGTGAACGAACAGAACTGAAAAAGTGCCCACAGCTGAAGCTGTGGGCACTTTTTATATCTCTTATATCAGGTTTAGCCCCCTTCCTTTCCTTGTTTTCAACAGCAATTTATGGTAAACTAATGCTAATTTTAACAGGAGGAGGCGTAAGAATATGAGCGACTTACATACTGATGTACGGTATGTGAAGGGCATTGGGGAAGCTCGTGCAAAATCTCTTGCCAAATTGGGAATCACAGATTTATACAGCTTGATTTCCTATTTCCCACGTGCCTGGGAAGATCGTGCAGCCATACGCACCATCGACACACTCACCATTGGCGAATATGCCTGTGTCAAAGCCATGGTAGCCGCTCCCCCTGTAGCATCCCATATCCGCAAAGGACTGGATCTGCTCAAGGTCAAAGTTGTGGACAGCACATCCACCCTGTTCTTGACTTTTTTTAATCAGCCTTATTTAAAAAATTCCCTTGTCATGGGCGAAACCTATGTTTTTTATGGCAAAGCAGAGGGCACGCTGCTGCATAAACAAATGACAAATCCCATCTTCGAAAAAGAAAATGCCCACCAAGTAACCGGCCGCATTATGCCCATCTATCCTTTGACCGCCGGTATTACGCAAAACGTGATGCATCGTTCCATTCGTCAGGGATTAGATGCCTGCGAAACCATCCTGCCCGATGTACTTCCTGATGAGATCCGCAGCAAATATCATTTGTGTCATATCGGCTATGCCTATGAAAACATTCATTTCCCGGAATCCTTTGATGCCCTCGCCATTGCCCGGCGCAGACTGACCTTCGAAGAGCTTTTCCTGCTTTGCACCGGTTTGCAGCTTCTACGCAGGCGGCGCGGTGACCTTCATGGTCTACGCTGCACGCCCATTGATATGTCACCTTTCTATAACACCCTTCCCTTTCAGCTCACCGGCGCGCAGCAGCGTGCCGTTGAAGATGCAATCAGGGATATGTGCGCGGACCGCCCCATGAACCGCCTGTGTCAGGGTGATGTCGGCTCTGGTAAAACCATGGTTGCTGCCGCCTGCATTTACTTTACTGCCAAAAATGGTCATCAATCTGCCATGATGGCACCCACAGAATTACTGGCGCAGCAGCATTACCGTTCCCTTGCTCCGCTGCTTGAAAATCTTGGTATTCGCTGTGCGCTTCTCACCGGCTCCGTAACCGCCAAAACCAAAAAAAGTATCCAAGCACAGCTTGCTGCCGGAGAAATTGATTTTGTAATCGGCACACAGGCATTGATTGCAAAAGATGTGGATTTCGCATCCCTCGGTCTTGTAGTTGCTGATGAGCAGCACCGTTTCGGCGTGACTCAGCGTGCAGCACTGTCCGCCAAAGCGGACAACCCCCATGTATTGGTCATGTCCGCCACCCCCATTCCCCGTACACTGGCACTTATCATTTACGGAGATTTGGATGTCTCTGTCATTAACGAACTTCCACCCGGCCGTCAGACGGTAGACACCTTTGCCGTTCCAAACAGCTACCATCCCCGCGTATTCCAATTTATCCGCAAACATGTAGCGCAAGGCAGGCAGGCATATATCGTCTGCTCTTTAGTCGGCAGCGACGACACCATTCCAAACGAAAAGAAAACCGTCATGGATTTCACCATCAAGCTGCAGCAGGATATTTTCCCCGATCTGCGCATCGGCTGTGTACACGGAAAAATGAAAGCCGCCGAAAAAGAAAAAATCATGTCAGCCTTCGTCCATGCAGAACTTGATATTCTCGTCTCTACCACGGTTATCGAGGTCGGGGTGGATGTTCCTAACGCAACTGTTATGGTGATTGAAAACGCAGAGCAATTCGGTCTTTCGCAGCTTCATCAGCTGCGTGGGCGCGTTGGTCGTGGTCAGCATAAATCTTACTGCATTCTGTTCTCCGACTCTAAAAGTGAGGATACCAAAACACGCCTAAAAGCCATGACCCGAACCAATGACGGCTTCAAAATCGCTCAGGAAGATCTGGTTCTACGCGGCCCGGGTGACTTTTTCGGCCAGCGGCAGCATGGTCTGCCCAGTCTCAAAGTCGCTGATCTAAAATGTGATATGGAATTGATGCATTTAGCACGCCAAGCAGCAAACGAGGTGCTGGATGCTGATCCTGAATTAGAATATCCGGAACATCGTGGTATTTCCGAAAAAATCCATATGCTGTTTGAGTCCGCTGCTGACAGCATGAACTGATTTACGCGCAAAAAGACCGAGAGCATATCATTCTCTCGGTCTTTTATTATGGTGTATTTTATTAATTTTACTGAACAATTTCATCAATATCACAGATGC
>JAHHSM010000020.1 GCA_020025175.1 Oscillospiraceae bacterium | reverse complement strand
ATGTCACCATCTCTTTGACCGTCAAAAAGAATACCGACGGCACTGCCGGCGGCAAACTGGTTGGCAAGGACGGCACTGTGTATGGAAATTACGCCGCTGCCACTGTTACCAAAGAAGAGCTTGGCAAGGCTATGTCCGCTGCCCTGAAAGAAAGTGCCATTGGCAAGGACTTCAAGGTAGTGGACAACGCTGATGGCACCTTTACCCTGAACAACAAGGTTGCCGGCGCCGATGCTACCCAGATCATGAAAGACTTCAACATTACCATCAAGAATGCAGACGGTACCGTCAAAAGTGAAACTACCAACGCCCTTGATGCCGCCAGCAAAAAAGGCGAGGATGCCTACCAGACCATTGATGTTGACCAAATCGATGAATATGATGGTACGGATGATACCGTTTTGATCATCAACGGCAAGAAGTTCGCGGTTCTGGTTCAGGATGGCACAGACGCTACCAACAAGCTGATGAAGCAGGCCATGGAGGATGGTCTGGAGCTTATCATGGTGGCCGATAAGAAGGTTACGGCTGCCGGTACCCCCAATGGCAATCTTCATTTGGATGCCTTTGATGGTCAGGATCCCAATGGTGCCAACAAGACTGAACAGGCAGCTGCTGCTAAAGCACAGGGCGATGCCATCGCTGCCGCTCTGAGCAAGGCTCTGGGCTACAACGTCTCCTTTGAGGGGGCAAGCAGAAGTGCTACTGCGGCTAATGCTAACAACGATGTGGCTGCTAAGTTTGTCTTCAAGAAGGACACCACCATTGCTCCTGGTGCTCAGGCTGGCAAGGGCCTGACCCTGCAGATCGGTGACACCGCTGACAGCTATAACCAGATGGTTGTCTCTGTCAACGATATGCACACCAAGGCTTTGGGCATTGCCGATCTGGACATCTCCTCCGTCACCAACGCTCAGGATGCCATCGCTACCATCGCCGATGCCATCAACCTGGTCTCCTCCACCCGTGGTGACCTGGGCGCTATCCAGAACCGGCTGGAGCACACCCAGAGCAACCTGTCCGTCATGAAGGAGAATATCCAGGATGCCGAGGCTACCATCCGCGACACCGACGTGGCCGACGAGATGACCGCCTACACCAAGAACAATATCCTGCTCCAGTCTGCTCAGGCTATGCTGGCTCAGGCAAACCAGATGCCTCAGGGCGTGCTGCAGCTGTTGCAGTAAGTCACTCTGCTCTGGATCTCAATATCACTTTTGGGGAGTGGGTTTTGCCCACTCCCCTTTTTCATATGCTGTGCAAAGCAGCGGTCTATTTAGCAGCGTATGACGCCGAAGATAGTGATTTCCACGGTGGGCAGCGGAACAGGCTGCTCCGTACCAACAATATGGGATGCAGATGAAAATTGCAAGGATGTGTCCGTACTGCCAACATAGAGTCGAGATGTTGCTGCGTGGATAGCATGGTGCTGCATTGATCAAATGTTCGCACTGTGGTACTGTCAACCATCAAGTGGCTTTTTTTGCGCTCATACGGTTCCAGAAAGGAATCGTATGAGCGTTTTTGTCGGCTCTGCTATATAGCCCAATACCCGTAATCCCAATTTCAGACATTTCAAAAATTTTGGGATTGGAGATCACATCATGAAAAAATGGCAGGAAGAAACAAATTACAAACGCATTCGAAATGAACAATTGTGTCCAACATCATCACCACGGATGGTGTAGATGTAGAGGTCAGCGATGATGTGTATCTGGCATACTCCCAGACAGGCAGGGCTGTTCCCAAGGTGAAAGCAGTAGAGACTTGGAGAACATGCCCGTGGAGGCAGCCAGCCTCGTCCGTACTGTTCCCAACTCACCGGGGAATTTTATGGATGAATATGAATAATTGGGAAATTGCCCTGTGTGATGCTGGCAAGTTCCTGCTCCAGATATGTAACCACAATCTGTTGTTAGCGGATGCGATTCATCATGGCAGTGGGCGAAAGCCAATCCTACCTGCCTCCGCTGCTCTGGTAGTAGATGAAGCTTACAAGCTTTCGGAGACAGCCCGAGAGATGTTTGGGACGACCTTAACTGCCCACGATATCCAAACACTGATCCGCTCCTTGCTGCCGAGCGTTATCCACCGGCAGCGACTCCCTCTCTAAGATAGCGGTGACACTGCTGAAGCTTCTTTCTATCCCGCCTGGTAACAATCTGAGCATAGCGGATTATACACGGAAAATGGTGGGGCCAAACAAGACGCTCACCGTGATCCGAAACCAGCTTGGCAGCACACTGCTTGCAACAATCAATCGAAAACTTGAGCAGATCAGCCGTGCGGTCGATCTGTTTCTTTCCTCCCAGAGTGATATGATCTTCTACACTGAGAAAGTCGGATTAGACCGTAATGTGCGAGTACAGGTGTCTGTTTCTCTTTCGCCTTTTCAATATCAGGAGAAGTGCCTGCTGTTTCTGCCAAGTGCGCCGCCTATGCAGCAAGAGGCAACTTATTTTGACGATCTGGCCAAACAGATCCGGGGGATGCTGACAGCTGCCCATGGGCACACATTGATGCTGTTTACGTCTTACGCAGCTATGTCCGCAGTCAGAGAAAGACTGAACCAAGGAGCCATGCCCTTCCCTCTGTACAGTATGGGCCGCAATGGGATGCATACTATGGAACGCTTCAAAGGCGATCCAAGAAGTGTCCTGCTGGCAGACGGCCTGATCAATGCAGCAGAAAAGGTGCTGGATACAGAAGCCATCACATACAGCGAAGAATCCACTGAGTGGAATAAACACAAGTGCAAGAGACTGCTGAAAATCATAAACAGCGTGTAGCCGCCTACTGTAGAGTCAGCACTGACAGCGATGAGCAGCTCACCAGCTATAGGGCGCAGAAAGCCTACTACACCGAAAAAGTTGAAGAAAACCCTGATTGGGAGATGGCCGGTATCTTTGTCGATGAGGGCATCAGTGGAACTGGGATGAAGAAACGAAAAGAATTCAACTGTATGATCGCCGCCTGTAAGCACAGAAAGATCGACACCATCCTCACCAAGTCCCTCTCCCGATTTGCGCGAAACACGGTTGACTGCCTGGACACCGTACGGATGCTGAAAGCCAACGTCATTGGGGTCATCTTTGAAAAAGAAAACATCAACACCATGACTCAGTCCAGTGAATTTCTCATCACCCTGTTCAGCGGCTTCGCACAGGCTGAGTCTGAATCCCTGTGGGATATCGTGCTGTGGGGCAAGCGGAGGAGCATGGAGGATGGAAATGTTCCCTTCCAATACAACAAAATGCCGGGGTATTGCAAATGTCCAGATGGCAGATCCGGGATGTGGAGCAAAATGCGATTCGATGATAAATTGGATTCAATAAAATTTGCGTCGTTTAGAAAGAGAGAGTGTAGAACTCTATCCTTTGCACAATATTGCGGTTGCCTACCAGAATAAGAACTTAACCGCATACACAATCTGAAATATAATTGATAGCTTGCAGTGGTATATTAAAGTTGTAACAGCAGTGCCTAATGGATATAATGTCATTAGGAAGAAGATCATATATCACAGATTACCACAGAAACCCGAAAAAGGTCGTTCTGCAGCACATCCAAGATGGACGCACACTCTCCAGTCTTGCTGCTAAATGCGGCATATCCAAGGTGACGATCTTCAACCGGGTACGTGCATACCGCGAAGAATGCCAAAACAACGATGCTGTCACGTCAGAATTACAACTTACGAAGGAGATTCGTCATCTCCTAAAGGAGAAGGCAGACCTTGAAAAGGAAAACCTGTTCTTAAAAAAGCGGCGGCATTCTTTGCGAAAGAAATCGAGTAACAACATATCGTTTTACTGAAAAACATGAGTGAAAGTTTGGCCTCAGATGGCTGCTCCGACATATAGGAATCTGTCCTAACGCATATTACCAATATCTAAAGCATGCAAAATCAGCATATCATCGGACAAAACAATGAGTATGCGCCAGAATCAAACAGATATACCATGCGCTTTTAATTGTACGATTATTGACCTAATAGAATCTAAGGATCTAGTTTTTTTCTTAAATGTTGACGGGAGACGATTACAATGCAGGGAAAGCACCAGTCTTCAATTGTAAAAACGCTGATACAGCGATATTTTTCAGATGGCATCTCACAATCAGCTGCAGAGTTATCTTATTTTTTACTTTTTACATTTTGTCCTCTTTTGATGTTTTTAACCGCGGTATTGGCACAGGTTCCATTGCCGGAGACAAGTGTTGCAATCCTGTCGGAATTTTTACCGCTTGATGTGCAGGAAGTGATCATTGGTTATATGGAGTATATCCGTTCTATGCCATCGCTGCAACCCATGATGGCAGGAACTATTATGACACTGTACTTCTTATCGCGGGCAGTGCGTTCACTAATGTGCACTATGAATGCAATCTATCGTGTTCCTCGGCGAACCGGCACGCTGCGTCGCGGAATATTGTCGCTGATGCTGTCAGCGGGATTTCTGCTGGCAATTTTCAGTAGTATCCTGCTGATGATTTGTGGACGCACAATTTTTCGCTTGATTCACACATGGTTTCCGCTTTTTTCCATTGTGGCAGACAGCATAGAGCGGGCTTCTTATCCAATGACAGCAGCTTTCCTCTTTTTGTTTGTGTTAGTAATCAACCGTGTTGTACCAAATATTAAATTGCGTTGGCGCGACGCCGCACCAGGAGCAGCACTTTCAGTTGCGGCATGGTTATTCCTGAGCTATGTGTTTTCTTTTTATGTGGACAATATGGCAAACTATTCCCTGCTGTATGGCTCATTAGGCGCTATTATTGCACTGATGCTATGGCTCTATTTAAGCAGCATCATTCTGCTTCTTGGTGCAATCCTCAATCATATTTTTCTAACGCATCGTCAAGAAAGGATGACTGCTGTCAATAATAAAAACATAGATGATAATTGAGATTGTACTGTTCTAAAAAAGAACCTGCTTTCATTTGCATGTATATTCTCATATAGCATGTTACCATTATCTGAATAGCGGCACCTATGTTACATGCAGTGCGATTCTATCTCTACAGTTAGTGAAACTGTAAAATAAGGTTCCATGAAGCTCAATTAAAGCTATGTAATATTACTGTAAACCTCTATACGTTCTATTGTCATCCATCCATTCATTTGCTATAATTGTTTTTAAAATCAATCTTTAACCAGTTATCTTTTCCATTTAACAATTTTATGGAGGTGTTTTTATGAAAAAATGTATTACAATTCTATCCCTTATGCTTTCCTTGCTGCTAACTGCTTGCGGTACGACTTCTCACACTTCCCTTTCTTCTGTGTCAGATCAAGATATAACCCCAAATTCTTCCCCTGCAGTCCTTCAGAAAAGTATGTCACAGCCACTGACAGAATTCGACTCTATCGAAATCGACGTGCTGGCTGCGGATATTGAGGTAATACCCGGCGAGGATTGGTCCGTTTCCTACAATCTTTCCGAAAAAGAACCTTTGCAGCGCTTCGGCGTAGAAGACGGCACTTTGTATTTTAAAACGGACTTTGACCCTAAAAAGTATTTTGATTCACTCGGCGACTGGTTTGTTACAATTACCGTGCCAAAAGAAGCTGTGATGACATCTGTAAATCTCAACACTATCTCCGGCAACATAGAAGCACAGGGATTCTCTTGTGATTCTGCTTCATGCAACTCCACTTCCGGCACGGTTAATGTTTCCGATATTGCTGCTAAAAAAATTGATATGGCATCCATATCCGGCGATATTGCCACTTGTGATATTTCCTCTGAACTTTTGCAGGCAAATACTACCTCCAGCAATTTAAATCTCTCAGGTACCTTCGGAACATTGAACATCAATACCGTTTCAGGGAAAAGTACCATTTGCGGCAATATTTCTGACAATGGTCAGATTTCAAGTGTCTCCGGCGATATCTCACTTTCTACCAACCATCCTGTCGCAATTGATGCCCACAGCATTAGTACCATTACAGTAAATGGACAAAGTACAAGAGGTTCTCTCACCACCACTGACGGAATTCCTGTACAGTTTCAATCCGTTTCCGGCAAAATTTCTATTCAAACAAACTCCCAACAGAATCTCTACGTTTAATTCCAGAGTTGTCGAGAACCATCCTACTGATGATAACATTAAGTGCAGCTTCCCCCAATTCAAGATCTACAGAAAATTTTTGCAGTGATTTATAAAAACAGGTCATATCAGCAATCGCTGATATGACCTGTTTGTTTTTCTAACTCCCAATAAAACTGTATCTATGCTTATGACAGTTTACCCAATCGCATTTTAAAATCTTTATAGCCGAATTCGGTGATCTGTTGAAAACTTCCATCGTAATTTCTTTTCCAAATATTCGGCAGAGGCATTCCGTTGAACGTATTATTTTTACAAGTTGTATAAATTGCCATATCGCCAAACAGCAGAAAATCTCCCTCATGCAATTCTTTGATAAAAGAATAGTCTCCAATCACATCCCCTGCAAGACAGGTGGGACCTGCCAGACGATAAGTGTACTGCTTTTCGCCCGGTCCCTCTGCACCGTAAAGCGGCGGTGTATACGGCATCTCAATCACATCGGGCATATGGCAAGCCGCACTCCCATCTAAAATAGCAATCTGCACTGCTCCATTTTGAACTATATCCAAAACCCGGCAAATAAAATATCCAGCATTCAACGCCACAGCTTCCCCGGGTTCCAAATAAACCTCCAGATTCCAGCTGTTTTTTGCATCCATGATGCAGGCTTTTAAGGTTGCAACGTCATATCCCGGACGGGTAATATGATGTCCGCCCCCCATGTTGATCCATTGCATTTCGGGCAGTACATCACCGAACTTCTCCTTCACCGCAGTCCATGTCAAAGCAAGCGCATCCGAATCTTGTTCGCAGAGTGTATGGAAATGCAACCCATCCAACAATGCAATCCACTCATCACTCATCTCCCGATCCCACATTGCTTTGGTCACGCCAAGACGGCTGCCTACAGCGCAGGGATCGTAGATTT
Source organism: Oscillospiraceae bacterium (assembly GCA_020025175.1). GTDB lineage: Bacteria > Bacillota > Clostridia > Oscillospirales > Oscillospiraceae > Pseudoscillospira. Next base: position 16,642 of record JAHHSM010000020.1, on the reverse strand, counting down.
CATGGCCTTCCTGCGTGGAGCATTCGGGATTGATGCGCAACCCAATGCTCTTACCATGCTCTTTCGCCTTTTTTCCAAACTTTTTCAACTGATTGAGGGAATTGAATACAATATGATCTGCATAGTGGAGCAGCTCATCAAATTCATCGTCACGGTAAGCTGCACAGAATACATGCACTTCCCTATCAGGCATTTCCTCCCAGCCAAGGCGCGCCTCGTATAGACCGCTTGCTTCCGTTCCCGCAAGATAATCCGCTAATAGCGGATACACTGTAAAATTTGAAAACGCTTTTTGCGCCAGCAAAATCTTGCAGCCGGTTTGTTCCATAACACCTTTCAGAATCTCGCCGTTTTGCTGCAGCCGCCTTTCATCAATCACATAAGACGGCGTCGAAAGAGAACCGAAAACCTCCTCCACTACTTTTCCTTCTAATCCAACAAAGGGTGGACGCATTTCCACGATACGTTCCATCAGTCCACCAAAACAGGATTTTGGTTTTCGCTGCGCGGCAAGCCAAATTGATCCAATGCATCCAAGAATGGGTCGGGATCGAACTCCTCAACAGTATGAACACCGGTCTGTGCCCATTTTCCGGTCAGCAGCATCATGGCACCACACATGGCCGGCACACCGGTAGTGTAGCTGACTGCCTGACTCTTGACCTCTTCATAGCACTTCTGATGATCGCACACATTATAAATATAGTAGGTCTTATCCTTACCATCCTTCTTACCGGTGAAAATACAGCCGATATTCGTCTTGCCATGGGTACGGGGACCAAGGCTTGCAGGATCAGGCAAAAGTTCTTTCAGAAACTTGATGGGAACGATGTCATGCCCCTCGAAGTTGACCGGCGTGGTAGACAGCATACCTACATTTTCAAGGCACTTCATATGGGTCAGATAGCTCTGGCCGAAGGTCATAAAGAAACGAATACGCTTCACTTCCGGAATATTCAGCGCCAAGGACTCGATCTCCTCATGATGCAGCAAATACATATCTTTATCGCCCACACAATCGAAATTGTACTCACGCTTAATGCTCATAGGCGGAATTTCAACCCAGTGTCCGTCTTCCCAATAGCTTCCAGGTGCGGAAACTTCGCGCAGATTTACTTCCGGATTAAAGTTGGTTGCAAATGCATAGCCGTGATCACCGCCGTTGCAGTCCAAAATATCAATGGTATCAATGGTATCAAATTCATGCTTTTTTGCATAAGCACAGTATGCCTGCGTAACACCGGGGTCAAAGCCACAGCCTAAAAGGGCGGTCAACCCTGCCTTTTCAAACTTTTCACGGTATGCCCACTGCCAGCTATAATCAAAATAAGCAGAGAAACCAGCCTCTTGGCAACGCTTTTCATAGATTTCGCGCCATGCTGGATCATCGGTATCCTCAGGCTCATAATTTGCGGTATCCATATAATTGACACCGCAGGCAAGACATGCATCCATAATTGTCAAATCTTGATAAGGCAGAGCAATATTCATAACCAGATCCGGCTTGTAGCTGTTGATCAGATCGATGAGCTGCTGCACATCATCTGCATCCACCTGGGCAGTCGTAATTTTGGTGGCAGTCGTACCTGCCAGTTCCTCCGCCAAAGCATCACACTTGGATTTTGTTCTGCTTGCAATACAAAGTTCTTCAAACACATCGCTGACCTGGCAGCATTTTCTAATTGCAACGTTCGCAACACCGCCGCAGCCAATGACCAATACTTTACTCATAGTTCCTCTCTCCTTTATATAACTATTCATTCAACGCCAAAATCAATTCACGCAGCACCTTACATGCCGTTGCTGTTGATATGCCACTCTGATCCAGCATCGGTGCCAGTTCATTCACATCCGCACCCACAACATTGATCTGAGCAACCGTTTTGATTGCCGCAAGAAGCTGCAAAAATGTCACGCCACCAGCTTCCGGTGTCCCGGTTCCCGGAAACACCGATGGATCCAGACAATCCAGATCAATGGTAAAATAAACCGGCGTTTGGGACTCCTTCAAATTCATACAAAGCTCCGAAAGTCCATCGAAACAGAACGGATGCATCTCTGTGTGCTCCTTAGCAAATTCAAACTCCGTTCTGTCCCCACTGCGAATACAGAATTGATGGATGCGGCCGTCACCAAGCAAATCGTGGCAACGTCTGATCACGCAGGCATGACTCAACTTGGCACCGAGATAATCATTGCGCAGATCTGCGTGGGCATCAAAATGAATGATGTGCAAATCCGGATATTTCTCAGCCACCGCTCTGACAGAACCCAGTGTTACGAGATGCTCCCCACCAAGGAGCATTGGCAGCTTTCCATCCTCCAAAATGCTCTTTGCACGCGCTTCAATATCAGCCAGTGCCGCTTCCGCACTGCCAAAGCAAAGCTCCATATCCCCACTGTCAAATGTGTTGTAATCACACAAATCTTTGTCTTGGTAGGGGCTGTATGTTTCCAATCCAAAGCTCTCATGACGCATGGCTGCAGGGCCGAATCGTGCTCCCGGGCGAAAACTCGTGGTGGAATCAAACGGCGCGCCAAAGAGAACGATATTGGCATCCTCATAGGAGCTTTCACAGCCGATAAAATTTTCTACATTTCTTTCCAGCATCTCATTCCACCTCCCGAAGCATGCGTTCCAAAAACGCAGGCAAATAGAATGCACCTTTGTGCAGTTTTGTTGTATAGTACTCCGTCCGAAGATTCAGGGAAAGCCACTTCTCCGCATTCAGATCTTCAATAGGATGATACTTTTTGCTGGCAAATCCAAAGAGCCAGTATCCCGCCGCATAGGTCGGGATATGCGCTTGATAAACACGGCTGATTGGGAATGTGCTGACAATACGCTTATGGCTGCGCGTCATCGCTTCTGCATCATGCAGATAAAAGGGGCTTCCCTGCTGATTAACCATAATTCCGTCCCCTCGCAGGGCATTATAGCAGATTCCGTAAAACTCACGGGTAAAATACCCCTCTGACGGACCAAAGGGATCCGTTGAATCTACAATGATCAGATCATATTGATCCTTACATCTTCTAATATACCGCAATGCGTTATCGTAATAAATGTGTACCCTGCTGTCATCCAAGCGGCTGGCATTTTCCGGCAGATAAGTCCTGCAGGCCCTTACAACCTGTGGATCCATCTCCACCAAATCAATTTGACGCACCTGCTCATAGCGCGCAAGCTCACGCACAACGCCTCCGTCACCTGCACCAATCACCAAAACATCCCGAATGCTCGGATGCACCGCCATCGGCACATGGGTGATCATTTCATCATAAATAAACTCATCTCGTTCCGTCAGCATGACATTGCCATCCAGTGCCAGCACACGGCCAAATTCAGGGGTATCAAAAATATCAATTTGCTGATAGTCGCTTTTTTCAGAATACAGATGTCGTGTCACACGGAGGCTGTGTTTCACATCCGGCGCATGAAATTCGCTGAACCATAAATCCACGCTTGTCTCTCCTTATTCCAACACATTGAGATACAGGATTTCCGGATCTTCCGGACCGGTCATTGAGCATCCCTTATCTTTTGCATATTCAATATAATCTAATATTTCTCCAGTAATCTGCTCACCTGGCGCAAGAATCGGAATTCCGGGAGGGTAGCACATAACAAACTCACTGCACACGCACCCCTCGCTTTCTCGCAGCGGAACACTCTTCTTATTCGCATAAAACGCTTCCTGGGGACTGACAACCACCTTGGGATTGATATATTCCTGATTTAAAAGTCCGCTGCTGTCCCTCTGGTATCTTCTGCGAATTTCAGCCAACGCACTCACCAAACGCTCCAGCTCCTGTGAGCGGTCGCCAATGGACAGATATGCAAGAATATTACCAATGTCACCAAACTCAATCTGGATATCATATTCATCACGCAGAATATCATACACCTCGATACCTGCAAGACCGATATCCCTCGTATGGACGCTGAGCTTTATGGGATCGAAAGCAAAAATGGAATCGCCATTTACCAATTCTTCACCAAAGGCATAATACCCACCAATGGCATTGATTTCTTCGCGGGCATAGTTTGCCATCTCAACAACCTTTGCAAATACTTCTTTTCCACGCAGCACCAGATTGCGTCTGCTGATATCCAGACTGGACATCAAAAGATAGCTGCCGGATGTGGTCTGCGTAAGATTGATGATCTGACGCACATAACCTGTATTCATATTAGGTCCGATCAAAAGCAGGCTCGACTGTGTTAAACTACCGCCGCTCTTATGCATGGATACTGCCGCCATATCCGCACCTGCTGCCATAGCAGAAACAGGCATTCCCTCTCCGAAATAAAAGTGTGTTCCGTGGGCCTCGTCAGCCAGACAATACATTCCTGCATCATGTGCCATTTTCACAATGGCTCTCAAATCGCTGCAGATACCGTAGTACGTAGGATTATTGACAAGAACCGCCACTGCATCCGGATTTTCTGAAATCGCCCTGGCAACCTGCTCTCTTTGCATACCCAAAGAAATCCCCAACCGATTGTCAACTTCCGGGTTGACATATACAGGGACAGCACCGCAGAGCACCAGTGCATTGATCACGCTTCTGTGGACATTACGGGGCAGAATGATCTTATCTCCACGCTTGCAGGTAGAAAGCACCATACTTTGTACCGAACTTGTGGTTCCACCAACCATCAAAAATGCATCTGCCGCACCAAAAGCGTCCGCTGCAAGCAGTTCCGCTTCACGGATCACCGATACCGGATGACACAGGTTATCCAGTGGCTTCATACTATTTACATCAATGCTGACACACTGCTTTCCCAAAAATTCCGTTAATTCCGGATTGCCGCGGCCACGTTTGTGACCAGGCACATCAAAGGGCACCACACGCATCTGCCGAAAATTTTGCAGTGCTTCATAGATCGGTGCTTTGTGCTGGTCTAGGGCTTTTTCTTCTCTTTCCATCTCATACCTCACAAAACAAAAACGCAAGCTGTAATTACACAGCTTGCGTCAGCATCAAAATCATCCAAAACATAGTGTCCTTCTTGCAAAGCATAAAACAATTTTTAAAAATTGATCTATTCTCCTAATCAAAAGGCAATATGTGGAGCGCACAGAGTCTATATAGCAACAATACTTTTACTACTCTTTATTGACCGTTTCACAAGTTTGCGCAATTACGCATTTCGGTTGAAAGTAACCAACTTATAAAATTCGAGCTTTTAACTCAATCAACAAAAGCGGCAAGCCGCCAATCGGCAGTGGACCCGGCTGTCCGTATGGCCTCAACTCCGAATGGAGTGGTCCGTAAAAATCGCTTAGAAAGACTCTATCTTGAGATTTTCCGCTAAATAGAATAGCACAAAACCAGAGATTGCGTCAAGGGTATCCCTTTATTTTTTTGTTTTTATAACATTCTCATTTTTCATTTCACTCTAAGCTGCCAAAATGCAACCGCACTGGCTGCTGCCACATTCAGTGAATCTACATCGTGAGACATTGGAATACGGACTGTGTAATCGCAATCCGCAATCGTATTCGGTGACAAACCATCTCCCTCTGTTCCTAGCACAATTGCCAACTTTTCCTCTGCCATCAGCTGTGGATCATCAACACTGACCGACATGTCGCTGAGTGCCATCGCCGCCATCTTAAATCCCAGTGTTTTCAGCCGTATCATACCATCCTGAGGCCATTCTGCCTGAGCTTCACCAATTCGTGTCCATGGGATCTGAAACACTGTTCCCATGCTGACTCTCGCTGCACGGCGATACAGCGGATCACAGCAAGTAGGTGTCAGCAGTACAGCATCCATATGCAGTGCTGCAGCAGAGCGAAAAATGGCACCAATATTGGTCGAATCCACAATTCCCTCCAAAACAGCCACGCGCCTTGCATTGGCGCACAGCTCCTCCACGGTTTTCAGTTTCGGGCGATGCATGGCACACAAGATACCGCGTGTCAATTCATATCCGGTCAATCGTGCAAGCAAATCACGATCTGCTGTATAAATCGGAATTTCTCCGCATCTGGAAATAATATTCCCTGCCTGTCCCTCAATATGCTTGCGCTCCATCAAAAGTGAAATTGGCTCATATCCGGCATCCAATGCCCGCTCGATCACTTTCGGACTTTCTGCAATAAAAATCCCCTTTTCCTTTTCAATCCGATTTCGCAGCTGCGCCTCTGTCAGCCGTGCAAATACATCTAATTCCGGTGCTGTATACTCTTTTATTTCAATTACATTCGGCATAACGATCTCCCTGTGATAAAAATGATAACTCCTCCGACAGCCTTATACCTGCTTTAAAGTTCTTGCAAAGCAGCCCGTTCCCACCACCGTCTATTCTTCTGATACCATTGGATTGTTTTTCGCAGTCCTTCCCCAAAGGGCATCGTGGGATACCATCCAAGACTCTCTCGGATTTTCCGTGCATCTACCGCATAACGCAGGTCATGACCTTTCCGATCTTCTACAAACGTGATTAAGCTGTCTGGTCTTCCCAATTCTTTACAAATCAAACGAACAAGGTCAATATTTTTCCATTCATTGTTTCCGCCAATATTGTAAATCTCGCCTACAGCACCTCTTTGAAGAATTAGATCAATTGCTCTGCAATGATCCTCTACATACAGCCAGTCACGTATATTGTTCCCTGCACCGTATACTGGAATCTCCCGATGATTGAATGCATTGATAATCAGTTTTGGAATCAGTTTTTCCGGAAATTGATAAGGACCATAGTTGTTCGTGCAGCGTGAAATCGTCACTGGCAATCCATAGGTACGGTAATAAGACATCACCAATAAATCCGCTGAAGCTTTTGAACTGCTGTATGGCGAGTTGCCGCCAAGGGGCGTCTTTTCTGTAAACAGCAGTTCCGGTTCATCGAGCGGCAATTCCCCATATACTTCATCTGTTGACACCTGATGGAATCGCTTCACTCCATAGGCTCTGCAAGCATCCATCAGCGTTGCCGTTCCGATAATGTTGGTTTCCAGAAACACACTTGGGTGCGCAACAGAGCGATCCACATGGCTTTCCGCAGCAAAATTCACCACAATTTCCGGTCGTTCCTGCTCAAATAGCGAAAAAACATCAGGCACCTCACAAATGTCACCCTTTATAAAATGAAAATTTTCCGCATTCCTAACTGGATCAAGTGTTTTGAGATTGCCTGCATAGGTCAGCTTGTCCAGACAAACAATACGACACTGCGGATAATGTTTCAGCATATAAAAAATAAAATTAGCACCTATGAAGCCTGCTCCGCCGGTCACAAGAATCGTCATCCGTTCACGCTTCCCTCAATCCAAAATTCTTTTATCATCATAGCACATTGCATCATCTGTGTGCAACTGCGTTCACCCTAAAAAAGAACCCCGAAAGTGTTTCGCTGCAATCAAAAAACACTTTCGGGGAGCGATCTATTTCACCGATAAGAATCTGCCAGTGCCTTAAATTTAGGCAGTGCCCGTTCAATCATTTCTGTCTGAACGCAATAAGCAAGCCGCACATGCCCCGGTGCGCCAAAACCGGTGCCTGGAACAAGCAAAAGATCAAACTGTTTCGCGCGCTCACAAAATGCCATATCATCTGCTTCAAGGCTGCGTGGGAACAGATAAAACGCACCGCCCGGCTGCACCACATGGTATCCCATGGCGCGCAATTCACTCACCAGCAAATTGCAGTTGTGCTCATAGATGCTGATATCCGCTGTCAAATCACAGCACAGCGATGTGACCTGTTGAAAAAGGCTCGGTGCATTTACATAACCCAAACTGCGGCCGGCACCAGCTACCGCTGCATATACCAAATCGGCATCTGTAATTTCTTTTGGTACCAATACATATCCCAAACGCTCACCGGGCAAAGATAACGATTTCGAAAAAGAGTAGCATACAATGGTATCACGATAAATCCGCGGTATCCATGCCACTTCCACGCCTGCAAACACAATTTCACGATACGGCTCATCCGAAATCAAGTAGATTGGATGACCATATTGCACGCTTTTCTCCTCCAGAAGCGCAGCCAACCGCTCCAATGTCTCACGGGAATAAACAACACCGGATGGATTGTTCGGACTATTCACAATCACACCCTTTGTATGCACATTGATCTTCTCCGACAGTGCTTCAAAGTCAATCTGAAACCCTTCCATTTCAGGTGGGATCACCGTGAGCTTTGCGCCTGCCCCCTCCACGAACACTTCATATTCTGGGAAATAAGGCGCAAATGCAATGAATTCATCCCCTGGGCAGGTCAGTGCGTGGAACACGCAGCACAATGCTGCAGCCGCCCCTACCGTTACATAAAAATCATCTGCCTTATATACAGTTCCATAGCGGCCATTCAGGGAGTCCGCAAATCTCTGCCGTGCTCCCAAATCGCCCTGTGCACTGGTATAACAATGAATCAACTCAGGCTGTTCCCGCAAAATACGGATTGCCGCCTCATTTACTGCATCAGGCGCAGGCACACTGGGATTGCCCAGAGAAAAATCAAATACTCTTTCTTCACCAACTTCAGCAGCACGCTTTTTTCCATATTCAAATAGTTCTCGAATAGCAGAGCGCGCCGTGCCCAGTTCCAACATTCGTTTTGAAACCACTGTGAACACCTCCTAAACGTTAACAGGCATTATAAGTTTGCAATCTCATCCTGTGTCAGGCTTTGCATATTTTTTGCAGCCAAAGCAGACATTGCCGCTTCTAAATTTTCAACTTTCAAAATCATATATGCATGCTCCGCATCTTTTCCCCCGAGAAAGGCATACATATACTCCACATTAATACTGGCAGCTGACAGTATCTGAACCACATGGTTCAAACCGCCCGGCTCATCAGGAATCGCAACACCCAGAACATCTGTCACATTATGTACATATCCCTCATCCTTCAAAACCGTTGTAGCTGCATAAACATCATCTACAATGATGCGAACAATACCAAATTCACTGGTTTCCGCAAGAGACAGTGCACGCATATCAATTCGATTTTTAGCCAGTACTTCGGTCATGTTGCTCATCATGCCAGGCTTATTTTCTAAAAAAACAGAAATTTGTTTGACGCTCATGCCTTTCTCCCCCCTTTAAATCTTACGGCGATCAATCACGCGCACAGCTTTTCCCTCACTGCGGACAATTGACTTCGGTGCAACCAGTGTTACCTTTGCACTCAAGCCCAGCATAGAGCGCATACCGTCCGCCAGTTCCTTCTGACGCCGGCTGATCTCACCCAGATTATCCGTAAAGATCTCCGGCGTCATTTCCACATGAATATCCAGCGTGTCGGTTGCCTTCACACGGTCTACAATAATCTGATAGTTTGCAGAGTAGCCATGATTCAACAGCACCGTTTCAATCTGAGACGGGAACACATTCACACCGCGGATAATCAGCATATCATCGCTGCGTCCCATAGGCTTGTGCATTTTTACATGGGTGCGTCCACAGGAGCACTTTTCTCTGCTCAGCACACAGATATCACGCGTACGATAGCGCACCATCGGAAATGCCTCTTTTGTGATCGAAGTAAATACCAGCTCACCCTTTTCACCTTCCGGCAGCACTTCTCCCGTATCAGGGTCGATGATCTCTGCAATAAAATGATCCTCATTGATATGCATACCGCACTGCGCAGAACATTCAAATGCCACACCAGGACCGGAAAGCTCTGTTAAGCCGTAAATATCGTAGGCCTTGATGCCCAATGTCGCTTCGATATCATGGCGCATTTCCTCGCTCCATGCTTCTGCACCGAAAATACCGGCCTTCAAAGGAATCTGGTCGGGTGCCATGCCCATTTCCTTCATCGTTTCACCAAGGAATGCTGCATAGGACGGTGTACAGCATAAAATCGTTGCATTCAGATCCTTTAAAAACATGATCTGCCGCTCCGTGTTACCCGAAGAAATAGGTACGGTCAGGCATCCCACCTTATGCGCACCGCCATTTAAGCCCGCGCCGCCGGTAAACAATCCATAGCCATAGGATACCTGACAAACATCCTCCTTACTTCCACCCGCTGCCACAATAGCACGTGCACAGCAATCTTCCCAAAGATCGATATCATGCTGCGTATAGAATGCAACCACGCGCTTACCCGTAGTGCCTGATGTAGAATGGATACGAACACATTCTGACAATGGCTTTGCAAGCAAGCCATAAGGATAGGCATCACGCAGATCTGTCTTGGTCATAAAAGGAAGTTTTTGAAGATCCGCACTACTTTGCACATCATCCAATGTGACGCCTTTTTCTTCCATTTTTTTACGGTAGTACGGAACATGCTCCCATAAATGGCGCACCTGTGCTACCAAGCGTTCATCCTGCCATGCCTTGATTTGTTCTCGAGATGCACACTCGATTTCCGGCTGGTAGTAATGTTCCATTTTCATCAACTCACAATCCATCTATAAATCTTTCAACTTCAGGCATTCTTTCCTAATGCAAAGGCTTTTTTATTTAATTCAAGAAATTTTGCAGGCACACAAGCCTCAATCGCCTCGTTCCATACTTCCTCCGGCATTTCAAAATAGTGAGACAGCCGCCCCAGTAGTACCAGATTGACAGCTTTGGAAGACCCAGCCTCAGATGCAAGTTTTAAACAATCCAATGCATCGACCTTTGCCCCGACAGCGCGCATCTTGTCTACAAGATGCACTGGATACTGTGCCGCACCGGTAATCACAGGCATGGGATCGATTTGCTGTACATTTGTCACAATCTGTCCCTCCGGCTTCAAATATGCCAGCCAGCGCGCAGCTTCCAGCAATTCAAAAGAAACAATATAATCCGCCTCGCCCCGATCAATGATAGGTGATGCCACCTTATCACCATAACGGACATATGTTACAACACTTCCGCCTCTTTGGCTCATGCCATGCACCTCGGATACCTTGACATCATATCCTTGTTTCAAAAGCAAATGCCCCAGTAATTTGCTTGCAAGCAGAGAACCCTGTCCGCCAACACCGACGATCATAATATTTTTGGTCTTCATCTTTCAGCCCTCCTTGCATTCAAATGCATCAAATGCGCACATCTGCTCACATACACCACAGCCAACGCACTGTGTAGCATCTACAACAGCCTTGCCGGAGCGCATAGAAATCGCGGGACAGCCGATCTTCATACAGACCTTACAACCGTGGCATTTGTCAGAAACAACTTTCAGCGGCTTTTCATGCTTTACATATTTTAAAAGCACGCAGGGTCGCCGGGAAATAATCACTGAAGGCTCCTCTGCTGCCAATTCTTCTTTGAGCACCAGATCACAGGCGCTCAAATCATAGGGATCCACAACACGCACACGTTCGATCCCCATAGCACGGCACAATGCCTCCAAATCGATCTTACCCGCAGGCTCACCCTTAATGTTATAGCCTGTTGTGGGATTCTGCTGATGCCCAGTCATACCAGTAATGGAATTATCCAAAATGATCGTAGTGGAATTAGACTGATTATACGCAATATTCGCAAGACCTGTCATCCCAGAGTGCATAAAGGTAGAGTCTCCAATAACTGCAACGGTCTTTCCTTCGCTCTCTGCCCCCAATGCTTTATTAAAACCATGGGTCGCGGAGATGGACGCACCCATGCACAGCGTCATTTCCATAGCAGACAACGGCGCAGCCGCTCCCAGCGTGTAGCAGCCGATATCACCCAGTACAATACATTTGTTTTTGCTCAATGCATAAAACAAACCTCGATGGGGACATCCAGCGCACATAACAGGCGGACGATTTGGAATCACATCCTCCAGTGCTGTTCCGCAGGGAACTGCTCTGCCCAAACACTTGGCAACCAAATTTTGAGAGAATTCACCAATCATCGGCAATACATCTTTTCCGGAAACGGTAAGTCCCATGGCGCGGCAATGATTTTCAATAATTGGATCCAGTTCCTCTACAACGACCAAACGCTTCACCTTGGATGCAAAGTCACGAATCAGCTTTACAGGCAGCGGATTTGCCATACCCAGCTTCAAAACAGAAACCGAATCGCCAAATACTTCCTTGACATACTGATAAGATGTAGAGGATGTGATAATACCCATTTCCGTTCCGCCCATCTCCACACGGTTGATCGCTGCCGTCTCAGCCCATTCGGTCAGTTTACGGGTACGATCTTCTACAATTGGATGGCGCTGCTTTGCCATAGCAGGCATCATCACATACTTCGTAATCTGTTTTTGATACGGAACCGTCGGTGGCATAACGCGTTCGCCCGGCTCCACAACAGACTGCGAATGCGAGACACGAGTGCACATCTTCAGCAATACTGGCGTATCAAACTGTTCAGACAGTTCATAGGCCAATTTTGTAAATTCAAGCGCCTCAGAAGAGTCAGCCGGCTCCAACATCGGCACTTTGGAAGCAATGGCATGGTGGCGAGAATCTTGCTCATTTTGAGAAGAATGCATACCTGCATCGTCAGCAACACCGATAACAAGGCCGCCGTTTACCCCCGTATAAGACATTGTATACAACGGGTCTGCCGCCACATTAAGACCCACATGCTTCATACCGCAGAAAGCGCGTTTACCTGCAAGGCAAGCCCCAAACGCAACTTCCAAAGCGACCTTTTCATTTGGTGCCCACTCGCAGTAAATTTCGTTAAACTTTGCTGCTTCTTCCGTAATTTCAGTGCTGGGTGTACCGGGATAACTGGAAACTACGCTGCAGCCGGCCTCATATAGTCCGCGTGCAACAGCAGCATTACCTAGCATTAACTCTCTCATCTCATTTTTCACGCTCCTCAGTTTCTTCATCGGCTAATTTCGATCGAATAATCACATCTCGCATTACTCCGCCAGTACCGCCATCCAACATAGACCGGCGAACGCGACTGATTGTTGCACTGCTTGCACCGGTCTTTTCAAGAATATCAAGATAGACCAATCCCTGCTGTAAATAAACCGCCACATTAAAGCGCTGTTCCATTGCGCTCAACTCTGACGGCGTACATAGATCTTCAAAGAACTTACAGCATTCTTCAGCAGATTCTAATTTACTAATTGTTTCAAATACTGCCATATTTCGTTCCTTACGCTCTGCCATTGCCATGAAAATACCTCCTAATGGTAAAATTTCAAATACAATGACTGATAAGTTGAACTAATATTAGCACATTAAAGTGTGAAGATTCAATAACAAATCTCTCATTTTTATTCAAAGTTTTCTCTGCTTTTTTGTTTATTTTGCTTTAATGCTTTGACTTGTTACTGTAAAATTAAACTGCATTGTGGTTGATTTAATTTTTTTCTTGACATCGTTGCTCGAATCCTATATGATATGCTTCAACAGGTTAAAGCGTAAAACATTGCATATTAAAGAAAAATTTTTCGCCGTAGAAAGGAGCAATTCGTTATGCCCATTACTGATTTATTAGAACGCAACAGCAAATTATACGGAAATGAAATTGCTTTGGTCGAAATCAATCCCGAAATCCGCGAGCCCCAAAGAGTAACTTGGAAAGAGTATTCTTTGATTCAGCCCACTTCTACAGCACCATACCGCCGTGAAATCACATGGTCTGTATTTGATGAAAAGGCAAACCGCGTTGCCAATCTGCTTTTGCAGCGTGGCATCCGCAAAGGTCAAAAAGTTGGTATTTTATTGATGAACTGCCTTGAGTGGCTGCCTATTTATTTTGGTATTTTAAAATCCGGCGCTATAGCTGTTCCCTTGAACTTTCGCTATACCGCAGAAGAAATCGACTACTGCGTAAAACTCGCCGATGTGGATATCGTATTTTTCGGTCCTGAATTTATCGGTCGTGTGGAAAGTATCGCCGCCGATCTGGGGCGAGAGCGTCTTTTGATGTTTGTCGGGGACTCCTCTCCTTCGTTTGCCGAAGACTATCATCTGGCAGCGGCAAACTGCTCCAGCATCTCACCTAAGGTATTAATTGATGACGAGGATGATGCTGCCATTTATTTTTCTTCCGGTACTACCGGTTTCCCAAAAGCAATTTTGCTCCGGCATCTTTCTTTGCTTCAGTCTGCGCGTATGGAGGCGCTGCACCATGAAACGGCCCATGATGATGTATTCCTTTGCATTCCTCCGCTATACCATACCGGCGCAAAAATGCACTGGTTCGGCTCCCTCTTTACCGGAAGCAAAGCCGTCCTGCTCAAAGGCAATTCTCCTCAAGCTATTTTTGATGCCGCCTCGCAGGAGCACTGCTCAATTGTCTGGCTTCTTGTTCCTTGGGCACAGGATATTCTGGCCGCTTTGGATCGCGGAGATTTAAAGCTCGAGGATTATCAGCTGGATCAATGGCGTTTAATGCACATCGGTGCACAACCTGTGCCGCCCAGCTTGATTCGTCACTGGATGGACTATTTTCCCCATCATAAATACGATACCAACTATGGGTTGTCTGAATCCACAGGGCCGGGATGCGTACATCTCGGCATGGAGCATATTGATAAAGTTGGCGCAATCGGCGTTCCCGGTTACGGTTGGGAAACAAAAATTGTAGATGAAGCAAACCATGCTGTCCCTCAGGGAAACGTCGGGGAATTGTGCGTTAAAGGTCCCGGTGTCATGGTATGTTACTATCACAATGAAGAAGCGACAAAAGAGGTTTTGAAAGACGGTTGGCTTCACACCGGTGATATGGCACAGCAGGATGAAGATGGCTTCATTTTCTTGGTTGACCGCAAAAAGGACGTAATTATTTCCGGTGGTGAGAACCTCTATCCGGTTCAGATCGAATCCTTCTTGGCAAGCTATCCTAAAATTCACGATGTGGCAGTGATTGGTCTTCCCGATCAGCGTTTGGGTGAAATTGCCGCTGCAATTATTCAGGTAAAAGACGGCGTTCCCTGTACAGAAGAGGAAATCGATCTTTTCTGTCGTGAGCTGCCTCGCTATAAGCGTCCGCGTAAAATTATTTTTGCAAATGTTCCCCGTAACCCAACGGGTAAAATCGAAAAGCCGAAGCTGCGTGAACAATATTGTGGTGTTCGTCTGGTCGAAGCGCAAAATCGTGCATAACATGGATACAAAAGAGGTCTGTTCACAGAAAATGAACAGACCTCTTTTAAAATTTTATTATGCACCAAGCAATGCCTCTACAATATGGAATTTATCGTTCATGCCGATTAAAAACAGGATTATAATAATGATGGGTAAAATATATGTTGCATAAAAGCGCACAAAGGGAATCACCCCAATCTTTGCACCCTTTCCAATGTCTGCTTCTTTGACAAAATTCTTCCAACCCCAGCCATAACGGGAGGTACAGAAAAGCAGATATACCAAAGAGCCCAACGGCAGCCAGATATTCATGACCAGAAAATCTTCCAGATCCAAAACAGCACTGCCTTCGCCAAAGGGACGAAATTCAGACCAGATATTATATCCAAATACACACGGCAAGGACAGTACTGCCAACACAGCACCATTGATCAATGCCGTCTTTTTGCGGCTGGCACCCGTCAAATCCATAGAGCAGGACATAATATTTTCAAACACAGCAATAATGGTAGACATGGCGGCAAATGCCATGAACAAGAAAAACAGTGTACCCCACAACCGCCCTAAAAACATGTTGTTAAAGACATTTGGCAATGTAATAAAAATTAAATTCGGACCACTGCTTACTTCTATATTAAAAGTAAAGCATGCAGGGAAAATAATCAAACCCGCAACAAAAGCGACAAACGTATCCAAACAGCCCACACGCACTGCCTCTCCCAGCAAAGCGCGGTCTTTTCCGATATAACTGCCAAAAATCGCCATAGCGCCAATACCAAGGGACAGTGAGAAGAATGCCTGGTTCATTGCTGCTACAATGGTTGAACCAATACCAACTTCCTGCATTTTCGCAAAATCTGGTTTCAAATAAAAGGATAATCCTTCTGAAGCACCGGATAACATGCAGCTGTGAACGGCAAGCAAAACGATTAATGCAAGCAGCGCAATCATCATAACTTTTGTCACACGCTCTACACCCTTTTGCAGACCAAAAGAGTTGATTGCAAAGCCAGCAATCACAACTACCAGCATCCAGCCTCCGGTAATCGCAGGATTCCCCAGCATATCAGCGAACATTGCAGTGATACCTGCATTATCCTGCCCCTCAAAAGCTCCCGTAAGCGCTAAGACAAAATAATGCAGCATCCAACCGGCAACAGAGGTATACATCATCATCAGCAAATAGTTGCCGATCAGGCACAAATATCCATGAATATGCCATTTCTGCCCCGGCTTTTCCAAAGCCTGATAAGCATGTACCGGACTTTTCTGACTGGCACGACCTACTGCAAACTCCATTGTCAGAACAGGCAGACCCAAAACCACCAAAAACAAAATATAAAACAACAGGAAGGTTGCACCGCCATATTGACCGGCAAGCCATGGGAACTTCCATACATTACCAATACCAATTGCGCAGCCCGCAGACAGCAAAATAAATCCAAGACGTGAGCCAAGCTTTTCTCTTTCCATACGATAAGAATCTCTCTTTCCAAATGTTTATTGCGCTTTATTGCGCTCTTTTAGTGCAATACTTGCCTATTGTAGCGAAAAATGCCATAAAAATCAACTTTTTTCTTTGGACTTAATGCGATTCCATTTTCTCTATTTCCAAATATCTTAATCATATATAATTTCCCCTTGACAAACTTAAACGACCTGTTTATTATTAGTT
>JAHHSM010000002.1 GCA_020025175.1 Oscillospiraceae bacterium | reverse complement strand
TATCTTTTCGACTATCCCCGAGCCGCAGCTCGCAGACAGCTTTGATAGAATACCAAATGTTCGTTCAAATGTCAACACCTTTTTTGCATTTTTTCAATTTCTTTTCCAACGTGCATTTTCATCGCAAAACGGCGCATCTTATATATTATATAGTATCT
Organism: Oscillospiraceae bacterium; assembly: GCA_020025175.1. Classification (GTDB taxonomy): domain Bacteria; phylum Bacillota; class Clostridia; order Oscillospirales; family Oscillospiraceae; genus Pseudoscillospira. Next base: position 79,101 of record JAHHSM010000002.1, on the reverse strand, counting down.
TTGAGATCATAGATTTCTTTAGACAGACATTCTCCCCTATGATATAATAGTATAGATATATAAATTATCAGCTTATCGGTAATAGGAGCATACATATGATCTTACATTCTCTCACGGCCACCTTCGGCTGTCTGAATAACGCTGCATTGGAATTAAAAGAGGGGCTTAATATCATTCAGGCGCCAAATGAATCCGGAAAATCCACATGGCTTGCCTTTTTGCGCACCATGCTATATGGTCTTCCGACCCGCGAACGCGGCGCATTGGCGGACAAAAACCGCTATGCTCCGTGGAACGGTGCCGCCATGAAAGGGCGCATAGAGCTTTCTGCCGAGGGCAAAGAGCTTGTCTTGATTCGTGACACATCACAAAGCGGCACACCTATGGGGCATTTTTCTGCCACATACTGCGGAACCTCAAATCCGATTGACGGCATGACAGGACAAAATGCAGGCGAACTGCTGACCGGGGTGCCTCGCACCGTTTTTGAGCGCAGTGCATTTATTCGCCAGAGCGGTCTTGCAATTGATCAGGATTCGGAATTGGAAAAACGCATTGTCTCCCTCATTTCCTCCGGCGAGGAAACGACTTCCTACAGCGAAACAAAAAAGCGGCTTCGAAACGCTTTGAATCAGCGCCGCCATAATAAAACAGGAACTTTGCCCCGTACGGAAGCAGAACTTTCCGATCTTCAGGGTAAGCTTGACCATCTTCACACCGTGCAGCAGGAAAAAGCAAATGATCGCATGGCATTACATGATGTTGAAGCTTCCCTTGCAAAAATTTCTGAAAAACTGAATCTCCATGCAAAAATGGATGTGATTGAAGCAAAGCGAGAACTCCTTTCCACGGAAAATGCATTGCAGGAAGCTGAAGATGCTGTCGCTTCTGCGAAAGCAGATATCGAATCCGCCAACATCCCTGCCGCTGAGCAGCTGATGCGCATTAAATTCAATGCAGCAAATTTGCTTACCACGCAGGTCTCCATGAATCATGTGCAGTCTCAGGCAGAGGACGCGAAAAAGCAGACCGCCGCCGCTCAGGTCGCCGTGGACGAAACCGTTTTTGCCCCTGCCGATCCGGAGGCCGCCGCAGAAAAAGTCCGCACAGAGATGGAATCCTATCAAAGCCTGATGCAGCATGCCGCACCTTCCACGCCCGTCATTTGTCTGCTTACCGCTTTGACCGTCGGTATACTTGCCGGCGCAGCCTATCTGTTCCATCAATCCTATTTCCTTTGCGCAGGTGCCGCACTCGTCCCTGTTATTTTGACAATGCTACGCGCCTCCAGCCGAAAGCGAGCACAAAAGGATGCCGCCGCACTGCTGGTGCCTTACGGCGTGTCCGCCCCCGAAGAAATCGAGCCGCTCTTGATACATTATAATAATGTATATAATGCACTTATGACGCAAAAGGAATGCGAAGCGCAAATCAACGCTTCCTGGCGCAATTTTTACCAGACCTACAAAAAACTGTCTGAAGAGATTTTAGATGAAACAAGCTCCTTTTGTCCCAATATTCAAAACATCCACGAAGTATCCCCCCTTCTGGAGTCCGGGCTTCGCAAGTGGAAACAGCTGCAAAATTTAAGCAATCGCGCAGCGCAGCTCCGTGAACGGTGCGATGTTTTAAAAACCCAACTTTCCGGTGCCTGTCCGCTCACTGAAGCGGAGCTTCATCTGATGCGCCCCGCAGAATCCCGTGAAACCCTTCAGCGGCAGTACGAAGCCGCAGCCGCACAGCAGCAGGAGCTGCGCAGCCGCATCGACCACGCTTCCGGAGAAATGTCTGCCATCGGGGATCGCACGGAATTGAACGCCCGGCTCGAAACACTCAACGCTTCCCGTGACGCAGCACAGGACGAATACGACGCCATTGTGCTGGCAATGGATGCACTGGATGAAGCAAATAACGAGCTGCAAAACCGGTTTTCCCCTGCACTGGGAAAACGAGCAGGCGAAATTTTTTCTGCGCTGACCAACAATCAATACCGGCATGTATTGCTGAATCAAGATTTGCATGCTTGCGCAGAAGGGGACGACGCAATCCCAAGAGATGCAGGTTTTCTCAGCCAAGGTGCGTCGGATCAGCTCTATCTTGCCGTTCGTCTTGCCATCTGTGAAAAAGTTTTACCAAAAGAAAAGTGCGTTCCGCTGATTTTGGACGATACCCTGACAAACTTCGACGAAACGCGCATGGCTGCTGCTTTAAACTGGTTGAAAGAAGAGGCAAAAACACGCCAGATCCTGCTTTTTACCTGCCAAGGCAGAGAAGCTGTCTATTTACAAAATGAAGAAAATGTGCATATAATATCTTTGTCTACAAACCGCTGGCATTAAATATTTTGTTTTCTGCCTGCCTGAAATAAAAAACATCTGCCGCTAAGGACGGCGCAAGGAGGTTCATTTTATATGAGCGATTGTAATCATAATTGCAGCAGCTGCGGAGAAAGCTGCAGCGAGCGTGAGCCCGGCAGCCTGTTGGCTAAGCTGAGCGAGGGCAGCACCGTTAAAAAAGTCATTGGTATCGTTTCCGGTAAGGGCGGTGTCGGTAAATCCATGGTCACTTCCCAGTTGGCAGTTACCATGCAGCGCCGCGGCTATCGCACTGCTGTGCTGGACGCAGATATCACCGGTCCTTCCATTCCAAAAGCATTCGGCATTACCGAAAAGGCAACCGGCAGTGAAACTGCTCTGTTCCCCGTCAAGACCAAGACCGGCATTCAGGTGATGTCTGTCAATCTGCTGCTGGAGAACGACACCGACCCTGTTTTGTGGCGCGGTCCGATTATCGGCAGCGTGGTCACACAGTTTTGGACGGACGTATATTGGGACGATGTGGATTATATGTTTGTCGATATGCCTCCCGGAACCGGCGACGTCGCGCTGAGCACCTTCCAGTCCCTGCCTGTGGACGGCATCGTAATTGTTGCTTCTCCTCAGGAGCTGGTAGGCATGGTCGTCGAAAAGGCTGTGCGCATGGCTGAAATGATGGACGTGCCCATTCTGGGTATTGTTGAAAACATGAGCTATCTGGTCTGCCCCGACTGCGGCAAAAAGATTCATCTGTTCGGCGAAAGCACCAGCAGCGAAGCTGCCGCACGCCACGGTTTGGATTTGTTGGCAGAAATGCCCATCGATCCCGCTCTGGCTTCCCTGACTGACAAGGGTGCAATCGAGGACTTTGAAGGCAACTGGCTCGATGGCGTGGCTGATGCTGTTGAAAAGCTGCCCAACAAGGTTTTCGAGGGTGCCGAATGAATTGACCGCAGAAAACCTTTTTTTGCATAAATGCAAGCGGTTTCTGCACCATATACAGCTCTACAGCGAAAAAGCAGCTGTCCCATAGCGGGGCAGCTGCTTTTCTCATTGTTCCTTATTGCAAAAAGGTTCCGATCACCAAAAACAGAATGGAAAGGACAAAGAAAATCAAAAGCAATTTCCAAATATACTTAATCCACCGATCATAGGGAACGCGGGCAATGGCCAATGCGCCCATGACCACAGCCGAAGTGGGCGTAATGAGATTGATGATACCCGATGCCGACTGAAATGCTGTGATAATCAAATCGCTTTCCACGCCTGCAAACTTTCCAAGGGGAACAGCAAGGGGAATGGTCAGCGTTGCCAGTCCGGACGTGGAGGGAATCAGGATCGACACAGGCAAATACAGCAAGAAAATCAACACAATAAAGGAAATGCTGTTTGTACCGCTCAGCAGCTTTTCGCCTCCAAACAGAACGGTATCCGTAATCAGACCGTCATTCATAATGGTGGTGATACCACGGCTTAAACCGATAATAAACGCAACACCCAAAAGATCTGCCGCACCCAGCGTAAACCGTTCCGCAACTTTTGCCTCGCCCATACCATATACAATGCCTACCGCAATACCGCCTACAAGAAACAGCGCGCCCAGCTCCGGAAATCCCCAGCCAAGGGTGGGCAAAAGGGTGACGCCGATATCCTCAAACGGTATCACACTGTAGATCATAATCAGAAATACCAGCGCAAAGAGTATTAAAACAAGCTTCTGCTTTGGCGTCAGAGGCTGTGCTTCATCCATGTTCACGCCCTCATGGTTGTTCCAGCGATTATGCGCGATCAGGGATTTTGAAGGATCTGCCTTGACCTTTGCCGCATATCGCATTACAAACCAGATCGCCGTTGCCTCATAGACAACCAGCATTACAAGGCGAAGCACCATGCCATCTCCCAAAGAGATTCCGGCAAACCCGGATGCAATGCCTGTGGCGAAAGGATTGACTGTGGAACAAAGCACACCTGCTCCTGCGCCAAGCAGAACAATAGAAATTGCAACCAGTGCATCATATCCTGCCGACAAAAAAACCGTTAATAAAATCGGATAAAACGCCATGGTTTCTTCCCACATGCCAAAGGTTGTACCACCGATGCCAAAGAGCGTCATCAAAATAGGAATCATCCACTTTTCTCTTCCGCGCATTTTACGTACAATCGCCGCAACCCCGTTATTGATGGCACCCGTTTCCATAACGACACCGAGAAATCCGCCAACCATTAAAATAAACAGCTCCACATCCACCGCATCAAAAAATCCGCGCAGTGGTGCAAGCACAATTTCGGCAAGCCCCTGGGGGTTGCCGTCTACTTCATGATAACTGCCCGAAAGAGGCACACCATCCACATATTCATATTGTCCCGTAGGCATGATCCACGTTGCCAATGCCACCAAAGCGATAAGCCAGAACAAAACAGTGTACGCCGTAGGCATTTTAAAATTTTTCAAATTATTTGCCCCCTTTCAGGGAAATTATCTAATTTTCATTTGCAGAAACATCGCCATTTCCGCAGCATACAGCCCCTTGTGACTGCCCACACTTCCTTTTTCAGGAAGTGTGGGCTATTGAAAAAAGAAGAAGGATTCCTCTTCTTTAAGCAAGCGTTGCCACCAAAACCGCTTTGATAGAATGCATGCGGTTTTCGGCCTCATCAAAAACAACACTGTGGGGTCCACGGAACACCTCATCCGTCACCTCACGGATATCAATGCCCTTTTCATCCCACTGCTGGGCAAGCTTGGTGTGCAGATCGTGGAAGGAAGGCAGGCAGTGCATAAACAGCACATTGGGATTGCCCGTTTTTTTCAGCATTTCATCCGTGACGCGGTAGGGCGTAAGCAGCTTTGCGCGTTCAGGAATCAGATCTTCTTCCCCCATGGATGCCCAGATGTCGCAATAAATCACATCGGCACCCTGCAAGCACTTTTCGTCATCGCTGATTTCGATGGTTGCACCTGTTTTTCGTGCCACTTCCTGTACCTTTGCCATAATGCCCTCATCCACCTTCAGCTCAGACGGGCCATAGCCCACAAAGTGCATGCCCATTTTGGCGCAGCCATACATCCATGCATAGCACATGTTATTGCGAATATCGCCGGGGAATACGACCTTCACATCTTTCAAAGGCTTGCTGCAATGCTCTTCAATGGTCATCATATCCGCCAGGATCTGGGTGGGATGATCCGCATCGGTCAGGCCGTTGTAAACCGGGACACCGGAAAACTTCGCCAGAAGCTCCACGTTCTCCTGGGCATAGCCGCGGTATTCGATGCCATCGAAAAAACGTCCCAGCACCTTGGCGCTGTCTTCCATGGATTCCTTTTTTCCCATCTGGGAAGAGTTGGCATCCAAAAAAGTGACGCTTCCGCCCTCCTGTGTCATTGCCGTTTCAAAGGCACAGCGTGTACGGGTGGATGTTTTTTCAAACAACAGGACAATATGCTTGCCCTTCAATGTTTTTCCGGGGATGCCCGCACGACGCTTGGATTTGAGATCATGTCCCAAATCGAGCATATAGCGAATTTCCTCCGGGGTAAAATCCATCAGGGTCAAAAAACTTCTGCCTTTTAAATTAACTGCCATACTGTGATTCTCCTTTTCATTTTATAAAAAACGATTGTTACAAATCTTCCCGCACAAAGGGCATGCTCATGCAGCGCGGACCGCCGCGCCCGCGGGAAAGCTCGCTGGAAGGAATGCAGTGAATGGTGATGCCGTGTTCTTCCAGCAAACGGTTGGTCACATAATTTCTGGAATATACCACAACTTCACCCGGAGCAATTGCCAGCGTATTGCTTGCATCACTCCACTGCTCACGGGCCGCATCAATGGAGTTTCCTCCGCCGCAGGGAATCAGTTCAACTTTATCAAGATTCAAATGGCGCCGCAGGATATCGTTCAGTCTGCCTTGCTCCTCGCGGATCTGCACCTTGCTGTTTTTCCCCAGTTCCAGCACATACACATCCAGATCCCGCAAAATAGCAGGATGCACCGTAAATACGCCCACATCCACCATGGTGAACACGGTATCCAGATGCATCAGCGCACGGGTTTTGGGAATATTGATCGCCAGAACTTTTTTAAAGGTTTCGCTTTGACTGAGCAGCGTCTGGGCAAATTTATCGATGGAATCCTCCTCGGTGCGCTCGGAAATTCCCACCGCCAAAACCTCAGGGCTCAGCACCAGAATATCGCCGCCTTCCAAAGAGGAGGTTTCGCCGCGGTCATACCACTTGGGTACATTTTTATAGAGAGGATGATGTTCGAAAATATACTTGCCGAAGAGCGTTTCACGGTTGCGTGTTTTTGTATGCATTTTGTGGATTGCAACGCCTCTGCCCACCACCGCGAAGGGATCACGGGTAAAATACAGGTTCGGCATGGGATCAACCACAAAGGGGTATTCCTCTTCTCCAAAGGCGGTCAAATCCGCAAGACGTGTTTGTTCAAAATGCTGCACCTCACTTTTGCGCACGCCTGCCTCCATCTGTTCCACCAGCTGCTTGGCAGGCAGGGATGAGAAATATTCCGTCAGCATATCACGCACGCGCGCATTGGCAATATCCGCCTCGTCCAGATAATCGGTGATAAACTGGCGGCGCACACCGTCATCTGTCACCGCTTCTGCCGTCAAATCGGTCAGATACAGCACATCCACACCGAAGGTGCGCAGCGTGTCGGCGAATGTATCGTGTTCCTCCTGGGCAAGCTTGAGGTAGGGAATATCATCGAATAATAATCGTTCCAAATAATCCGGCATCAAATTTTCAAGTTCTCTGCCTGGGCGATGCAATAAAACTTTGCGCAAAGGGCCAATTTCGCATGTATTGTGCAGAGGTGCTTTTTGATCCATGACTCATCACTCCTTTTTTTAATTCCTTTTTTATAATTGACCATTTTATACATTTCATACTCCAAGAACACAAAAAAGCACCGCAATTTTTCTTGCAGCGTCTTTTTTCAAAGTTGTTTATTTTGAAATTTTTTTATAAAATATTGGTTAAAACAAAAAGAAAACATTGAAAAAAATCATAAAATATGGTATTTTAATAAATTGCAATCATTATATATTTTCATACAGGAGGACTTGTATGTCTCATTTACACGACGAAATCTCCCGTCGCCGGACTTTTGCGATCATTTCGCACCCCGATGCGGGTAAAACCACACTGACAGAGAAATTTCTGCTTTATGGCGGAGCAATCGCCCAGGCAGGCGAGGTCAAGGGCAAGCGTGCCCGTGCAGCCACATCTGACTGGATGGAAATCGAAAAGCAGCGCGGCATTTCCGTTACCTCCTCTGTCATGCAGTTTCAGCACAATGGCTACTGCATCAATATTCTGGATACCCCGGGTCATCAGGACTTTTCTGAGGATACCTATCGCACGCTGATGGCAGCAGACAGTGCCGTCATGGTCATCGACGGCGCAAAGGGTGTTGAACCCCAGACAAGAAAGCTGTTTAAAGTCTGCGCATTGCGTCATATCCCCATTTTTACTTTTATCAATAAAATGGACCGTGAGACGCGCGATCCCCTGGAGCTTTGCGAAGAGGTGGAAAAGGAACTGGGCATCGACACCTATCCCATGAACTGGCCCATTGGCTGTGGCCGCGAGTTCAAGGGCGTCTATGACCGTGAAAACAAGAATATTATTTTCTTCACTGCGGAAGGTCACGACAAAAAGGCCACGACCACCGAAGTTGATCTCGAAGATCCTCAGGTGGGCGAGATCATTGGCGAAAAGCGTTGGGAAACGCTGCGTGATGACGTGGAACTGCTGGGTGCAGGCCGTGAATTTGACATGGACGCTGTGCGCAACGGTACTCTTTCGCCTGTGTTTTTTGGTTCTGCACTGACAAACTTTGGTATTGAACCCTTCCTGAAGGAATTTCTGCGCATGACCACAGCACCCCTGTCCCGCACGGCGGACTGCGGCGAAATTGATGTGTTCAGCGAAGATTTTTCCGCCTTTGTTTTCAAAATTCAGGCAAACATGAACAAGGCCCACCGCGACCGTCTGGCATTTATGCGCATCTGCTCCGGTCAGTTCGTGCGTGATCGTGAATATTACCATATGCAGACAGGCAAGAAAATGCGTCTGTCCCAGCCCCAGACCATGATGGCTGCAGAGCGTGAAATCGTGGAAGAAGCCTTTGCCGGCGATATCATCAGCGTATTTGACCCCGGCATCTTCTCCATCGGCGATACCATCACGGTGCCCGGCAAAAAGTTCAAATATTCCGGTATCCCCACTTTCGAGCCTGAGCATTTTATGCGTGTTTCCCCCAAGAACACCATGAAACGCAAGCAGTTTATCAAAGGTACCGAACAGATTGCTCAGGAAGGTGCCATCCAGATCTTTAAAATTCCAAACTCCGGTCTGGAAGAAGTCATCGTCGGTGTGGTGGGCACACTGCAGTTTGATGTGTTTGAATACCGCATGAAAAACGAATATGGTGTGGACATGTATACCGCAGGTCTGCCCTATGAGCATCTGCGCCGGATCACCTCCTGCCCCTGCCCACCGCAGGATCTCGTCCTGTGCACCGGTGCTTCCCTGCTGGAGGACTTCAAGGGCCGTCTGCTGGTTGCCTTTGGCGGTGAGTGGGCTGTCAGCTTCCTGACAAAGCACAATCCCGGCTTAGAGCTGAGCGAATCACTGTCCGTTTAAGTTTCAAACAAAAAAATGCTTTCGATTGCGATGCAATCGAAAGCATTTTTCTTTTCTCAGCATTTTTTACAGTAGTCAATGGCTGCACGCATGGCGGGAAACAGCCATTTATCGCGATGATACAGCAGCTGTTTCCAAACCACAATCTCAAAGTTTTCCACAGGGAGATAGATCATTTTGCCTGCGCGCACCCCTTCCTCTGTCACATAGTCCGGCAAAAAGGAAACCCCTGCTCCTGCCTCAACCAAGCGGCAAAGCTCACGCACATCACCGCTTTCCAGCACCGGAAAAATCTCCAAAGATTCCTCTGCCAGCTTCTCATCCATCAGGCGGCGATAGCTCATACCGTATTCCGTCAGCAGAAAGGGCTGGTCCAGCAAATCCCAAATACGCAGCATCTTTGCGCGCGCCAACGGATTGCTTGGCGCTGCCACAAAATGGGTCTGGATTTTCTCCTCTTTGACAATAATATACTCCGCATTATAAATATGGTTATCCAGCGTCATGACAAAATCCACTTCATTGTGATTCAGCAGGCGGGCAATTTCTTTTGTATCGGCAGTAATGATTTTAAATGTTACACCGGGATATGCCCTTCGAAATTCTAAAAACTGCTCTCCCAGCAGAGAATGGCACAGGGAATCTGCCGTTGCCATGCGAATATGTCCCTCCACCTGCTTTTCCGCTTTCATTGCCTCACCCATTTCCTGCGTGAGGTGGTCAATCTGGTGCGCATATCGCAGCACTGCGCGCCCCTGATCGGTCAATGCTACTGTATGGTTAATACGCTCAAAAAGTTTACCCCCCAGCTCATCCTCCACCTCCTTGATCTGAAAGGAAATCGTAGACTGCGAATATCCCAGAAAATTCGCTGCTTTCGTGAATCCCCCCAATTCCGCCACACAGATAAAAGTTTTCAACAATCGAATATCCATTTTTATCATCCTCATCCTAACATCTAATTTTTCGATGCTATATATAATAATTATCAATTTTACAAATTACAAAACTTAATATATACTGAATCCACTGAAAAATCAACTAAAGCGAGGTTATGATTATGATAAATACAATCACCGCAATTGTTCACGGAATCTACGGACTGCTGTGGAACGATCTGATTACCATTCCTTTGCCAGGCGGTGGAACATTGGGTCTGTCCCTTCTGGTGCTTCTTTTGATTCCCACAGGCATCTATTTTACCCTTCGCACAAAATGCATGCAGATCCGTCTGTTTCCCGATATGGTTCGTGCATTGCTGGAAAAGAAAGGTGCGCAGGGCCGCAGTCTTTCCACCCTGCAAACACTGATCGTTTCCACCGCCACCCGTGTTGGCATGGGCAATCTGGTGGGCGTTGTGGCTGCCATTTCCGCAGGTGGCGCGGGTGCTGTATTCTGGATGTGGGTTTCGGCACTGCTCGGCTCTGCCACCGCATTCATTGAATCAACCCTCGCCCAGCTATACAAGGAAAAAGATCCCCTCTACGGCGGTTATCGCGGTGGTCCCGCTTACTATATCCACCGTTTTGGGGAAGAAAAGCGTGGCAAGAAACAGCGTTACTCCATTATGGCAGTTTTATTTGCACTGTCCGGCTTGATTTGCTGGTGCGGTATCAGCCAGGTCATCAGCAACTCTGTTTCCTCCGCCTTCAGCAACGCCTTTCATATCCCACCCCTGTACACCACCGTTGTTCTTGTTGTTCTGGCTGCCATCATTGTTCTGCGCAAAAACGCAACGGTGAAAGTGCTGGATGTGCTGGTTCCTATTATGGCAGGCTGCTACTTCCTGATCACCATTGTCCTGATTCTTATCAATTTGCCCCAGCTGCCCGGTGTCTTCGAGCAGATTTTCGCGGAAGCCTTCGGTTTTCGCCAGATGGTTGCCGGTGGCTTTGGTGCCGTTTTGATGAACGGTATCAAGCGTGGTTTGTTCTCCAATGAGGCCGGCAGCGGTTCCGCTCCCTGCGCCGCCGCAGCAGCAGAAACCGATCATCCTGCCAAGGTTGGTTTGAGCCAGGCTCTGGGCGTATTTATTGACACGATTGTGATTTGCAGCTGCACTGCGTTCATTATGCTCCTTGCTCCTGCCGAAGTCACCAACGGACTTTCAGGCATGGATTTGATGCAGGCTGCGATGCATTATCATTTGGGCGCATTCGGCTCGATTCTGATTGCCGCAATTTTGTGGCTGTTCAGCTTCTCCACCTTTATCGGCATCCTGTTCTATGCCCGATCCAATGTGGCATACCTCTTCGGCGATAACTGGTTCTCTCAAACCGCCTATAAAATTGTCGCGCTGGTGATGCTCTTTATCGGCGGTCTTGCCGCCTACACCTTTGTGTGGGAGCTGGGCGATGTGGGTGTCGGTCTGATGACTGTTTTCAATTTGATTTTCCTCTTCCCTCTGTCCCGCCGCGCGCTGGACTCCCTCAAGGATTACGAAACAAACTTCAAAAAGAAACGCTGATAAAAAAAGAAGGCTCATTTGTCGTAATTGACAAATGAGCCTTCTTGGCACGATCTAAAAAGAAAAGGCACGCCTCAGGCGTGCCTTTTCTTTGGAGCAGGGTACGGGAGTCGAACCCGCCTTAACGGCTTGGGAAGCCGCTGTAATACCGATATACCAACCCTGCAAATTCTTGCAGTGATATGTATTATAGCAAAGTTCTCTGTATATTGCAAGAAAAATCCTGTCGATCATCCTTTTCCCCTTTTAAGCATAACTGCTTCCTTCTTTCATAAACTGGAATAAGATCATTCTATGGAGGCATTTTTATGTTGAAAAAAATACTGCTCCTGTTTTTTTGTTTTGCGCTGTCGCTGTCCTGTCTTATGCCATGCGTTTATGCCGCGCCCATCACATCGGGCGCGCAGAGCCTTGCGCTGATGGAAAAAGAAACCGGCACCTTGATTTATGCTCAAAATGAACATGAACAGCTGGAGCCGGCATCTGTAACGAAAGTCATGACCCTGCTTCTTGTGATGGAAGCCATCGCGGATGACCGCCTGCACTACGAAGATATGCTGTCCGTCAGCGATCACGCCGCATCGATGGGCGGCAGTCAGGTGTATTTAAAAGTCGGCGAACAAATGAGCGTTTCCGACCTGATCAAAGCGGTCTGTGTCGCCTCCGGAAATGATGCTGCCGTATGCCTTGCAGAGGCTGTGGCAGGCAGCGAAGAAAGCTTTGTGGAACGCATGAACGCCCGGGCAAAAGAGCTGGGTATGAACGAAACCCATTTCCTCAACTGCACCGGACTGCCTGCCGAAGGACATGTGACCTCTGCCTATGATATCGCCCTCATGTCCCGGGAGCTGATTCTCAACCACCCTGATATTCGAAACTACACCACCATTTGGATGGATACATTGCGCAATGGTACATTTCAGCTTGCCAACACCAATAAACTGATCCGTTTTTACGATGGCGCAACAGGACTGAAAACCGGCTCAACGGATTCGGCACTCTATTGTCTTTCCGCCACCGCAGAGCGTGACGGCATGGAATTGATTGCCGCCATTATGAAGGCACCCACCTCTGCCGAACGCTTTGAAACCGCCAAAAATCTGTTAAGCTACGGCTTTGCCAATTACACGCTTGTAGACGTATATCCCAATGAGGCACTGCCCACCATCCCCGTCAACATGGGTAAAAAAGGAAGCGTTCAGCCCATTTTTTCCAGTCGGGATAAAATTTTGATGGAGAAAACAAAAGTATCCACGGTGGAAAAATCCATGGAACTCGAGGAAAGCATTTCTGCACCTGTCGAAGAAGGCCAGCCCATCGGCACATTGACCATCACTTCCGAAGGGAAAACCCTCACCACCATTCCTTTGGTGGCAGGAGAATCAGTGGACCGCTTATCCTATTGGGATATTGTACAAAAAATATTGCACGAGGCTCTGTTTATTGCATGAACTTTATTGCCATCGCCGCTTTTCCCTTGACTTTGCCATTGCCTATGATACACTCAAGATAGGAATCGTTGCTCACAATTTGTGTACTGCGAATGGGAGGATTTACATATGATTCAGGTCAATACGAACAACATTGCAGAATTTGTCCCCGCCGCCTATCAGGCTTCGTTGGCGCAGCCCCTTGCACAGGCACACACTTGGCTGCAGGACGCCTCGGGCATAGGAAATGATTTTGTGGGATGGGTTCATCTGCCTCGGGATTATGATAAAGAAGAATTCTCTCGCATCAAAGCTGCCGCTAAAAAAATTCAACAGCAGTCAACCGCCCTTGTTGTCATCGGTATCGGCGGTTCCTATTTGGGTGCACGCGGCGTCATTGATGCATTATGCTCCCCCAACTACAACCAGAAAAAGAAAGATACCCCCAATATCTATTTTGCCGGCAACACGCTGAGTGCTGATGCCCTGAATGAAGTGGTGGAGCTGATCGGAGAGCAGGATTTCTCCATCAATGTCATCTCCAAATCCGGCACTACCACTGAACCGGCGATTTCCTTCCGTTTTTTTAAGGAGCTGTGCGAAAAGAAATATGGTAAGGAAGGCGCGCGCGCCCGTATTTATGCCACCACGGACAAAACGCACGGCGTTTTGAAGGCCCTTGCCGATGCAGAGGGCTACGAAACCTTTGTAGTACCCGATTCCGTAGGCGGACGCTACAGCGTGCTGAGCGCCGTGGGGCTTCTGCCCATTGCTGCCTGCGGTGTGGATATTGACGCATTGATGGGCGGTGCTGCCGATATGATGGCAGCGTGCGCAAAACCCGGCCAAGAAAATCCTGCATGGCAATATGCCGCAGCGCGCAGTGCTTTATATCAATCCGGCAAAAAAATCGAAATTCTTGCTTCCTATGAGCCGTCTTTCCGCTTTATGACAGAGTGGTGGAAACAGCTTTACGGCGAAAGCGAAGGCAAAGAGGGCAAGGGGCTGTTCCCTGCCAGTACGGAATTTACCGCAGATCTTCATTCCATGGGACAGTATATCCAGCAGGGCGAACGGTTGCTGTTTGAAACTGTTGTCCGCTATGAAAAGCCTCTGACAGCATTGACTGTTCCCTTTGATGAAAGCGACGGCGATGGCTTAAACTTCCTTGCCGGAAAGGATATGTCCTTTGTCAACGAGCAGGCAATGGACGGAACCCTGCTGGCGCATGTAGAGGGCGGTGTACCCAATCTGGTGATCCATATCGGTCAGAATACCGCCTACACTCTGGGCGAACTGATTTATTTCTTTGAATATGCCTGTGGTTTGAGTGGATATCTGCTGGGAATCAATCCCTTTGATCAGCCCGGCGTGGAATCTTATAAAAAGAATATGTTTGCGCTGCTGGGAAAACCCGGATACGAAGATATGCGTGCTGAGCTTTTGGAAAAATTGAGCAAATAAACACAAATTCTCTGTGAAGCGATGTATTTTGCAAAATGTATCCTACACCCATTTTCATCCAAGAGCATCGTACCCCTGCTCATACACCCTGTGCATAAATGTTTATCGCGCACAAAACGGTTTTAGGAAAACTGACCAAAACAATTTCCTTATAATTTAAATTTGCATTGCCATTTTAACATAAATGTGGTATTCTAGTGTCACAAAATAAGGAACCTCCATTTTTAGTTTAAAGGAGTTGGATAATTATGGTAAGAGTAATTATGGGCGTCAAGGGCACCGGCAAAACCAAGCAGATGATCGAGCTGATTAATGAAGCCGCTCAAAGTGAAGCAGGCAACGTGGTTTGCATTGAACGCGGTTCCAAGTTGACTTATGATATTCACAATAGTATCCGTCTGGTAGAAGCCAGCGAATATCCTATTGATTCTTTTGCCGCAATGAAAGGCTTTATCAGCGGTCTGTATGCCGGCAACTTCGACATCTCCCAGATTTTCATTGATTCCCTGTGCAAGATTGTTCCCAGTGACATCAATTTTGAAGTGGAAAAATTCTTGGCTTGGGCAGATGCGTTCTCCGAAAAGCATAAGATTAAGTTTGTTATTACCATTAGCGCAGACGAAGCTTTGGCTACTGATGAAATTAGAAAGTATTTCTAAATAAAAGCGTCTGCCCCTTTTGAGCACTGCTGTGACTTTCCTTGGATTATATGGACAGCACAAAAAGCCCCTTTGGGTACTATAAAGTTTTTTAAAACGGAGTAGCGCTGCGTTGGCAGCGCTACTCCGTTTTTTAGCTACACGTTATGCCGGGGCAAATTCCCCATTCAGGTTCCGTAAACACGCACACGATATTCAGCACCGATTTCTTCGCAGACGGCACGGCAGGCTTCAATCTCCTCGGCAGGAATGCAGTCTACAACGGAAAGAATTACATAGGGCACATACTTCTGCACATCCCGCGCAAACCGGAGCATGGCTTCATACCCGTTTTCGTAATCGGGAACGCAGCGGCAGTCGTAAGTTTCCTGATCCGCGGCATTCAGGGAGATGGATACGGTGTCAAACCGTCCCTCAAACAGGGGTGTGACATCCTCTTCCCAAATCAAATTCGCATGGCCGTTGGTGTCAATGCGGATGGCAATGGACGATGCGGCCCGCACCTGATCGCAAACCCAGAAAATATCGTGCAGACGATAAGTCGGTTCCCCATAGCCGCAGAAGACAAGCTCCTGATACTGGCTTAAATCACGCTTTTGAATATCTTCCCAGATTTCCTCACGGGTCGGCTCACGTTCGAGCCACAGGCTGTCGGCCTCCCCCACGCCCTCGCCCAGATTCCGCAGGCAGAAATCGCAGTGCATATCGCAGCGATTGGTCGTGTTCACATAGAGGTTTTTGCCGTAACTATAGGTGATAGTCATAAATACACCTCGAAACTTTTTAAAATATTGTTTATTATAGCATTAGAACGCTTCGGAGTAAAGACACAGCCACCGAAGATTCTGGCTTTGGCATAAAATGGCGCAATTCTTTTGTGTAATTTTCATGGACAGAAGGTTAATTTTTGTGCTATACTACGATTATCTATACCATTGTCAAAAAATTGACGAACTGTGGATTTTTTCAGGGGATGACATATGCGATTGGAGTTTGGATATGATACCGGTGTACAGTATGCTGAAGTACCGGAAGAAAATTTACTGAAGATTCTGCGCCCCAATGAAATACCGCTGCAAAAGCAGGATGAAGAGTCACTGGTGCGCGGGGCGCTTTCTGCACCGATTGGTGCTCCGCTGCTGCGGAGCACCGTGCAGCCCGGCGAGAAGGTAGTCATCGTCTCTTCGGATATTTCCCGCCCTATGCCCACATGGAAGGTCATGCCGGCATTATTGGACGAGTTATACGCCGGCGGTGTGCTCGCAAAGGACATCACGCTGATTTTTGCCCGGGGTGTACATCGTGCCCATACCGATGAAGAACGCCGCCATTTGGCAGGCGAGCGTGCATATAAGGAAATTCGATGTATCGACAGCGATCGGGATGACGCTGTCATGGTGGGTACCACCAGCCGCGGTACGCCTGTGGAAATTATGCGCGCTGTGGCAGAGGCGGATCGGCGGATTTGTCTTGGAAATATTGAATTTCATTATTTTGCCGGATTCAGCGGCGGTGCCAAGGCGATTATGCCCGGCGTTTCCACCCGAACTTCCATTCGCTTTAATCACAGCCATATGGTGGAGCCCGGCTCCCATGCTGGAAAGCTTTCGGGCAATCCCGTGCGTGAAGATATCGAGGAAGCTGCCGCCATGGTGGGCGTGGACTTTATTGTCAACGTGGTTCTTGATGCCCACAAGCGGATTCTTCACGCAGTTGCCGGTGATGTGACCCAGGCACACCGTGCAGGGTGTGCCTTTTTGGAGCAGTTTTATCTCACACCGATTCCTGCATGCGCAGACATTGTTCTGGTTTCGCAGGGCGGCGCACCAAAGGACGCAAATCTCTATCAGCTGCAAAAGGCTTTGGATAATGCAAAGCATGCGGTCAAGCCCGGAGGGGTGATTATTTTGATCGGCTGCGCCAAAGAGGGCTTTGGTGAAGAGGTATTTGAAGCGTGGTTCCGGGCAGCGCAGAAGCCCCAGGATCTGATTGACCGCCTGCGTGAAAATTTTGTACTGGGCGGCCATAAGGCGGCAGCCATTGCCATGGTGGAACAAATGGCGGACATTTATCTGGTATCCGATTGGACGGACGAAGCCGTGAAGCAGATTTTTATGACACCGTTTTCAACGGTGGAGGATGCGCTGGGCGCAGCATTTAAAAAGTGTGGTAAAAAGGCAACGCTGCTTGCCATGCCCTATGGTGGGAGCACCCTTCCCCGTGTGCAGCAGGCGCAGTGCGGACAATAAAGAACGATTCAGTTTTCGGAAAGGGAATTTAAAAATGGATCAGTATAAAGAGAAAGAGGAAACATTGATTGAGGATGAGGAACCGGCAGAGGAGTCTGCGCAGAAAGCATTGCTGCGTAAGTTTTGGGACGCTACCGGCTATTTGATTGTACCGATTGTCACTGTGCTGATATTGTTTGGCGTGGTGTTTTCACTGGCGTGGGTACCTACGGGTTCTATGGAATCTACCCTGCCGACAAAATCCCATTTCATCGGTTGGCGGCTGCCGTATTTTGTGGCAGATCCCCTCCCGGAACGCGGTGATATTGTCATGTTCAAAAGTGATGAACTGGATGAACTGCTGGTCAAGCGCGTTATTGGCCTGCCGGGCGAAACCATCACGTTTTCCGATGGCTATGTGTATGTGAATGGGCAGCAGCTGGAAGAACACTACCTGCCCCAGCAGGGACAGACCTATCCTTCCGGAGCAGCAGAAGTCTTTGAGGTGCCGGAGGACTGTATATTTGTGATGGGCGATAACCGCACCGGCTCTTACGACAGCCGTGCCTGGAATCAGCCTTATATCGAAAAAGAAAACATTATATCCCGTGCCGTTGTCGGGATTGCCGTGCTCCCTGATTGCACTTGGAAGGGCATCAGACTGCTGCACTAAAAAATGTAAGCAAACCAATTTTGAACAAATAAAGGGGGAGTCCTGTGAGAGAGAACAAGAGGTATCAAGGGGCAAAAATCCCGTCTAAGGATAATCACATACGCGTATGCCGCACAGTATGCGATATTTGTGATGCAGGCTGTAATATTGACGCTTATGTAGATCATGGAACTGTCATTAAAGTCATGGGATGCAAAAACCCTGCCTACGGCAACGGATACCTGTGTGCCCGCGGCCATGCAAATCGGCAGTATGTTTACCATGAAGATCGTATAAAAACGCCCCTGCGGCGAAAGGGTCCGCGCGGGGAAGGCCATTTTGAGCCCATTACCTGGGAAGAAGCGCTGGACGAAATTGAAAAGCGCCTTGGCATTTGCAAGAAAAAATACAGCGCAAATTCTGTAGTATTTACCGGCGGTTATAATGAATGGACGCGCGCAGCTTTGCAGCGTTTGGCGTATTCTTTTGGCAGCGTCAATTACGGCAGTGCTTATTGTACAAAAAAATGCGGTGCTGTGATTGCGTCCGGCGTGGCTGCCGGCTGCACCTGCCATCCCGATATTCATCATTCCGGCGTGGTTTTGATGTGGGGCTGCAACATTTATAATAAAGGCAATACTGTTGTAGACCCTGCCTTGACGCAAAAACGCGGTGCAAAGGTAATCGCCATTGACCCGCGCACCACATTCAGCACATACCATCTGGCAGACTTGCATTTGCAGATTCGTCCGGGAACCGATGCGGCGCTCGCCCACGGGCTTGCCCGCCTTTTTATCGAAAAGGGCTGGGTGAATAAAAATTATGTCAACCAGCATGTGCAGGGGTTTTTTGAATACCGTGCTTATATCAACGACTACACACCTGAATATGTGGAGCAGTTGACCGGAATCTCCGCAGCACAGCTGGAAACTGCGGCGCATATGATTATGCAAAATGGCCCCATGTCCGTTATGATTGCAGACGGTGCCTTTGCACAAATGCCGAACGGCGTGCAGACACGCCGTGCAATCGAGGCGCTGTGTGCAATCACAGGGAATTATGATGTGCGCGGCGGTATGTTACCGGATGTGCAGAGGTCTGCCTGCAAACAGGTATTGGAAGAATTTGTGGCAGAGATTGGACACCATACCCGTACCTTACCGATCGGCGCGCAGAAATATCCGGCGTTTGCACGCTTCAGCGATCAATGCCAGCTGACGGATCTTGTCCGCCAGCTGCGTTGCGCAACGCCTTATCCGGTACGTGCGCTGTGCTCCTTCGGGCTGAATATTTATGATTTCACCAATGACAGCAGCTGGACGGATGCATTGCAGAATCTGGATTTCTTTGTGAATGTGGATTTATTTATGACACGGACGGCGAAATATGCGGACATTGTTCTGCCGGCCTGTTCATCGTTTGAACGTGAAATGATTCATATTACACCGGAGCAGAAGATATACTACACGGCACCGATCATTGCGCCTTTGGGTGAGGCGCGGGCAGATCTGGATATTATCTGTGATCTGGCACGGCGCATTGCACCAGAGGATTTCAGACTGTGCAGCGGTGCACAGTATCTGTATGATTACTGGCTGCTGAATATGAATTTCTCGCTGGATGTTTTGAAGCAGTCCGCAGTGCCGACGCACCTGCCGCGTGAGCTTTATCGTCCCGGTGATTATACGAAAAAAGGCTATAAAACCCCCAGCGGCCGCTACGAATTGAAGTCGCAGACAATGGCACAGCTGGGTCAGGCTATGCTGCCGGAGTATAAAGAACCCCGCAGCGAAGAGACAAAGCGGGAATTTCCGTTTGTACTTTCGGTCGGCAACCGCCAGACCTTTGGTTTCCACTCCAGAACCCATCGCATTGAATGGATTCGTGCCATGCAGGTGGCACCTGCGGTGGAAATGCATCCTGATGATGCGGCACAATTGGATATCAAGCAGGGCGATACGGTGGAAATTAAAACGGAATTTGGCGCGGTGCAGATGCTCGCCCAGCTGACACGGGGGATTCAGCCCGGTATGGTTGCAGTGCTGCCAAACTATGAAGAGGCAGATATCTGTGCTATTTTGCCAGAGGAGCATGTAGATCCGTGCTCCGGCGTATCGGCCCTTAGAATTATGAGCTGCGATATGCGTAAAGTATGAAAAGGAAGGAGAGCGTTTTCTATG
Organism: Oscillospiraceae bacterium; assembly: GCA_020025175.1. Lineage (GTDB taxonomy): Bacteria > Bacillota > Clostridia > Oscillospirales > Oscillospiraceae > Pseudoscillospira. The sequence continues at coordinate 59,030 of JAHHSM010000002.1, read as the reverse complement.
GGAATCCATTGTGAATCTCGCAAATGCAACGGCTGCGGTGCCTGCGTTGTGGCGTGTATGGATGAAAAAGATATTCATCCGCCGCTTTTGCGTAAAATTGTGCGTAAAGAGCGCATAGAGGGTGGAGAACTACAGCTGTCCTTCAATTCACAAAGCTGTTTTCACTGTGTGACAACGCGCTGCGCTACCGTTTGTCCAACGGGCAGCATCATCCGCGATATGGAAACAGGCATCGTGCTCCACGACAATGCACCATGTATTGGCTGCGGAAAATGCGCGAAAGCCTGTCCCTTTGACGCGATTTTTTTCGGCACAGACCATACAATTCAAAAATGCGATGGATGCATTGATCGTGTGCGCCGCGGGTTGAAGCCCGTGTGCGTGGAAGCCTGTCCGCAGCAAGCTCTGGAATGGGAGCCGGGCGGCAAGTGATATTTCATCTATCCTATTATAAAAGATGAATGTCCGTCGCTCAAGAACTGCGAGCGACGGATTTATTTTTCCAGGAAAAGCAAAAATGGCGCATATAAAATAGAATATGTCAAAATCAGGAGAATACCATGTAAAAAGCAGTATAATTTGCAATTTTTTTATCTTTGTATTGCAAAAAGCAATTTAGTATGTTAAACTATGAAACAAGATTTGCGTAATTGAGCTTATTGATAAAGCGAAGTGATTGATTGCAAACAATTTGCAGATCAATCGCAGCGCAGTAATGATCAGAAAAGGGGACGATAGAATGACCGTGCATCCGATTAAAAAGGTTTTGGTTGCCAACCGTGGTGAAATTGCAATCCGCGTATTCCGCGCTTGCGCAGACTTGGATTTGCGCACCGTGGCAATGTATTCCAAAGAAGATACCTACAGCCTTTTCCGCACAAAAGCGGATGAGTCCTATGAGATGAGCGAAAAGCTGGGTCCTCTGGGTTCTTATCTGAATATTCCTGCCATTATTGATTTGGCAAAGCGCCGCCATGTGGATGCCATTCATCCGGGCTATGGTTTTCTGTCTGAAAATGCAGAATTTGCCCGTGCCTGTGAGGAAAACGGTATTGTATTTGTGGGTCCTCCCTCCCATGTGCTGGCGCAGATGGGCGATAAGCTGGCCGCAAAGGAAACGGCAATCCGCTGCGGCGTACCCATTATTCCCGGCAGCACCGAGCCGCTGAAGGATGGCGAAGAAGCCCTTGCCAAAGCAAAGGAATATGGTTTTCCCATTATGCTCAAGGCAGCCGCCGGCGGCGGCGGCCGCGGTATGCGCCGCTGTGACAGTGAAGATGACGTGATTCCTGCCTTCAATCTTGTCAAAGGTGAAGCTGCCAAGGCTTTTGGCGATGACAGTATTTTTATCGAAAAATTTCTGGAGCGCCCCAAGCACATCGAAGTACAGATTTTGGCGGATCAATATGGAAATGTTGTCCACCTGCACGAGCGTGACTGCTCCCTGCAGCGCCGTTTTCAAAAGGTCGTCGAATTTACACCCGCATTCTCTGTGCCGCAGAAAGTGCGCGACGCATTGTGCGCAGATGCCGTCAAGATCGCAAAAGAAGTCGGCTTTGTCAATGCAGGTACGGTGGAATTTCTGGTAGACCAGAAAGGAAACCATTATTTCATCGAAATGAATCCCCGTATTCAGGTGGAGCATACTGTCACAGAAATGGTGACCGACGTGGATCTGGTGCGTGCCCAGCTGATGATTGCGGCAGGTATGCCCTTGAATGCTCCCGAAATCGGCATCACCTGTCAAGAGGATATCCGTCCACGCGGTTATGCGATCCAGTGCCGCGTGACAACGGAAGACCCTGCCAATAATTTTGCACCGGACACCGGTAAGATTACCGCCTATCGTTCTTCCGGCGGTTACGGAATCCGTCTGGACGGCGGCAACGGTTATGCCGGCGCAGAAATTTCTCCCTATTACGATTCCCTGTTGGTCAAGGTGACCTGCTATGATAATACCTTTATCGGTGCCTGCCACAAGGCCCTGCGTGCGCTGAGCGAGACACGCGTGCGCGGCGTTAAGACCAATATCGCCTTTATCACCAATATCCTCACAAACCAGACCTTCCGCGAGGGCAAATGCTACACCAAGTTTATCGATGAAACACCGGAACTGTTTGACATTTCCGAGTCCAGAAACCGCGGCAACAAGATGCTGGAGTATATCGGCAATATCGTAGTCAATGATCCCAACGCCGGCAGTAAAATGTATGAGCCTGCCCGTGTGCCGGAGGTAGAAGGCGAAATTCCTGCCGGATTGAAGCAGTATCTGGATCAGAACGGTCCTGAGGCACTGTCCAAGCTGGTGATGAATGAAAAGAAGCTGCTGATCTGCGATACCACCATGCGTGATGCCCATCAGTCACTGCTGGCAACCCGTGTGCGTACCCGTGATATGATGCGTGCCGCAGACGGCACGGCAAAAATTTTGAATCAGTGCTTCTCCTTGGAAATGTGGGGCGGCGCAACCTTTGATGTTGCCTATCGTTTTCTGCATGAATCTCCTTGGGAACGTCTGTATGCCCTGCGCAAAGCCATTCCCAATATTCCCTTCCAGATGCTCCTGCGCGGTGCCAACGCCGTGGGGTATACCAACTATCCTGACAATGTGATTCGGGAATTTGTCCGTTTGGCAGCAGAGGGCGGCATTGATATTTTCCGCGTGTTCGACTCCTTGAACTGGCTGCCCGGCATGGAGGTTGCACTGGATGAAGTCCTCAAGCAAGGCAAGTTTGCCGAAGGTACGATCTGCTACACCGGCGATGTGTCCGATACCAGCCGTGAAAAGTATACACTGAAATATTATGTAGATCTGGCAAAGCAGCTTCAGGAGCGCGGCTGCCATGCCATTGCCATTAAGGACATGGCAGGCCTTTTGAAGCCCTATGCGGCAAGAGAGCTGGTCAAGGCATTGAAAGATGCCCTGGATATTCCGGTTCAGCTTCACACCCACGATACCTCCGGCAACCAGAACAGCATGGTGCTGATGGCCGCCGAGGAGGGTGTGGATATTGTGGACCTGGCGATTTCCTCCATGTCCTGTCTTACCTCCCAGCCTTCCCTCAATGCGGTAGTTGCTGCGCTGGAAGGTCAGCCGCGCGACACGGGTATTGACCTGATGGAGCTGCAAAAGCTCACCGATTACTGGTCTGATGTGCGCCAGCGCTATGTGGAGTTTGAACCGGATTTAAAGACGCCGGTGACCGATATTTACCGTTACGAGATTCCCGGCGGCCAGTATACGAACCTGAAGCCGCAGGTGGAAAGCCTTGGTTTGGGCAATCGTTTTGTGGAAGTCAAGGAAATGTATAAAAAGGTCAACGATATGCTGGGCGATCTGGTCAAAGTCACACCTTCCTCCAAAATGGTGGGAGATTTGGCGATTTTCATGGTACAGCATGATCTGACACCGGAAACGATTGTGGAAAAGGGTGCGGATTTGAGCTATCCCGATTCCGTTATCAGTTATTTCAAGGGCATGATGGGGCAGCCTGCCTGGGGCTTCCCCAAGGATTTGCAAAAAATCGTGCTCAAGGGTGAAGAGCCTATCACCTGCCGTCCCGGCGAGCTGTTGGAGCCTGTGGACTTTGATGCGGTACGGGAACATCTGAAAGAAGTTATGGGACGTGAACCGTCGGATCGCGCGGTCATTTCCTGGTGCCTGTATCCCAAGGTATTCGAAGAGTTTATCCAGAAGAGCCGTGAATACGGATATATCAGCCGTTTGGGCAGCCATATATTCTTCCATGGCATGGCATCCGGCGAAACGAGTCAGGTGGAAATTGAACCCGGCAAGACCCTTGCGATTAAATATATTGGTATGGGCGAAGTGAACAAAGACGGCGAGCGTGCGGTTTTATTTGAACTCAACGGTGTGCGCCGTGAGGTCATGGTGGTGGATAAGTCCGCCAGCGATCAGGTCAAGAAGATACCTATGGCAGACCCGGACAACAAACTGCAGATCGGTGCGCAGATTCCCGGCGCAGTGAGTAAAATCTTTGTGAAGAAAGGCGACAAGGTTTCCGCCGGTGAGGTGCTTGCTGTAATTGAAGCCATGAAAATGGAAACCTCTGTGCTTGCTCTGGTGGATGGTGAGATTGATGAGATCTGCATTTCCGCCGGTGATACGGTTAAGCATGGTGAGCTGCTCATGACAATGAAATAAGCAAAAAAGCAAAAATACAGATGCTGTGCAACTACAGTGTCTGTATTTTTTTATTTGAATCATTTTAGAAAATAAGGAAACTATTTATGGGCGATTTCTTGACAATTTAGCAGGGAGAAGCGTATGATTGATTTGAAAGCAACGGGAGAGGAGGCATAATATGAAATCCTATCATAATGTGATGGAAGATCTTGTGGAAGAGGTTTACGAAAAGTGCGCGCCGCTGGCAGATTGCTGCACCTGTGAGCGCTGTCATGCCGATACCGTGGCTTATGCGCTCAATCAGCTCCCTCCACAATATGCTGTTACGAATGCCGGCAAGAAACTGGCAAAGGCTAATAACCTGCGCCGACAGCATATGGCCGATATTCAGGCGGCATTGGCGCGCGGATTTCAAGTCGTCTCCGAATTTCCGCGCCATGCAGAAGATCAGTAAAACCAGCTGGCTTGGTATTATAAGCATAGAAAACGTGCCCTCTTTTAGGAGGGCACGTTTTGATAGAAAAAGCATATACAGATCTGTGGCAGCAAAAACAGAAAGCTCCTTCCTTCGACAAAAGTGATTTTGCCAAATGGCAAGTGCACCTGTTGTGCGCCGTTGCAGTCAAAATAGCGAAAACCGAAAAACGTGGGAATCTGTACAGAAAAACAGGTTCCCACGTTTTTTAGCGATGCCGGGCAGCTTCCTGTGCCTGATGGAGATATTTTTCCTTCGTGGCCAGCCCACCTCGAATATGGCGCTGTGCCTTGTTGACATCCAGCACTTCCTTCACCTGCAAATAGAGCGTGCGATTAAATTTCGGTAAGCGATCAGAAAGATCTTTATGTACGGTAGTGGATAAATCGAACGCTTCTCCGGCGGCCTGATCCAAATTTATCACATCATTGTTCAGCTGCACCAAAACTTCGTCATCTAAGCCTAAATCACCCAGCAGCCGGAGATAGATATCGACATTCCCATCTTTATCCACTTCAATTTTTTTAATAATTTTTTTCAGCTGCGCATTGCTCATAGTGCGTACATCTGCAATAGTTTCGATGGTGGAAAATGTGCATTGAATCAATTCTTCCAGCTGGTCGCTTTTCTCGATGTTTAATTCGATCAGATGCAGATCATTTTCCATGTGCTCCATTTCTTTACGCATCCAACCGATTTTAGTGTTCAGTTCCTCACGGGAAATCAGATCATCCGTATACATATCCATGTATTTCTGGCGGGTCTTTTCCATCTTGGACAGCTTGTCCCGAAGTTCTTTTTCGTATGATCTATTTTCGCTTTTCGCCTTATAGGTACGGTTGAATTCGCCGACGACATAGCGAATGATATTTTTCTTTGCTTTTAAAATATTGGCAAAGTATGCCTCCAAAACCGCAATCAGCTCGTTCTCGTCCACAGCAATTGCATTGGGGCAGCTATCGGCGCCCCGACCGTTGTGGCCGGAGCAGACCCAGCGGATATAGGTATTTTTGTAGGTGCGGACTGTGCGGCGGAAAGACCATCCGCACTCTTTGCATTTGATCAGGGTAGAGAAAAGATATTTATTGCTCTCTCGTTTCCGATCCAGTTTGAAACTGTTTCCGCGAGACTGCATAATCTCTCTTGCTTGATTCTGAACTTCGGGGTCAATAATCTGCAGTTCTGATCGATCAGTCACCAACCATTCATCAGCGCTTTTTTCTATGCGAGTGCCGGTGAGAAAATCACTTACTTCTTCTTTTCCGTTAATGATTTTGCCCGTATACAGTTCATTGGTTAGAATTCTAGCCACACCGTTTGCGTTCCAGTTGCAGTTTCGCTTGGTTTTCAGCCCGCGCTCGTTGAGCATGATGGCAATTTTGGCAGTGCCATACCCTTCTTCGATATACCACTGATAAATCTGCCGGATGACAGCGGCCTCTTCTTCATTGATCGTCAAACGGAAGTAATCCCCGGCAGTTTTGTTATAGCCATACACAATGTTTGGAACACGACCTTTTTCTGCGTTTATTTTTTTCCCGAACTTTACGCGTTTGGAGGTGTTGGCGCTTTCTTCCTGCGCAAGTGCGCCGAAGATGGTCAGGACAAACTCACTGTTGCCCATCGATGTCATATTAGCCGTAAGGAACAGGGTTTCAATCCCTAAGGCTTTTAATTTCCGCACATTTTGAAGCAAATCAACGGTATTTCTGGCAAAGCGAGAAATGTCTTTGACCACCACCATATCAAAGAGGTTGTGCTCGGCATCCCGCATTAAGTGCAAAAATTCTTTCCGGTTTTTGGTTTTGGTGCCGGAAATTCCTTCGTCTGCATATAGGCGCACCAAAGTATCGCCGGTGCGCACAGTGTACTCTTGAAAAAATTTCTTTTGCGCTTCAAGACTATTCAACTGGTCTTCTTTTTCGGTAGATACACGGCAATATGCGGCAATTTTCACAAAAATACCCCCTGACATGTCCAAATCGCTCTTGTATATCTATTATATAAAACTAGAAATCAACTTGCAAGGGATACAAACGAGGATTCCGCAAAAGCCTGCCCCTCATAAGAAAGTTTTTGAAAAGGTACGGTGCAGCCCAAAAGAGGGGCTGCACCGTACCTTCGATTGCCTGCACAGCAAGAGTTTCAAGCACCACATTGCGGATCGTATTTTTCAGATCCCGGCACCAGCGAAACATCCACGGATCACAGCACTATTCCGTTTGCTTGGCAGCAAATAATTTGCGCATGGAAAAGAGCAGGGTCATCAGCCGGATGCCGGTGATGAAGCTGACGACTACCAGAGGAATTGCAATCCACAGTTCCCAATCCGTTCCCACTGCCCATCTGAGAATCGGCAGATACAGGAACATACTCAAAAGCACCTGGACAGTACGCCATTTGATGAGCTTCTGATCGTAGTTCTCCCACTGGTTCTGATAGGTTTTTGCCAGAACCGCCAGGTCTGTAAACAGCTGAAAAATGAAATACAGGCTGATTGCCGCCACAATGAGAGCGAGCACAGGTGCAACCGCTCCCAGCGGAATCCCCATGATGGTCAGCGCCCATTCTGCCGCCGTCCAGACTACCAGCAAGATGCCAAGGGGGCGCAGCAGTCCGAGGTCTCTGACCTGCTCCTTGAGAAGGGAAATTGCAGACAGGAACAGCAGATAGCCAACGAAATTCGGCAGAAGATTGATGCTGTTAAGGTTTACATTCAAGTACAGAAAGAAGCAGCCCCATGCCGCTCTGGACACGCCGGTATAGAGTTTTTCTCTTTCGCTCATATTCCTTCCTCCTCCGGTAAGACGGTCAACTGTGCAGCCAGTTTTCCGTTAATGTAAAGGTCTGCAGCATAGCGCTGCGGCATGGTCAGACTCGAAGCATCAAAAGGTCCGTTGTATCCGCCTCCGCCCAGATCTATGACCGGATCGCGTCCTTTCTGTAATATTTCATTGGCCCAGCAAGCGCCATCGCTGCTGCTACACGCACCGGTTTCTGCTCCGGGAGCATTCAGCTGCGGCCGCTCCTGATTTTCGGGCCAGGGAGCATAGGATATTCCCACCTGATGGACAGCGTCCATATCTTCTCCCACATAAGTAAGGGTCGCCCAGCTGAATTGATAGACAGCATCAAATTCTGCATTTGGATCCGGCTGCAGATTAAAGTGAGTACTGGCAGAAAAAATAGGCCCGTTTTCGGAGGATTGCACCCAATTGTCTACCTCAAAATTCTTCTGAAAGTTCAGCGTCAGCCGGAAGTCCTCTGCCTCTGCCACGAGTCTGTAGGCAGGCAGTGCCCTGCAATTCCAGCGCAGGTTTACGTCCGTCAGCTCCAGACGGTGCATTTCCTCCAAAGGTTCTGTAATCCATCTTCCGTTCTCTTTTCGGAAAGCAACCTTTTGGGAATAAATGACCATCGTTTCTTTCGTCTGCGTTGGATCTCCGGAATGGAATGCCATGAGCGCTTCATAGTGCTCCTGACTCTTTTGCTGCAGATTATAGACAAAGTAGCCTTCTGAGGGATCGAGAGATTTAGGCATGCCGCTGTCCCAGCGGGGCGGCATGTCTTGTTGCGATCGCCGTACCATTTCCGCGGCGATCTCTTCCCGCTCCTGATCGTTTGCGCAGAGAATGCGGTAAACGCGCTCATTGCGCAGCAGCGCTTTTCCATAGCAGTCCGCCGCGCCTGCAAGGGTGGTGCAGTCTGTCAAACGGGCCGCCGCAAGGGCAGATTGCATCTGAATCGCACCATGGTACTCCAAGCTTCTCGCATCCCATCCATAGGCTATGGGATTCATCAGTACAATCAGAACACAGACGGAAACCAGCGTCATGCCCTCGGGATACCGTTTAAACCGGGCAATTGCTTCAATGCGTTGACGGATATTTTTTCCGCCATTGGCTGCAGAAGAAGTACCCGGAGCCCGGGCATATTTTTCGTTGGCCATAGAAAGCAGAATCCGTCCGTATTCCCTCCGCTGTTCGCCCTCCAGCCGTTCCAGCACACGCTGATCGCAGAGCGATTCCAGATCATTGCCCACCCGATTGGCACAGTACCAAAGGAATGGATTGCACCAATGGATACAGCGAAACAGGCAAATCACCCAGCCCCAGGTCACATCCCAGTATTTTAAGTGCAGCATCTCATGGAGCAAAACTTTTTCATTGGTGTCCCGATCCTCCGGCAGGACCAGAATTGGGCGAAACAATCCGCAGACAAATGCAGATTCAAGATTTGGAACCATGACTGCTTTGCAGCATTGAAGTCCATATGTTTCCTCTACCTGTTTTATTTGCGTCTTAATGGCATCCGCTGGCGTTTCCCCTTTTTTCAGGAAAAAGCGAAGTCTGACATAGGAAAAAACATAGTGGGCAAACAGCAGAACTGCACCTGCAAAATAAATCACAAAAATCCAATCTGCTGCACTGCTGGGGGCAGCTTCCGGCAGCATGGGGACCGATGCAAGGATTTTGGTTACGGCATAATCCCCGGTTAGCAGGGATTTGACTGCTTCCACCACCAGCGGCCAATCAAAAAGAATATACCTGCTGCCAACCGGAATCAAAGCTGCCAGCAATACCACCAGCCACGCAGAAAACTGCCATCTGGGAGAAAGCTTATCCTTCAGAAGCCATTTCACAATCAGCAAAACCGCAGCAACACCCGAGACAGTCAGCGTGACTATGAGAAATGCCCATATATCTCTCATAGATTACACCTCCATTTCATCCAGCAGCTTCCGCAGATGATCCCGATCCTCTTGTGATATGGGCTCTTCCTTGAGAAATGCTGCAATCATATCGCTGGCAGAACCTCTGTACACCCGCTTCAAAAAACTCTGACGAGCCTGCGCCTGACAGTCTTCTCGATTCAGGCTGGCCAGATACCTGTGGGGTGCTGCATCTTTTTTAATGGTCACCAATCCTTTGGCTTCCATGCGGGTCAGGTATGTCAGGACAGTGTTGCGGTTCCAGCCTGTAGCAGGCAGGAGCATCTCTACGATCGCTCCCAGTTCTGCTTCTCCCGTTTTCCAGAGGGCATCCAGAACCGTCCATTCTCTTTCGGATAACTTCATCTCGTCGCCTCCTACATCTGTAGTATCTACACATATACTACATCTGTAGTTCTCGGCAGTCAAGATGCTTTTCAAAATTTGATAAACAAAGACCCTGAGTGTCCTCTCAGAGCCTGACTGTTAAGTTTATTCTGATTTGAACCTTTCTGGGAATTCTTTTTTGTATCGCCTTGCATTGCCGGATGAAACATTTTCGTGTTTTCTAAATGACTTCCTTATCCGGCGTATGTACAAGCGCAGGATCCTCTTTTTGTATGGATTCTTTTTGGACAGTTTGATGATGGCTCAGAAGAGATTCCACTTTTCTGCGATTTGACTCTACAAAAATCTTCGCTATGTAATCGGCGGTGGTCTCCACCGTATTCGGATTGTGAAACCGATAATTCAGTTTTACTTTTTTCAATGGCTTGACCACCTCCCTGTTCTGTGTTTTATCCTATGATGCAGGATGCACAGATATGCCTATCTTGGTAAAATAGCTGAGGACCATTAGCTGTGGCCTGTCCGTAGTGTGGATTCCTCAAACCAATAGGCCCGAAATATTGTTCCATCCTGAAGGAGAAATCGTCCGCTGGTATCTTTGGGGATCATATCTGCAGCAGCGGTATTGTCCAGAATGATCCGGGACAGCACGTTATCCGCCCTGCCGCAGATGCAGCAATCCATATTGTTCTTGATTTGACCCGGCAGAATATTGGCATCCGATCATGCTAAACAATTCCTTGCAATGCTGCAATTCGTCTGCAAGTTTGCTCAGCAGATCCAGCAAATCCTGCTCCTCAAAGCACATCCGGCATTTTTGATGCCAAATAGGTGGAAAATCCACACCTCCCTTAAAATCCGCAATATATACATTTGCACCCTTTTTCAACGCCTGCATCAGCATCAATTTCAGCAGCACACTTTTCCCACTGCCGGCAGAGCCGCCCAACAAGATATGCGGGGTGCGTGTCAGACTGACAGTTACAGTTCCGATCATGCTTTCACCAAGCACTAATGTAAAGTTCCGCGAAGAAAGATATTCTTCTTTCCAAGGGAGTATTTCTGCAAAGTCATCCTTTGCAGGGACAGCATAAACGCAAATGATTTTCTTCCCGTTACGCCAGAATATCTTTGCAATGGTAATATTCAATGCAGCCTCGATGTGTGCTTGCTTATCTTCCCATTCGCTCAGTGGTATTCCGCAAGGATCAAATTCTAAAATCATCAATCTGGAATTTTCCGGATCGTTTTTCTTAGAAATCAGAACGGGGACTTCTCCTGCGTTGTTTACAAGCCCTGTTTTCAGCAGTTCCTCTCTAGTTACCGCACTGTTTGAGGGAGTTCCCAGAACTACAAATAATTCAGCATATCCGCAATGGGAATCTGCCCATGAAATTCCTCAAACACCAGAATATCCTGACAGTGATAAGCATCAAAGCGGACACCGTTTCCTCCGTTATAGTTGGTAATGCGGAAAATTTCTTTGGCCTCATTCTGCTTGAAGATACCCCAGGTCTTGCCCGTTCCGGTGCTTCCGTAAATATAGCTCACATCCACATGCCGGAGTTCCACACTGTACTTCTCTGCTAAAATCGTTTGGCGCAACACCTCGATATCACGGATTTTAAATGCCAGCTTAGGATTTTCCTCTAAAATCTCCATAATGGGTTCACCTGCCCGGAGATTTTGAATAAGCTTGAACATTTCTGGTGCCTCTTCCTCCTTTTCGGACGGAAGATCGCATTATTATTCATAATAACCTCCTTTGTTGTGCTACATGCTACATGGTTGCCATAAGGGTAATACTAACCCTTATGGCAACGGCGGCGCTGCCGCCACCGCCGCCCATGCATTAATTTTTACTGTTTACAGAATGGATGCCTGTGGCACGACCCGCAACAATGTAATCGCCGCGAGATCACTGCAAAAACACCTCAAGTCCATCAAAACGAACCTCCGTATATCCATTAGGCGAATCCATCCGCTGATCGCCGTCAATCTTGATATTAATTTTATCCAGACCCTTTTCAGGAAGGGCGATGGTATAGCGATAACCGGAGATAGCATCCGTGCGCTGTCCATTGGCATACACATAAGCAAGACCTACATCCACAAGCCAAAGCTTGTTGCCCAGGCTCTTAGGGTCAATAATAAGTTCATTCAGTTTCATAGAGTTTTCCTCCTTAAATTTGATAAAATTGTTGTGGGATGATCGACCCACAGCCATTCTGATCATGATCTACTCTCAGTATAATCTCAAATGATACACTGCACCAGTGAAGAGGTTACACCTTAAAGTGTAACCCTTTCACTATTTATTGAAAAAAATTATCTTTCCACTTCATTTTCCAAAAGCTCACGCATTTTATGAACATCTGTAGAAATTGATTCTAAATGCTGAATAGCATAATTAATTAAAACAGGATTTTCGAAATAAGCTGCTGGAAGCCAAGATCCCAAGGCTATCTTCAACGCTGCAGCAATGCGGCAAGCTGTATTAAAGTAGATATTTTTTGCCACATCACGCTCATAGCGCTTGATAGTATCTACAGATACCTCGGCACGTTGTGCAAGTTCTTCTTGAAAGATGTTTAGTTCCTTACGTTTCTCCGTTACCTTCTTGAAAAATACCTTCTGAAAATTCAGAGGTTCTTCCACAATATCTATACTTCCTACTTTTGAGCGAGAGCTATTACGCTCAGAATTACACATATCAACCAACGCTTATACAGCTTGGAATCTCATCGCTAGAGGCGTACATCAAAGGACAAGTATGCTGATTAAAAACATTATAAGAAAAAATTAAAAAATACAGCATACACATCACCTCCTATATTAAAAATCAGAAAATTCGATTTAAATAATTTTCCAGCGATGGAGCGCGGGGATATGAAAATATAAATATAAAAAAAGACAGTTATACCCATGAAATGGAATAACTGTCTTTTTCGCAAATGTCTTCGTTTGGTTAATCATACTTCGTAATTTATGGGGGATAATACCACGCATTGAATATGCTGTCAACTCTGGATGTGACCCATTTTTCCGAATGTATCTATTTATTGAGGTTAAGCTTTCTATCTATACAACGGGATTCCCCGCGCCGACAGGATTAATATACGCTTTTTCGATGCTTGGCGCAACAATGGACTATGATATTCTCGCGTAGTATAGGAGTATGACCTGTACTGCGCTTTTTTGCTTTCAAATATCGTATTGAAAGGAATTAAAAAAATGAATATCAATGTGGATGAATTCTTCTATGAAGAGCCTGTCTTTAAAAGTACAGAGACAAACCTTCCTGTAGATATGTTTGTGGTCTATGAGAATCATGCAGCTGTGTATGAGGCAAAGATTGGGTGCAGTAGAGTCTGTGTATAGATTACAGTTATTTTATAATCCGGTCATCCGTACTTAGCAGTCCAAAATACTTCTCAAAAAATGCTTTCAGCTTTTCAATGACGGTCTGCTTCTTTTGCACTCGCTTACCACCACCGCTGAAACGGGAGACAGGCGGCAAGATCTGATCTACATCAGTTCCCGTGGTTTTCAGAACACCATCACGGAAAGCGTTATCCACAAATTTTCTGGTTTCTTCCGGCTTCAGCTTCTCGGTCTGAATCAGCTCTGCAATATCTGTTTCTCGCTGCTCACGGACGAATTTGGCCCAATCGGAATTGACGTCCGTACTGGTATTGATGGTATCAATGAAGTGCTCAATGAGTTCCTTTTTAGAGCGAAGCTGCAAGCTGGACTTGATCGCCTTATCGATTGCCACCAGAATTTCCTTGTCCTCACAGTTGCCATCGTGATACTTGGCCACCAGCATGAGAATGTAGTCGATGTTGACCTCTACCTGCCTGACCAGCTCCATTTCAAAGACAACGTCGTCCAGAATACTGTCTTTCTCACCATCGGGACGCTTGTATTTCTCATGGAGGTCATGATACATACCGGTGTAGTCCTGGAAGTCAATGGGTGCCAGAAGCTCATTCCCAGCAAAGCGGTCAAAGGCTGACAGGATATTGCGGAGGCGAAGGATATTGCCGAATAGGACAATGAAATCCTTTTCGTTCTGCTCGCCAATGATGGGCTGACCCAAAGGGAAACGATGCAGCAGTTCTTCCACTCGATCCTCATAGCCTGGTAAATCTCTGCCTTTATCATCGGTGCAGCCAAAGTAATAATCCTCATAAGATTTGAGGAGAACAATACCATTTGCATCCTTGTCACCGAACAGAGCAATGGCATCATTGGTTTCCTGTTCCAGATTGCGGAAACAGACGATATTGCCAAAGGTCTTGACGGAGTTCAGAATGCGGTTCGTTCTGGAAAACGCCTGAATCAAGCCGTGCATTTTCAAGTTTTTATCAACCCACAGAGTATTGAGAGTGGTAGCGTCGAAGCCGGTGAGGAACATATTGACCACGATTAACAGATCTACCTGGCGCTTTTTCACCTTGTCCGAGAGATCCTTGTAATAGTCCTGAAAGCCCTTGCTGGAGGTGTCGAAGTTGGCCTTAAACTTCTTGTTGTAATCATCAATGGCCATTTCCAAAAAGTCACGGGAGTTCTGATCCAAACCGTCCGTGTCAAAGCTCTCGTTGTCCAGAATGCCGTCTGCACTGTCCTCCTCGTTGGGAGCAAAGGAGAAAATCGTGGCAATGGTCAGATCTCGGTGCTGTTCGGCAATCTGCTTTTTCAGTTCCAGATAATATTTCTTGCATACAGGGATGGAGCTAACAGCAAACATGGAGTTGAATCCGTTTACCCGCTGACCCTTGAGGCTGTAATAAGAATTACGGACGGTCTTTTGGTTGAAGTGTTCCAGAATATACTTGGAAACTTCTGTGATCCGCTCCGGTGCAGACAGAGCTTCTTCCGTGTCGATGCCCTTTACCTGCTTATCCTTTCGACCATCCTTCTGCTTCACCGTATCAATGTAGTCGATGCGGAAGGGCAGCACATTTCCGTCGTTGATCGCATCCACAATCGTGTAAGTATGGAGCTTATCACCAAAGGCCTGGGCGGTGGTCCGAAGGTTTGGGTTGCGCCCGGTGCCGGCATTGACGGAGAAAATCGGGGTTCCGGTGAAGCCGAAAATATGGTAGTTCTTGAAGTAACGATCCACCTTGATAACCTTTTCGCCTTTTTTGATGATGCCGCCCACAATACGGCTGTGCATATCTCCGAACTGGCTGCGGTGACATTCATCAAACACCAGAACAATGTGCTTGTCCCGAATGGGATGCTGGGGATTCTTGGTGATGAACACATCCAACTTCTGGATGGTGGTCACGATGATCTTCGAGGTGGTGTCCTCCAGCTGACGCTGCAAGACCGCCGTGCTCTTGTTTCCGTTGGCTGCCCCCTTTTCAAAGCGATCGTATTCCTTGATGGTCTGGTAGTCCAGATCCTTACGGTCCACCACGAACAGCACCTTGTCGATGTAGGGCAGTCTGGTGGCAAGCTGGGCCGTCTTAAAAGAGGTCAGGGTCTTGCCGCTGCCGGTGGTGTGCCAGATGTAGCCACCGGCTTCCAGCGTACCCATCTTTTTGTAGTTGGTGGATACCTCAATGCGGTTCAGAATTCGCTCAGTCGCTACAATCTGATAGGGTCGCATGACCAGCAGCAGTTCCTCAGAGGTGAATACGCAGTACCTTGTCAGGATGTTCAGCAGGGTGTGTTTGGCAAAAAAAGTCTTGGTGAAGTCCACAAGATCAGGAATAGTATGGTTGTTTGCGTCCGCCCAGAAGCTGGTGAACTCAAAGCTGTTGGATGTCTTTTTGCTGCGGCTGCGTTGGCTACCTTCGTTCTCCTTGATGTGGCTGAACCGGGTGGTATTAGAATAATATTTGGTGTGGGTACCGTTGGAGATCACGAAGATCTGGACATACTCATAGAGCCCAGACCCGGCCCAGAAGCTGTCCCGCTGATAGCGGTTGATCTGGTTGAAAGCCTCTTTCAGAGCCACGCCACGGCGTTTCAGCTCCACATGGACAAGGGGCAGACCGTTGACCAGGATGGTCACATCATAGCGGTTGTCGTACTTGGCGCCCTCTGCTTGTCCCATCTCATACTGATTGATGACCTGCAAGCGGTTGTTGTGGATGTTTTTCTTGTCAATCAGGGAGATGTTCATGGTGGTACCGTCCTCCCGAATCAGGTTCTGGACATGATCCTCCTGCATTTTACGGGTCTTTTCAACGATACCTTCGTTCTGATTGGCAATCTTATCCTTGAAAAAACGGTCCCACTCCTTGTCCGTAAAGCGAAACTGATTGAGCCGTTCCAGCTGTCGACGGAGATTCTCTACCAGACCTGCTTCATCATGAATGGTGATATGCTCATAGCCCTGCTCGGTCAGCATTTTGATGAAGGCAGATTCCAACGCCGCCTCGCTCTGGTATGCATCGGAGCGCTTGGTCTGGGGTTCATATTCAGTTACGACGGTGCTTTCACTGGTAGAAAGCACGATGTTGTAGGTACTCATGAGCCTTTCACCTCCTGAAAGCTCAGCAGCTTGTCTCGGTAGTATTCGTATTGCTTCTGGCGGGCTTCGATTTCGGCAGGCAGACCGGAAGTCAGGTCATTGCAAAGGGTGTCGAAGCGGTCGAGGATGGAGACAATGCGTTCTTGCTCAGAAAGAGGGGGGAGGGGGATAATAAATTTCCGAATTTTCTCCATAGGTATATTCTGCATAGAGGACGATTGTAACAGACGGTTTATCTGTGTTTTCCAGAACTCCCCACTCTGAAAATAATATCTCATAAATTGAGGCAAAAGTTGCTCGTCAGTAGAGCGAATAAGCGCAACATTGGGAGCTAAATAGTATTTATCTTCTTCGTCAACAAGTGCAACTTGACCGATGGTACCCACATAAGTAAACAGCATGTCACCGACATGAAGTTTGCTTCTAGTTAATTTAGATAAATCGCTACCATCAATATATTTCACATCCATCAAATCAAGTTTTCCAGCTTTAACATTCAATCCTCTTAAGGCTATAATATTTCCAGTCTCTGTATATTTTACATATTTGGTAAATTCAAATCCCGCCAATTTTGTTACAGTTGCAACATCACCAATAGTAACATGTTCAACATTGTTATCAACGGTTAGCAGTTTATCCCTATAATACTCATACTGCTTCTTTCTCGCCGTCAGTTCCGCCGTCAGTTCCGCCGTCAGTTCCGTGAAATTGTCCAAAATACGGACAATTTCAGCCTGTACAGGCAGAGGGGGAACGGGAATTTTAACCTTGTTTAGCACAGCTTGTGTAAGGCTGGGGACTCCTCCGGCTTTATTAAGCCGTTCTAGATGTTGACTTTGCAAATAATAATAAACATATTTAGGCAAGGCAACAGTTAGGTTGATATCTGTGTAAAATATGGTATCGACATTCCAAAATGGAACATCTACATAGTATAGTTTATCAAGAGACCCTTTTCGAGGAATAAGCACAGACGGTTTATCATATATCGCTTGATTAACATATGTCATAATTCCACCAGAACCATAGACGGGAACAACACCTTCTGTTAGATGCTTGTAATCTCTTCCATTTTTTATTGTCAAAATGTTCTCTAAGTTCTTATATTCCACCCCATCGGGGCAAAGCTCCTGAATCAGTTCTTCTAATCTGCTCATATCTCAGCCCTCGATTTCTGCCACGATCTTATCAATCTCATCTCGCAGAATCTGCTCACGGGCAACGATGTCCTTAATCTCAGCGTTGAGTTTCGTAATATCAATGACTTCCCGTGTGTCCTCCTGCTCCACATAGGTGCTGACGGACAGGTTATAGTCCTGTTCTTTGATCTCGTCCCAAGAAACACAGCGGGCAAAGTAGTCCACATCCTCCCGTGACGCAAATTCAGCCACGATCTTGCTGATGTTTTCCTCGGTCAGCTTATTGTTGTTTGTGACCTTCACAAACTCCCTGGAGGCGTCGATGAACAGGGTGCTGTTGTCCTGCTTGTTCTTTTTCAGCACCATGATGCAGGTAGCGATGGAGGTGCCATAGAACAGGTTGCCGGGCAGCTGGATCACGCAGTCGATGAAGTTGTTATCAATGAGATACTGGCGGATCTTCTTTTCTGCACCGCCACGGTACATGATGCCGGGGAAGCAGACGATGGAGGCGGTGCCGTTGGTCGCCAGCCATGCCAAAGCGTGCATGATAAATGCAAGATCGGCTTTCGATTTCGGCGCAAGTACTCCGGCAGGAGAGAAACGGGGATCGTTGATGAGCACCGGGTTATCATCGCCCTCCCACTTAATGGAATACGGAGGATTGGAAACGATGACCTCGAAGGGTTCATCATCCCAGTGCTGGGGGGTCATCAGGGTATCCTCATGGGCAATGTCAAATTTATCATAGCCAATATCATGGAGGAACATATTGATTCGGCACAGGTTGTAAGTAGTCAAGTTGATCTCCTGACCAAAGAAGCCCTGACGCACATTCTCCTTTCCCAGAATCTTGGCAGCTTGCAGCAGCAGAGAGCCGGAACCGCAAGCAGGGTCATAAACCTTGTTGACTTCCGTTTTGCCCACCACGGCAATCCGAGTCAACAGCTCAGACACCTCCTGCGGAGTGAAGAACTCGCCGCCGGACTTGCCTGCATTGGAGGCGTACATACCCATGAGATATTCATAGGCATCACCGAAGGCGTCAATGCTGTTGTCCTGATAGTTGCCCAGTCTCATGTCAGCCACGCCGTCCATCAGCTTGACCAACTTGGCGTTGCGCTTGGCAACGGTCGCACCCAGCTTGTTGCTGTTCACATCAATATCATCGAACAGACCGGAGAAGTTATCCTCGCTCTCGCTGCCCTTTGCGGATTCCTCAATATGGCGGAACGCAGCTTCCAGCGTCATATTCAGATTTTCGTCGTGGGCGGCATTTTTCCGCACATTGCAGAAAAGCTCAGAGGGAAGAATGAAAAAGCCCTTGGTCTGCACCATGTCCTCACGGGCCATCTCCGCATCCTCATCAGAGAGATCGGCGTAGTTGAAGTCCTCGTTACCGGCCTCCATCTCGTCGGCGTTCAGATAGTTGGTCAGGTTCTCCGAGATGTAGCGGTAAAACATCATGCCCAGCACATAGGACTTAAAATCCCAGCCATCAATGCTGCCACGCAATTCGTCAGCAATTGCCCAAATCGCACGGTGCAGCTCGTCCCGTTCCTGCTCTTTCTTTATATCAGCCATTTCCATTCTCCTTTTTTTCTGGAATGATTTCCATAATATCATCTATTGTACATCCCAAAACACTGCAAATTTTTACAAGTACCTCCACACGAACATCCTCATTTTTTCCTAATCGTGCCATGGCATTGGTACTGATTTTTGCTTCCTTGATCAGCTGCGTTTTGCTCATATGTTTATCAATTAAAATTTTCCATAATTTGTTATAGCAGACAGCCATTTTATACCTCCTGCTTGGTTTCTGAACGCATATTTGTATCCATATTGATTATATTATGAGCTGTCTTGAAAATCAATTTATATTTGAGTTTTGCAATCACGCCGATTGATTATTTTAGTAAAAAAGAAAGACTCACTGCCGGTGGTCTTCGGCAGTGAGTCTTGTTGAACAATATAAGATTCTTCACAATCTGAAAAATAACTGGGTGAGCTTGCAATTAAACCGTTCCATTAATATATTACCATATGTACGGTAGACTTACTGATGCCGAATTGTTTAGCGGCGGCGCGGACAGTGGCCCGATTCTCTATAATGTATTGAGCAAGCGTAATCGCACGCTCCTCGATGTTTCCTTTCAAAAAACAACACTCCCTGCCTCTTACTGTTTCAGTCTATGAGAAAAAGACATGGATTATGCTGAAAAAAACAGCGATACCGCATGAATACGGTATCGCTGCAAAATTTTTTCATGGGTTTCAGGAAAATGTAACCTCGCTGCTGATGGGCACAATGCACACGTAGCTGCTGCCTTGCTGCAAAGAGATCTGCCGGCCATCTGTAGTGTAATAATACAGGGGCTGATTTCGGCCGCGCTTTTGCCAGGTGATGGGAATGTATTTCCCGCCGCAGGCGTAAAATCCTTTACCGGAGGTTAGATTGACCGTGAGACGGCCATGGTCGTCTCCGGGAATCACTTCACAGGCTGTTTTCAAAATCAACAGGTTGTCCACACCCACCTGCTCGCCGGTATTCCCATCCACATAGGGTGCATTATATTGCGATACAAGATAGCAGGCACGCTGCTCATCATACTGAAAGGAACCTGTTTTATAGTGAGAAAAGGGTACCGTGACAGTTTGGGCAAGCTGCCCTTCTTCCGGTGTGCCGTCCTCTTTAAAAGTCATATTATAAGTATATCCATTCTCGTGGGTCTTGCGGAAAGAGTATGTGGGAAAATAGTCGGCAATGGCAGTGCCGGAGGTGAGCACGCTGTGCTCATACCCCATGGTTCTGCGGCGCTGGGCATCGCGCCAGAACAGAGAACCTTCATAAGGGCCTCTCACACAGTCCAAAGCGGTAACATTCCAGGCCTTGATTTTTTCATATGCATCAGGACTGCCGCCGGCATGAAGGTAGATGGCATCGTGTCCCAGTGCCAGTTCCAGATAATAAGGACGTGAAGATCGCACTGATCCAATCTCCCCTGCATTCTCTGCATTTTGATATACAGCGAGCATGCGGGTAATGCCGCCCTCGGCAGGAACTTCATAAATAATATCCGCCTGAGAAACCCCCTTTTGGGGTGTGGCTTTTTTTAAATTGTTCAGCATAACGGCAATCGGACGATCGTTCACCGAACCCCTTTCCAGCGGAAGCCCTGTTAAGGGATTGATGGGACCGGTATAGGGTGGCGGTACATTTTCTGAGGCAGATGTGCCGTCTTCACCGGAAGGCATTATATAGCTGCTGTTGTGTGCGCAGCCGGCCAAAGCGAAAGCAGCCAATACGATTGCCAGCGCGCCTGTCAGAATATACTTTTTGGAAAGCATGAGATTCCCTCCTATCTAGTATAGTGTCATGATACCCATGTTGCAGGAAACTGTCAAGGACTGCCAAAAACAGCAGCCTGCCGGAACATAGCTTGCAATGGACATCCCTGTATTGTATGATAGCTATGCTGCAATTAGGCTATTTTTATTTCGGGAGGATTGCTCGTGGAACTTCTATATTCTGACAAAAACATCGCCGTTTGTCTCAAGCCCGTGGGGTTGGATGCCGAGACGCAGGTGCCTGCGGCGTTGCAGGAAGATTTAGGCGGTGCAATTTATACAGTGCATCGCCTTGATTTGAATGTAGGCGGTGTGATGGTTTACGCACGCACAAAAACCGCTGCCGCCGCCCTGTCCCGTGCCATCCAGGAAGGTACAATGGTAAAAGAATATGTGGCAAGGGTACACGGCACACCACCGAAGTGCGGCGACTGGGAAGATCTTTTGTGGAAAGATTCCAGAAAAAATAAAGTATTTGTTGTAAAGCGGATACGCGGCGGCGTCAAAAAAGCACGGCTGGAGTTTCAGCGCCTTGCCACAGAAGAAGAAACTTCCCTTGTGCGCATTCGGCTGCATACCGGGCGCAGCCATCAAATCCGTGTGCAGTTTGCAAGCCGTGGATTTCCATTGGTGGGCGATCATAAATACGGCTCCCGTGACAGTTCCGCAGTACCGATGCTCTATTCCTGTAAAATTACCTTTCCCTATCAGGGAAAAACGAAGAGTTTTGAAGCTCTTCCCATCTGGGTCCATCAGTAACGGCAAAATAAAAACCTGCACCGCTGTGGTGCAGGTTTTTTTATTGAAATCATCTTGAAATTATTCCGTGGTATAGTTATCGAAGTAGCCCTGGATATAAACAATGGGCGTACCCTTATCACCGGAGCCGGAAGTCAAATCGCACAGGGAGCCGATCAAGTCGGTAAGGCGGCGCGGTGTTGTGCCCTCGGAAACCATCTGACCGACCAGATTGTCATCCTTCTTGTGAATCTCTTCCTTGATGGCTTCCTTCAGCGCATCACCGGAGAGATGTGCAAAATCGTTGTCGGCAAGATACTTCAGCTTCAGCTCGTTGGGCGTGCCCTCCAAACCTGCGGTGTATGCCGGGGAAACAACAGGGTCAGCCAGCTCCCAGATCTTTCCGACAGGGTCTTTGAACGCGCCGTCGCCATAAACCATGACTTCCACATGCTTGCCGGTCTTTTCCAAAAGACGCTTCTGGATTTCCACCACCAGATCCTGACAGTCTCTGGGGAAGAGCTTCACCTGATCCTCGGTGGACTTGTTGCTGCCCAGCAAACCGTACTTTTCATTATAGCCGCTGCCATTGATGGGAGCCGTCATAATTTCATCCAGACCGAATACGCGCTCTGCGCCGGCGGCCTTCAGCAGGCGCTTGGTGCGTGCGCGGGTGTGGATATCGCAGGACAGGACATTTTTGGTGTAGTCCAAAACAGCACGGGGATCATTTGCGAAAATGATTTCAGCTTCGGCGCCGCTTTCCTGAATCAGGGTCTTGTAATATTCCACATAGTCCACACCGGTGAAGGGATGCTTTTCGTAGCCAAACAGCTCACGGTACTTCTCTTCACTCAAAACATCTTTATAAGGATCGATGCCCTTTTCGTCCAGTGCATCCATGCTGATCAGATGGTTGCCCACTTCATCAGAGGGATAGCTCAGCATCAGAACGACCTTTTTTACGCCGGATGCGATACCGCGCAGGCAGATTGCAAAACGGTTGCGGCTGAGAATGGGGAAAATAACGCCCACTTCTTCACCGCCGAACTTGGCACGCACATCTGCGGCAATATCGTCTACCTTGGCGTAGTTGCCCTGTGCACGGGCGACAATCGCTTCCGTCATTGCGATCACGTCACGATCACGGATTTCGAAGCCGTCGTCTGCTGCGGCCTCCAAAATGGAAGATGTAACGATGTCAGCCAGATCGTCGCCCTGACGAATGATGGGTGCGCGCAGGCCTCTGGAAACAGTACCGACCATACGACTCATACTGGATCACTCCTTGTTCTATATATAAAATATAAAAATTGATGGTAACTCAAAATGTTATCTCCAGTATAATAGAATACCAAGAAAATGTCTTCTTGTAAACTTAAAATTTTGCAATTTGAGATGATATATATAATATAAACAAAATTTATTGGAAAACAGCAAACAATTCATGCCAAATAGTTCCATTTCAGCAAAAAACGCTCCATTGTTCTGTGTATTTTTACACCTGAGAATCACACAATGAAAACGAGAAGAATGCGCAGTGGAAAAAATGGGCTGGGTGCCCGTGCCTGCCATGGACCGGGTAAGGGGAAAATATGCATATATACTGTCATATGATGCAATTTCTTCATTTGGAACGTCATTTCAGCATATTTTTTTGTGACATTTTTTGCATTTCTCCAGTTGTATAAGTAAAAAAATTCAGATACAATAAAAATATTGCAAAAAACGTAAATGCATTAAAATTGAGCCAAAATTTATTTAATTGGAGGACTTACTGTGAATCTTGTTTATACCGGAAAGACCAAGGATGTTTATGCATTGGAAAATGGCAACTATCTGCTGAAGTTTAAGGATGACTGCACCGGTAAGGACGGCGTGTTTGATCCCGGTGAAAACTCTGTCGGCCTGACGATCGAGGGCGTTGGCGATGTCAATCTGAGAATGTCCATCTATTTCTTTGAAAAAATCAACGCAGCCGGCATCAAGACCCACTATGTGAATGCAAACCTCGAAGATACAACCATGGAGGTTCTTCCCGCAAAGGTATTCGGTCAGGGTCTGGAAGTGATCTGCCGCCACAAGGCTGTTGGCAGCTTCCTGCGCCGCTACGGTCAGTACATTGAAGAGGGTGCCGACCTGCCTGCATATGTGGAAACCACCTTTAAAAACGATGAGCTGGGCGATCCTCTGGTCACCAAGGACGCACTGGTTGCGCTGGGCGTGATGACAGACCAGCAGTATGAAGATATCAAGGAAATGACCCAGAAGATCACCCAGATCGTTGCAGACGATCTGAAGGAAAAGGGTCTGGTTCTGTATGACATCAAGTTTGAGTTTGGTTATGACGCAGACGGCAAGGTAATGCTGATCGACGAGGTCGCTTCCGGCAATATGCGTGTCTACAAGGATGGCCAGTATATCGATCCCATGACCCTCTCCCAGCTGTTTTTTGCCTAATTTTACGGTTTACCAAAAGCAGGAAAGGAAATAATTTATCATGGGTGGTTTTTTTGGCGCAACCTGTCACCGGGATTGTGTGCTGGATGTTTTCTTTGGCGTGGACTATCACTCCCATCTGGGCACCTCTCGCGGCGGTATGTTGTTTTATGATCAGGAACGCGGCTGGCATCGCCAGATTCATAACATTGAGAATTCCCCGTTTCGCACTAAATTCGAAAATGATCTGGCAGAGTTTTGCGGTAATGCCGGTATCGGCTGCATCAGCGATACTGACCCGCAGCCGCTTCTGGTGCGTTCCCATCTCGGTCTGTACGGCATCACTACGGTCGGCTGCATCAACAATGCCGACGAGCTGATCCGGGAGTATTTCTCCGACCATGGACATCAGTTTATGGCTATGAGCTCCGGCAAAGTCAATGCAACGGAGCTGACCGCTGCGTTGATCAACCAGAAAGACAATCTGGTGGACGGTATCCTGCATGCGCAGGACGTGATCAAGGGGTCCATGACAATTTTGATCCTGACCGATCAGGGCGAAATTATTGCCGCGCGTGACAAGCTGGGCCGTTTGCCGGTGCTGGTAGGCAAGAACGATTCGGGGCATTGCGTATCCTTTGAATCCTTTGCCTATCACAAGCTCGGATACGACAATGCCTATGAGCTTGGTCCCAGAGAAATCGTAAAAATTACGCCGGATGGATATGAAACCATCTCCCCTGCCGGCAAGGATATGAAAATCTGCGCTTTCCTGTGGACCTATTATGGATATCCCAATTCCAACTACGAGGGACAAAATGTGGAAGTGATGCGCTATCGCAACGGCGAAATCATGGCGCGCGACGAGGTGCTGCATGGTCGGCTGCCGAAGGTAGATTCCGTGGCCGGCGTTCCCGATTCCGGCGTGCCCCACGCCATTGGTTACGCCAACCGCAGCGGCAAGCCCCTTTCCCGTCCCTTTGTCAAGTATACCCCCACCTGGCCCCGTTCCTTTATGCCCAAGAATCAGGAAGTACGCCATCAGGTGGCAAAAATGAAGCAGATTCCTGTCCCGGAATTGATCCAGGGCAAGAAACTGCTCTTTGTGGATGATTCGATTGTGCGCGGTACACAGCTGCAGGAAACCGTTGACTTCCTGTATGATTCCGGTGCAGAAGAAGTGCATATGCGCTCCGCCTGCCCCCCCATCATGTACAGCTGCAAGTACCTGAACTTCTCCCGCGGCAACTCCGATATGGACTTGCTGGCGCGCCGCGTCGTGCAGGAGCTGGAGGGCGACGAGGGGCAGGAGCATCTGGAGGAATACGCCGATGCCAACACCGAGCGCGGTCAGTGCATGCTGAAAGCCATTTGCGAAAAATTTGGTTTTGATTCTTTGGGCTATCAGTCCCTGGAGGGCATGCTGGAGGCCATTGGTGTAGATCCCGAAAGGGTCTGCACCTATTGCTGGACCGGCAAAGAATAATTCATTCCATCATTTTTGAAACGATCCGTGAAGTAATTTGCGGATCGTTTTTTTATTTTGCCGATAAATTTTCTGTTGGGTGATGAGCGGATAAGAAATCAGCTGTGAGCCGTTGTAGTCCTCGCTGTAAAGATCCACGGCGGTAATTTGGCTGTTTTCATAAGTGGTGTAATAGTAGATGCACCGATCTGTATTGCAGCAGGAAGTGTATCGAGTGAACTCATAATGATCGTCGTTCAACTGTACGCAGCCCCGTGTGTTGGACACCGTGCCAAGAATATGGAAAAACTGGCTGATGCTCTCCGATTCCCTGCTGCCGGATACGGAGTTGAGCTTTGTGAAAGCAACACGGACAAAACGGGATGCAGAGGACAAATCACCGGGTAATCCCACAGCACCCATACCATGACTGTGGGCCGTGAGGCTGATGTGCGGTGCAAAATTGGTTTTTGTTTCTTTTGGGGAAAGCGCACGATAGTTGGCTAAATTTGCCATTTGCCACGGAAAGGGCGGATTGTTGGTCAAAATACCGATGGGATTCTTATAAATGTGCATACCGTCCTTCATGGATTCAATGGTCAGAGCACACTCCCGGTCCGCCAGCAGCCAATGGAGCGGAGCGGGCGAAATTTCGCTGCTAAAGGGTGTATCTGTCAGATTTGTGCGCAAAAGCAGGGCTTCTGCCTGAGTGACGCTGGCGCATTGTCCCAGAATCCAGGGGATAAAATCAAACGTGGGCACATTGTCCGCACCTTCCTTGGGTGCGGCATATACCGCATTTCCCGGGAAATTTAAACCTGCCATGCTCAGGCCCTTTTCATTGGTGGCATCAAAATAAAGCGGATAATTGTCACTGACTGCCGCCATGCCGATGATGGCGTAGTGGCTTTTTACATTGGGAAGTGCGCGCAAGGGAAACTGGCGCGGCGTGATCACAACGGATTCGCCATAGGATGCATCATGATCGAATGTGCGCCCGAAATAGTGATTTTGCGTTTGATAGGTAATTGCAGTACACATAGAACTTTCCTCCATCATTGATATCGTTGTATTAGCATGCCCGAAAAAGGGATCTATCTTTCTTTTTAAATACACAGATGGTATACTGTGAAAAAACTTTTGAAAAGGAATGAGATGGCGTATGCCTGAAAAAGTTTGGAAACGGTCCGTTTGCCCCTTTGACTGCCCCGACAGCTGTGGTCTTTTGGTAGAAACAGACGGAAAAACAGTATATCGGGTCAAAGGCGATCCGGAGCATCCTGTAACACGGGGCTTTTTATGCCGCAAAATGGTGCATTATGAACGCACGGTACACAGTCCTGAACGTATTTTAACACCTTTGCGCCGAATAGGCAAAAAAGGTGAGGGAAAATTTGCGCCCATTTCCTGGGATGAGGCGGTTGGGGAGATGACCGAACGGTGGAAAGAGATCATTGCACGCTTTGGCGCTCAGGCAATCCTGCCCTATTCTTACGCCGGCACCGAGCATAAGCTGCAATTTTCCGCAGGACACGCCTTTTTTAACCGTTTGGGTGCTTCCAAGCTGGAGCGCACCATCTGCGCCAGCGCAAAAGATGTCGGATTTGAGCAGATCATCGGCTCGACACCGGGGCAAAATCCCGAAGCGCTGGCTCATTGTGACTATATTATTATTTGGGGCAGTAATGTGACTGCAACTTGGCTTCATGCACAGGCGAATATTCTAGAGGCAAAAAAGCGAGGCGCTCATGTGGTTCTGGTGGAAACGTACCGCACGAGCGCGGCAAGCCTTGCCGATGAAGTGGTGCTGGTACGGCCCGGAACAGATGCCTACCTTGCTCTGATGATGGATCGTATTTTGCAGCAGGAAGACAAAGTTGATATGGACTTTTTAAAAGAGCATTCTCTTGGCTGGGAAAAGTTTCTCGAAAGTCTACCGTCATATTCTTTAGAAGAAGCGGAAAAAATTACAGCGGTACCATCCGAACAGATGACATCCGTTGCCCGGGGCTTTGCCGCCGCAAAATCACCGGTAATTCTCTTCGGTGCCGGAATGTCCCGCCATGGAAACGGTGCGATGGCAGTACGCTGCGTGACCACGTTGGCGGCGGTGACGGGCGCTTTTGCAAAGCCAAACGGCGGTATTATCGGAAATGTTTCTACAGGCGGCGTGTATTGTTTGGATATGATTGAACGACCGGATTTTCAAAAGGAACCCCTTCGAACGATCAATATGAACCAGCTGGGCAGCGCGCTGTGTGATCTGCAAGAGCCTCCCATTATGAGCCTGTATGTCTACAGCAGCAATCCTGCCTGTATTGCGCCCCACCAAAGCGCAGTGCTCCGAGGACTTGCAAGAGAGAATCTTTTCACCGTGGTGCACGAGCGCTTTATGACGGATACGGCAAAGTATGCCGATATCATTCTTCCTGCGGATACATCTGTGGAGCACGGCGATTTGGCTGCATCCTACGGAACACGGTGTGTGCAGCGCGTAGATCCTGTGATTTCACCACTGGGAGCATGCAAATGCAATTTTGATACCTTTGCTTTATTGGGGCGTGCCATGGGTTTTGAAGAAGACTATTTCACTCAGACGAATGAAACACTGAAAGAAGCGGTGCTCGCCGCATCCACAACGATACAGCAGGGATTGAGCGCAGAAAGCAAAGCAAAATTTGATGCAGGGCTTGCGGTGCTCCTGCCGCAAAAAGATGCCTGTGCTTTTGAAACAGAAAGCGGAAAAATCGAGTTTTATCATCCGGAGCTGGCAGAGCCTCTGCCCCGCTATCTGCCGGACCCCAGCGGCAGCTATCCCCTGCATCTGGTGGTGGCACCCCATCAGGCCATGCTCAACTCTTCGTTTTCTGAGCGGGAAGAGCTGGTGCGTGCACGCGGAGAAATGAAGCTGCTGATTTCCCCTGACGATGCAAAGCGGCGCGGAATCCATGATGGGAGCATCGTTGAGGCGTGGAATGATCTGGCGCGCGTTCGCTTTTTTGCTTCTGTCACAGAGAAGGTACCATCGGGAACAGTGGTTGCTGAGGGCGTTTATGGAAAAAAACAATCTTTAAACGGATTCACGGTAAATGCCCTTTTAAAAGAAGCGCTGACCGATGGCGGACGGGCGGCAACACTGTGCGGCAACACCGTGGACATCAAAACCATAGAGGGCTAACTCCCTCTCAGATGCACATTTTTTTATGAGTGTTCATAAAAATTTGATGATTTTTTTAGGAATTATGCTATACTATATTGTATTTTAAAGAAACGAATAACCTTTAGGAGGCGTGAATATGAAACGAAGTGCGGCATGGTTGCTGGCGGCGTTTATGGGTGTCAGTCTGCTTTCGGGCTGCGGCGAAACACCGGAAGAAACCTCGTCTATGGAGGAACCGACCCAAATTGTGGGTACAATGGAGCATTTGCGTGTGCTGCTGCCATATGGTGTCAGTCAAAGCCTTGTGGCGGAATGCGGAGACGGATTCGCCGTATCATTGCGCGAAGAGCTGGCACATCAAGGCTGGGCTGTTGGAGAAATTACGGTAGATGTTGCACCAACGGCAACCTCCTCCGGTAAAGCTCTGGACGATGGCACCGCCGATGTAGTGATCCTCCCTGCCAGCCAATATTTCACCTATGATGAAGATGCAAAGCTTTTGATGACGGCAACACGCCCGGGACTGAATGTAAAAAGTCTTACCCCCGCTGATTGGAACGGCAGCGTGGACCCTGTGGCATATACCGCTGAAGACTGCCCATACAGCCGCACGCTGATCTGCGCGACAAAGTCCCAGAAGGGACAGGCGCTGGCACAGGAAGCGCAAAACGGTACATTGACATGGGAAATGCTCAGGGATGCAACCTGGATGTATCCAAAGGCACAAACTTCTTCCGATTTCTTTTATCCAGAGCTTTGGCTGACAAAGCATTTTGACAAGACGATGCTCGACGTGCCCAAAGCGATCCCGATTGACGGGTATGGCGCATTGTTTGCCGAAGCCGGCAGAGGCGATGCCGATATTATTGTTATCGAGGCAGACAAGCGCGTGGATTATGCAGAGGCGTGGAAATTATCAACGAACGCACTGGATTATACCGGCAAGCGCGGTCTTGGTCATGAGGATAGTATCTTCAATGAAATTCAGGTTTTAGGTGTGACTGAGGAAATTTACGGTGATGCGATGGTACTGCGAACAGAGGACGAGGCGTTTAGAAATGTCAATTTCCAGTATGCGCTGATTGAAGCGATGGATGCACTGGAAAATAACGACGATGCCCGTGCGATCTGGAGCAGCTGCGGCTATACCGGCTTTACCCCCTCAAATGATGCACGATATGAGAATATTCGTCAGCTGCCCGTGTTTGGTGCAGGAGAGTAATTTTATCGCATAAAAAAAGCAGCCCATACGGGCTGCTTTTTTTAGATTCAATGCTCATCGACTGCTTCGTCTGCTTCAATCAGACCATAGCCGCCGTTTTTACGGCTGTAAACAATGCACAGTGCATGATCACTTTCACGGCGGAAAATGAAGAAGTTATGATTCAGCAAGTTCATCTGCAAAATGGCTTCTTCCACATTCATGGGTTTTACGGAGAAATGCTTTTCCCGCACAATTTTAAATTCAGGCTCTTCGACCACTTCAGGCGCTTCAGCCAGTGCAGAGGGATCAAATGCACCCTGGCGCAGGCGCTTTTCCAAACGTGTTTTGTTTTTGCGAATCTGACGATCGATATATTCCTGCGCATTATCGATGGCTGCACGCATATTTCCGTCCGGATGCTCCTCCTGAGCGCGGAAGAGCGTGTTTCCTCCCCGAATGGTTACCTCGACGACGCAGCGATTGTTCTTTTCAACAGAGAAAGTGACGTAGGCTTCCGCTTCCGTTTTAAAATAGCGGTCGAGCTTGGAGATTTTCTTCTCTGCATATTCCTTAATGGAATCGCTCAATTCGACTTTCTTAGTGGTAAATGTGAACTTCATACGGTTTACTCCTTTCGTCTGCGGTAGCAGGGGATTGATGCTATAGTCATTATAGCACAATAATGCTTAAAATAAAAGAAAAATTTTGGCAACAAATACTCAAAATCAAACGTCAAAAAGAAACTGGGCCGATTTTCGAACGGTTGAAAGGGCAGAGCGGAAAAGTATAACGAAAATACGGCAATTGCGGCTCTTTTCATGAGAAAATAGTGACATCAGAGAAAAAATAGATTATAATAAAGTGTCAATATATAACCAGATTTTCTTTGCTGTGGCAAAGAAAATTGATTCATAGAAAAATTGGTAGAAAGGAGGTGCCGAAGGGTGAAATTTCAAAGATGGAATATCCATGAAACGGATGAAACTGCGGTGCGCAGGCTGATGGACTTGGGATATCCCTACCTTGTTTCTGCCGTTTTGGCGCCTCGCGGTATTTGTACGGCGGAGCAGGCAGAAGAAATGCTGCTGCAAAATGAGCATTTGACATTGGACCCCATGGGTATGAAAGATATGGATCGGGCAGTAGAGCGCATTCATCTGGCACTGGAGCGGCATGAGAAAGTTGCTGTATTCGGTGATTATGACGTAGACGGCATTACATCTACCTGCCTGATGACGGATGTATTATGCCGAAGGGGTGCCGACTGCATGAAATATATCCCCCATCGCATTGACGACGGTTACGGTTTGAGCAGCGGCGCACTGCAGCGGCTGAAAGATGCCGGCGTTTCCCTTGTGGTCACGGTAGACTGCGGTATTACCGGTGTGGAAGAGGCCGCTTTTGCAAAAAAAATCGGTATGGATCTGGTCATCACCGATCACCACGAATGCAAAGATGCGCTTCCTGATGCCATCGCGGTGGTCAATCCCCATCGGAGTGACTGCCCCTATCCCTTTAAGAATCTGGCAGGTGTCGGTGTTGCCCTGAAGCTGGCTATGGCATTGAACGGCCCGGAACACTATGAAGAAACCTTCCGGCACTATTGTACGCTGGCAGCCATCGGTACGGTGGCGGATGTGATGAGCATGACCGGAGAAAACAGGACGATTGTCCACTGCGGCCTTGCAGCCCTGCCTCAGGCAGATTGTGTTGGATTGCAGGCGCTGCTGCGGGAATCAGGGCTGGACGGCAAGCTTGTTTCCTCCACAAATATCGGCTTTGTGCTGGCACCGCGTATTAATGCCGCCGGACGCATGGGCCAGGCGGATACTGCGGCAGAACTGTTTTTGACAAAGGACCCTGCCAAGGCAGAGCTGCTTGCCCGGGAATTGTGCGAATTGAATCGCGAGCGTCAGAGCGTGGAACAACAGATTTTTTCAGAAGCACAGGTGCGTATCGAGACGATGGATGTCAGCGAGCGCAATGCGCTGGTTCTGGAAAGTGACACCTGGCATCAGGGCGTGGTGGGCATTGTGGCGTCCCGCCTGAGCGAGAAATATTCCTGCCCCAGTTTTATGATTCATCTCAACGGAGATGTGGGCAAAGGCTCCTGCCGCAGTTATGGCGGATTCAATCTGTTTGCGGCGCTGGAGGAATGTCAGGATCTGCTGCTGGGCTTCGGCGGCCATGAGCTGGCTGCCGGCTTTACGATTGAGCGGGAAAAAATACCGGCATTTCGGAAGAAGATGAACTGCTGCGCCCGTGCGTTTTTGGGTGCTGAATGCCCGGTATCCTGCATAGATGTGGACGCACTGCTCACCCACCCGAATTTGCTGAATCTTGCGGAAGCAGAACAGCTTTCCATGTTGGAACCCTATGGCGCAGACAATCCCCGCCCCCTGTTTTGTATTCAGGGACTCACGGTGGATGCTTTGCAGAATGTGGGGCAGAACAAGCATTTAAAGCTCCATTTTTCTAAAGGAGCCACACAGCTGGACGGTATTTTCTTCTCCGCCAATACTGAAAGCTGCGGCGTTGGGCTGGGCGACCGTGTGGATGCGGCATTTTATCTGAATGTGAACGAATTCCGCTCCAATCGCACGGTGCAGATGCAGCTGACAGATATCCGCCTTTCCCGTGAACCCAGCGTCAGAGAGCGAGAGGATCTGGATAAATTGCACCGCCTTTTGAACGGAGACGGTGTGACAGCCCATGAAGCCATCCAGATGCTGCCCGAGAGAAAGCAGTTTGCTGCCTGCTGGCGCTGGCTGAATCGGGCCCTTCCGGCAGAGGGCGACTGGACGGTACCTTATCTTCCCATGCTGAGAAAAATTGAAAAAGTATTGGGCGGTGTGGACCCGTTCTTGCGTGCAATGGTCTGCCTGAGCGTATTTTGCGAGCGGGGTTTGCTGCGAATCAGCATAAAGCAGGATGAGTGCGTGATTTCCCGCATGCCCATTTCAGAAAAAGCAAATCTGGATTCATCGCCCTATGTGCAGACACTGCAAATGGTGATCCAAAGCAAGAGGTGATTCACAATGACTGATGAAGAGTTGCGGTTTGTAAACGAAAAATACGATGCGCTGGAAGCATCTGTACATGCATATAATAACAACGCTGATTTTGAAAAAATGCGCCGTTCCTTTGAGTATGCACGGGATAAACACATGCATCAGCGCAGAAAAGACGGCTTCCCCTACATTACCCATCCTTTGGCGGTGGCGCAGATCGTAGCAGATATGCGTTTGGACAGTGAGTCCATCATGGCAGCGCTGCTGCATGACTGCATTGAAGATACAAACGCCACCCACGAAGAAATTGCAAAGCTGGCTTCGCCTGCCGTTGCAGAACTGGTGGAGGGCGTGACAAAATTGACCCGTGTGCAGTACATCAGCAAAGAAGAGGAGCAGATGGAGAATCTGCGTAAAATGCTGATGGCAATGAGCAAGGATATTCGGGTAATCCTGGTCAAAATCGCCGACCGCCTGCACAATATGCGCACCATGGACTACCAGACGGAAGAAAAGCAGAAGCAGAAATCTCTGGAAACCATGGAGATTTATGCTCCCATTGCTCACCGTCTTGGTATGCAGAAAGTCAAATGGGAATTGGAAGACCGTTCCCTGCGCTATCTGGACCCTGTGGGTTACAAGGACATCGACGATAAGCTGGAAGCCAACCGCGCTGAGCGCGAGGGATTCATGAAGCATATCCAGAGCCAGATCGAAGAACGGCTGCAGGAAATCGGTGTGGAGTATTCCGCAGTATACGGCCGTATCAAGCATACCTACAGTATTTACCGCAAAATGTATACGCAAGGCAGAACGCTGGAGGAAATCTACGATCTGTTCGCTTTTCGCGTTATCGTGAAAAGTATTCCGGATTGTTATAATGTGCTGGGTGTGATGCACGATCTTTATAAGCCCGTGCTGGGACGATTCAAGGACTATATCGGAACGCCCAAGCCCAATATGTACCAATCTTTGCACACCACGGTGATCGGTGACGAGGGCATTCCCTTTGAAGTGCAGATCCGTACGGAGGAAATGCATCAGATCGCGGAATACGGTATTGCGGCCCACTGGAAGTATAAGCAGAACGGTCAGGGCGGCGGCAGCGAGAAAACGTATGAATGGGTGCGAAAGCTCCTTGAAAATCAGGAAAGTTCTGATGCTGAGGAATTTATCCACAATTTGAAGGTGGATATGTTTGGCGATGAGGTGTTCGTGTTTACCCCCAGCGGCGATGTGGTCAATCTGCCTGCCGGCGCAACACCCATCGACTTCGCTTACTCAATTCACTCGGCTGTGGGCAATGCGATGATTTCCTGCAAGGTCAACGGCCGCATCGTGACCTTTGATTATACACTGAAAAACGGCGATATTGTGGAGGTCGTGACCACCAAGGGCGCCCACGGCCCCAGCCGTGACTGGATGAAAATTGCAAAATCCAGTGAGGCACGCAATAAAATTCGCCAATGGTTTAAGAAAGAGCGCCGCGAGGAGAACATTGCCCGCGGCAAGGTGAGCTTTGATTCTGAATTAAAGCGCGCAGGGCTCACCCTCTCTGAGCTGACGGCCTGGGAAAACCTGCCGGCAGCGTTGAAAAAGATGTCTTACAGTACGATCGACGATATGTATGCAGCCATCGGCTACGGCGGTCTATCCACATTGAAGGCAGTCAACCGCATAAAAGATGAGATGATGCGTGAAAAGCGCAGCCAGCAGGCTGTGCAGAAGAGTGCGGAACTGGATGAGCAGGCAAAAACCGCTGCTGTACAGCCTGTGCCCGGCAAGCAGCACAGTGAAAACGGTGTGATCGTGGCAGGGTTGGATAACTGTCTGGTCAAGTTTGCGAAATGCTGCGCGCCAGTGCCCGGTGATCCCATTGTAGGCTTTATCACCCGCGGCTATGGCGTTTCTGTTCACCGGGCGGACTGCCCCAATGTGCACTGTGATTCCAAAAACCCGGAAGAGGCGGCACGCTGGGTGAAGGTGACCTGGGGCAAGGATACCCACGAAAATTATCAAACCACCCTCGACATTATTTCCAAAGACCGTGACGGTCTGGTTCTGGATATTTCGTCCATGCTGTCCTCTGCAAAGGTGCGTGTGCTGACCTTCTCCTCCCGCGGTATGCCCGATGGATTTGCCATCACCTCTGTGGGTATGGAAGTGAACGGCGCAGAGCAGCTGAGCACACTGATGAAGAAACTCAAGGGCATTTCCGGCGTCATGGACGTCAAGCGTCCCACAGGCTGATTAAGGAGGAAAGCAAAAATGCGTGCAGTTGTGACCCGTGTGTCATCCGCATCCGTTGCCATAGGCGGTGTGATAAAGGGAGAAATTAAAAAAGGATTTCTGGTTCTGCTGGGTGTCGGTCCGCAGGATACGGAGGAAACGGCGAAAAAACTGGCAGAAAAGATTTGCCATTTGCGTGTTTTCTCGGATGAACAGGATAAAATGAATTTGGATTTGGCCGCTGTAGACGGGAAGCTTTTGGTTGTTTCCCAGTTTACACTGTATGCCGATACGAAGTCGCGCCGTCCCGGCTTTACGGGGGCTGCAAAGCCGGATTTGGCAATTCCGCTGTATGAGCTGTTTATGGAGCAGTGCCGCAGCCACGGATTTGAAGTGGAGCACGGCGAATTCGGCGCAGATATGCAGGTTTCGTCGGTGAATGACGGACCGGTGACAATTTTATTTGATACACAGCAGTAACGGTCAACGGAGCCGAATTCGCCTCAAGCGTTTTGCCAAGCAAAACCTTGGTGCAGCGGCAATTCATTTGCCGCTGCGCAAATCAAAACCGAGGGTTCCCGTCAAGGGGACTTGACGGGAAAATTCGGCGCAGATATGCAGGTTTCGTCGGTGAATGACGGACCGGTGACAATTTTATTTGATACGGAGCAGTAAAAGGAGAATGCTGATATGGAAGTGAAATGCTATCAAGTTGGTTCCATCGGGAC
Organism: Oscillospiraceae bacterium; assembly: GCA_020025175.1. Classification (GTDB taxonomy): domain Bacteria; phylum Bacillota; class Clostridia; order Oscillospirales; family Oscillospiraceae; genus Pseudoscillospira. Next base: position 23,392 of record JAHHSM010000002.1, on the reverse strand, counting down.
AAATTGCTATTTTGTTGGCGATGAAGCGACAAAGCGTGGCTGTATCGTGGACCCCGGTGACGAAGGGGACCGTCTGGTACAGCTGTGGAAGGAGTTTGGCTACGAGCTGGAATCCATTTTGGTGACCCACGGTCATTATGACCATACCACAGCCCTTCCAAAAGTGGCGGCATCCTTCCCCGGCATCCCGGTGATGATTCACAGAGAGGATGTCTGCGAAGGCGGCAGTCCTGCCTTCTATCAGTGCATGCATGTGGACGGCATGAAATATATCAAAGACGGGGACACCATTATGGTGGGCAGCATTGCCTTTGTGGTGTATGAAACCCCCGGTCACACACCGGGCAGCGTGGTATTTAAGAGTCAGGATGCCATGTTTACAGGCGACACCCTGTTTGCCGGCAGCTGCGGTCGCGTGGATTTTCCCGGCGGAGACTGGGGCAAAATGTGCGTTTCTCTGCGCCGTCTTGCAAGCCTGCCCGGCGACTGCAAAATTTATCCCGGACATGAGTACACCAGCACATTGGACACCGAGCGCAGAACCAATCCTTTCATTCGTTCTGCGATGCAGCTGGGTTGATCTATGAAGCTGCAGCTGATCGGACACACCTATCAATACGCCGCGGAGCAGATCATGATGGTTCTCTTCCCCGGTGAAAAACCGCAATACGGTATCTGCGGGCGCAATGAGGACAACTGCGCCGTTGTGCGCTTATCCGTAGGTGATACCTGGGTTACGGCAACCACACGGCTCAATCGAGACGGAAAACGTGCTCTGGGTGCCAGCCGCGCAAAAACGGCGCAGCTGGATGCGGATGCATTTTCCAGAGATCGTCTTTGCCAGCGCATCGTGAAATTGAGCTTTTTTAAGGCAGCAGTTGCCATTACCGGTGAAAATCCGCCTTGGGGCGCAATGACGGGGATTCGCCCTGCACGGCTTGTGACACAGATGCTGGAAGCAGGAAAAACAGAGGCTGAGGCCATGAAAGCCATGCGCGAGGAGTTCTTTGTGTCGAAGGAACGGGCGCAGCTGTGCCTTTCTACGGCGCGTGCCAGTATGAAAGCGGAAAAAGAACTGCGCAGGGATGAGATTTCCCTCTATGTGGGTATTCCTTTCTGCCCTACGCGCTGCTCCTATTGCTCCTTTGTGAGTGCATCGGTGCAGAAAACCTTTGCCATGATCGACCCCTATCTTGATGCTCTTTGTGAAGAGGTGGCGCTGATGGGCCCATCGGTGGAGAAACTGGGACTGCGCATCAAGTCCCTCTATATGGGCGGCGGCACCCCTACGACCCTGTCAGCGGAGCAGATGGACCGTTTGATGTGTGCACTGGAGCAGGCATTTGATTTGCGGCATCTTGCCGAATATACTGTGGAAGGCGGTCGCCCGGATACCCTGAATGCAGAAAAGCTGCGTGTGCTGAAAGAGCACGGCGTCAGCCGCATCAGCATCAATCCCCAAACGATGGAAGACCATGTGCTGCAGGCGATCGGCCGCCGTCACAGCGCGGCGGATGTGCTCCGTGCCATGGAGCTTGCCAAGCAGTCCGGTATTCCCCATATCAATATGGATCTGATTGCAGGACTGCCGGAGGATACGCCCGCAGGCTTCCGCAGAACACTGGATACCTGCCTCGCTCTGGCGCCGGATAATATTACGGTACATACACTGGCATTGAAAAAGGGCTCCCGTATCATGCTGGACGGGCTGAAGATCCCCGATGCGGCAGACGTGGGAGAAATGCTGGATTATGCCAATGCACAGCTGAGCGCAGCAGGATATGTGCCTTACTATCTCTATCGTCAGAAATATATGTCCGGCAATTTTGAAAACGTGGGCTGGAGCAAACCCGGCGGCGAGGGACTTTATAATATTTACATCATGGAGGAGCTGCACACCATTCTGTCTTTGGGTGCAGGCGGCTCTACAAAAATGGTGGACCCCCGCGTGGGCAGAATCGAGCGCTATTATAACTGCAAATTTGCAAAGGAATATATGGAACATCCCGAAAAGATCCAAGGGGATCGGGAAAAATTTGAAGAATTTGAGCAGGCACTGCTGGAAAGCTACGGCAAAAGCGAAGTGTCAGAAGGAAGGAGCGAAGCGGAGTGAAGCATCAAAAATTTTGGATGGCGGCGGATGCCGTATGTGAAAAAGCGGCAGACGGTGTGCAGCAGCTTTCAAAAGCTGCCGAAAATGCAGCGCAGACAGCACGCAGACAACTCAGCAGCATGACGGAAAGAAGTGCCTATCAGGAGTATTGCGCCAGCGCAGAGTATCTTCGTGCGATTTTAGGTGAATTTGAGCCTGAGGTACTGATGATTCTCGGTTCCGGTCTGGGGTTCTTAGGCGATGCGGCAGAAGATCCGATTTATGTGGATTACGCCGATATCCCCTATTTCAAGCATTCCACTGCACCGGGACACAGGGGCCGCTTTGTATTCGGTAAACTCAAGGGCAAAAATGTTGCCATCATGCAGGGCAGAATGCATACCTATGAAGGCTATAGTATGGATGAGGTTTCCTATGCCGTGCGCGTTGCGCATCTGCTTGGTATTGAGAAAATGATCGTGACCAACGCCGCCGGCGCTGTGCGTGACAGCTTTGCGCCGGGTGACATCATGTTGATTACCGACCATATCAAGCTTGGTGCGTGCAGTCCCCTGACAGGACCGAATATTGAGGAATTCGGCGTGCGTTTCCCCGACATGAGCCATGCCTATGCGCCGGCATTGCAGGAAATTGCCCGCAGCTGCGCCAGAGAATTGCAGATTACGCTGCGGGAAGGCGTTTATATGTTCTTCCCCGGTCCGCAGTTTGAAACACCGGCAGAAGTGCGTGTGGCCCGCATTCTGGGTGCTGATGCCGTGGGCATGAGCACTGTGCCGGAAGTTATTACAGCGAATCACTGTGGTATGGATGTGCTGGGATTTACCTTGTGCGCCAATATGGCAGCAGGGATTCTCGATCAGCCGCTGACGGAAGCGGATGTGCTGGACGCGGCAGAAAACGCTCAGGCACATTTTTCCGCTTTGGTCTGTGCATGCCTCGAAAAACTATAAGCTTGAATCATTGAAAGAAGGAATGACCATGAATACCTTATTTTCCCATGTGACTGTGGTTTGTATGGATGCAGCAAATACGGTCCTGCAGGACAGCTTTGTGCTCATCAAGGGTCAGATCATCGCCTATATCGGACCCATTCGCCCGCAGGGCGAGCAGATCGACCGCGAAGTCAACGGGAGCGGAAAGGTCCTGATGCCCGGGTTTGTGGATGCACATACCCACCTGCCCATGTCCCTCATGCGCGGCTACGGCGGCGGTCACGATTTGCAGACCTGGCTCAACGAGTATATTTTTCCTGTGGAGGAAAAGCTGGATTCCCGTGCCGTCCGTGTCGGCACAGCCCTTTCTCTGGCAGAAGCCATTTCTTCCGGCATCACGTCGGTATCCGATATGTATTATTTCTGTGATGACATCATCGAAGAAGTGGTGAAAAGCGGCATCAATGCAAATATTGCCCGCGGCTTAACCGTGTTCAGCGAGGATTTTGACCCCAATACATACCAGCCCTGCATCGAAGCAAAAGAGCTGGTGGAAAAATGGCACAATTATAATGACGGTCAGATCCGCATTGACGCCTGCATCCACGGCGAATATACATCCAACGGCAAGCTGTGGTCCTGGGCGGCGGATTTTGCCCGGAGAAACAAGCTGCAAATGCATGTGCATCTGTCGGAAACCAAGTCCGAGCAGCTGGCGTGCCAGCAGCGCCACGGCATGAGCCCTGCGGCACTTTTCGAGAAATACCGACTGTGGGATACCCCTGCCATTGCCGCCCACTGCGTGTGGACAACGCCTGAAGATTGGGAAATTTTCAAGCGCCGCGGCGTGAGCGTGATTCACAACCCGGCATCCAATATGAAGCTGGCATCCGGGGCGGCACCCGTTGCGGATATGCTGCGTGCCGGTGTCAATGTGGCACTGGGAACGGACGGCATGAGCTCCAACGATAACCACAACATGTTTGAGGAAATGAAGCTGGCTTCCCTGCTGTCCAAGGTCACGAGCCTCGATCCCGTCTCTCTGAGCGACGAGCAAGTGCTGAAGATGGCAACGGTCAACGGTGCCAGGGCACAGGGGCGCCATGCCGGTGTTGTACAGGTGGGGGCACAGGCGGACCTGATTCTCGTGGATTTCCATGCACCCAATCTCCGGCCCTGCCATGACGTACAGGCAAATCTGATTTATTCTGCAAACCCGTCAAACGTGTATATGAATATGGCGCGCGGAAAAATCATATATGAGAATGGGGCATTCCTCACGCTGGATATCGAAGAAATTTATCGTGAGGTGGAAAACTACGCAGTCCCCAAATTGTTCCGCTGACAGAGAAAGGATTCATATTGCATGTCAAACATTGCGCGTAAACAAAACTTTTTGGGCGGTGTCGCTGTCCTGACCATGGCGGTAGTGGTGGTAAAGATCATCTCGGCCGTTTACAAAATTCCTCTGGGCAATATTTTGGATGATGAAGGCATGGGCCACTTTAATATTGCCTATAATGTGTATAACTTTCTGCTGCAGCTTTCTACAGCAGGCTTCCCTCTGGCACTGAGCAAGCTCACCAGCGAGGCCTCGGCGCTGGGGCGGCACAATCAGGTGCGCCGCCAGTTCCGCGTGGCACTGGTGATGTTCTTCTGTCTGGGTATCGTGGCATCGAGCATCATGTTCTTCTTTGCCGAGCCCCTTGCAATCGGCATGAATGACTCTCTGGCATATTACCCCATCAAGGTGCTTGCTCCCGCCGTGTTTTTTGTGTGTCTGATCGGCTGCTTCCGCGGCTACACTCAGGGACGCGGCAACATGGTGCCCACTGCGGTTTCGCAGATTCTGGAAGCAACTTTTAAACTCGTGGTTGGTCTGACCCTTGCATGGTATCTGCTCCATCAGCTCCATGCAAAGGTGGAAGTCGGTGCGGCTGCCGCCATTTTCGGTGTTACTGTCGGCTCTGCGATGGCTGTGCTGTTTTTGGGTGTCTGGCTGCTGCGCCATCGGACGTACACCAGAAGCGATGATGTACCGGACGCTTCCGGAAAGATTATCAAAAGAATTCTTTTGATCGGTGTGCCAATTACGCTGGGTTCCAGTGTGATGAGCATTATCACTCTGGTCGATCAGACCATCGTGATGGCACGGCTGCAGGATGCATTGGGGCTTTCAGAAAAAATCGCGGCATCTCTTTATGGTCAGTATACCTTTGGCATGACGCTCTTCAACCTGCCGGCAACTTTTGTCTACCCTGTGACAATCAGCCTGATTCCGGCAGTTTCTGCGGCGCTGATGCGAAAAAATCAGATGCAGGCAAACCGCATCATCTCCTCTTCCTTCCGCTTGATCGTGATGCTGGCACTGCCTGCCGGTGTTGGTCTGAGTGTGCTGGCAGGGCCGATTTTGCAGCTCCTTTACCCTGCTGTGCCTGATACGGCGGAAGCGGCAACATTTCATTTGCAGATTCTTGGTATTGCCGTGATTTTTGTGTGTCTGATGATCCTGACCAATGCGATTTTACAGGCCTGCGGAAGAGTAAATGTACCGATTATTACGGCGCTTATCGGCGGTGTTGTCAAAATCGTTACAACCTACACCCTCTGCGGCAATCCTGCTTTTGGCATTAAAGGTGCCCCCATCAGCACATTGCTGTGCTATGCAGTCATTGCGGTTTTGAATCTGGCAGTGGTGTTTGTCGTGCTGAAAGGCGGAAGCCGTCCCAACTACTTGAAGCTGTTTTTCAAACCCGTTATTGCAACGCTCTTAATGGGACTTGCGGCACATTACAGCTTTGCATGGCTGACGGTAAGCCTTGGTATGTCTCACAAAATCGCTGTTTTGGCTGCGATTCTGCTGGCTGCGATGATTTATGGTATTTTGGTGCTTGCACTGCGGATGATTACAAAAGAAGATCTGGCAATGATCCCCAAAGGCGAAAAAATTGCGAAGATCCTCCATATTCGATAAAAATAACGCAGCGTGTGAAAAGCACGGCTGAAAAGAAAGCCGTGCTTTTCAGCCGCCTGCATGAACAGGCGGAAAAAGGGAAAAAATGATTGCAAAGAAGGAAAAATTATGGTAGATTTTGAGTTCAAGGATCATTACACTGTTGAAGATCTCCGAAAAATCGTTCAGATCCTGCGCCATCCCGGCGGTTGTCCATGGGATATGGAGCAGACCCACGAAAGCCTGCGGCGCTGCCTGATGGAGGAAACCTGCGAAGTACTGGAAGCCATTGACCAGAAAAACAATGTCCTCCTTTGTGAGGAATTGGGCGATGTGCTGCTGCAGGTGGTCTTTCACGCATCTTTGTCGGAGGACGAGGGGGCTTTTGATTTGAACGCCGTGGCGGACGGAATCTCAAAAAAGATGATCTACCGCCACCCCCATGTGTTTGGCGATACCAAGGTGGCAGGCACAGAACAGGTGCTTGCAAATTGGGATGCCATCAAGCGCGAGGAAAAGGGACAGGAGACATATACCGATACGCTTACGGCTGTCGCGCGGACACTGCCGGCACTGTGGCGCGCGGAAAAAATTCAGAAAAAGGCGGCAAAGTCGGGCTTTACCTGGCCGGATATCTCCGGTGCGATGGACAAGCTTGCCGAAGAGCAGGCAGAGCTGGCGCAGGCAGTTAAAGAACAGAGCAACATCCGCGAGGAGCTGGGGGATGTACTGTTTGCCGCCGTGGTTGTAGCGCGCTTTGCGGGCATTGATCCGGAAGAGGCGCTCCATGAAGCCAGCGATAAGTATATCGCGCGCTTTTCCTTTTTGGAACGGGCTGCACAGGTCCAGGGAAAAGCGATCGAGGATATGACGCTCAGTGAAATGATGCAGCTTTGGGAAAAAGCAAAACAAACGCACGAAGGATAAATAGGAGGAAAAGAATATGAACAAGCAGGAATTGATTAGCTATACCGCAGAAAAAACCGGTTTTTCCAAGAAGGATACCGAGATCACGCTGAATGCTGCACTGGAAACCATTGCAAAGGCACTGGAAGAAAACGAAAAGGTGCAGCTGGTTGGCTTTGGTTCTTTTGAAGTCAAGGAGCGTGCCGCACGCATCGGCCGCAACCCCAAGACGAAAGAAGCAATTGAAATTCCCGCATCGAAAGCTCCCACTTTCAAGCCCAGCAAGGCTTTGAAAGAGAGCCTGCTCAAATAAACTATGCGGCTGGATAAATATTTAAAAGTCTCCCGTCTCATCAAAAGGCGCACCGTGGCCAATGAGGCGTGTGACAACGAGCGCGTCAGCGTAAACGGGCGGATTCAGCGTGCATCGTACGATGTAAAGGTGGGTGACAAAATCTCCATTCGTTTCGGCGAAAAATGCGTGACGGTTGAGGTGCTTGCGATCAACGAAACCGTTGGCAAGGCAGATGCGCCCACCATGTACCGTGAAGTTGCGGATGCATAAGGCATAAATGATACAATCCCTTCATAAACTGAGGTAAGCCTTAAGTTTATGGAGGGATTTTTTATGCGATATGAAGAAAATAATCAATCGCATGTACATCATTATGTACATATGGAAGGTCGGGAACAGCTGACCGTTGCCGGCGTAGAGGACGTGGACCGATTTGATGAAACGGGCATCGTTATGACTACCAGTGTGGGCACGCTGATTATTACAGGAAGCAATCTGCACATCGGAAAACTCAGTTTGGATGGCGGCGAACTGCATGTAGACGGACAAATCGACTCTTTGACCTATGAAGAGGGGCAGCGTGAAGGCGGTGGCTTTTTTGCACGGTTGTTTGGGTGATATGGGATGGAAAACTATATATCAGAGCAGCTGATCCTCTTTACCGGCGCAGCACTTTTGGGAATGATTTTTGGACTTGCTTATGATTTGCTGCGCGCAGTGCGCCGACGTTTTCAAAAATTGTTGATTTTGTGCGACATTGTTTTTTGTATCTGCATAGCGGTGGGAATGATCGGCTATACGATGCAGGCTGTAGAAGGTGAACTGCGCATTTATCTGGTTCTCGGCGCGGTGCTGGGAGCGGTATTCTATTTTTGTGCAATGAGCACTGTGCTGCGCCCGTTATGGGATTTCTGGATGGATGTGTTTGTTTCCTTTGGGAAAGTTTGTATCCTTCCTGTTCATTTTTTGCAAAAAAAATTAAAAACAATGATGAATTGGCTGAAAAAACTCTTTCTTTTTTGGTTCAAATGGGTTAAAATATTAAATTACAAATGGGAGTTTATCCTAATACACCATAAACGAAAAAGGGGTCTGGATCGTGAGAAGTACAAATGCCCAAAAACGCACAGCAGGATTCGGTCTGACAGGTATTCTCGTCAAGCTGGTCGTCATCGCAGTGATGGTTTATGCGGGCGTTACGCTGTACAATCTGCAAAAACAGATTCAGGCAGCAGCGGCGCAGCAGGCGGATCTGGCAGCGCAGGTGCAGGTTTTGCAGGATCGCAACCAGGCCCTTCGCGCCGACATCGCATCGGCCGACAAGCAGGAAAAGCTGGAGCAGGTGGCAAGAGATGAACTCGGTATGGTAAAAAACGGCGAAAAGGTGTTTTATGATACCAGCTATTAAAGCGCCGTCAATATAAAGAAAGACAGGGTCACCTGGCGAAGGGAGAAAAAACAGACGATATGGAGTTTGGCGTAGGGAACATTTTGGAAGGAAAAGTGACCGGTATTACAAAATTTGGCGCATTTGTGTCCCTGGGGGAAAATAAATCCGGTTTGGTGCATATTTCCGAGATTGCGAACACATATGTAAACGACATTCATGAGCACCTGCAAGAAGGTCAGAGCGTGAAGGTCAAGATTTTGGCAATCGACGAAAATGGCCGTATCAATCTGTCTATTAAGCGCGCGCTGCCCCCGGCACCTGCCGCTCAGGGCAATAGCCGCAGCGGAAACGGCGGCTATCGAAACAATACCACCGGTCCTCGCCAGAATTTTGGCGGAAACCGTGGCGGCGGCCGTGCTGCAGCACCGGCTGCGCCTATGACCGCGGAAGAATCTTTTGAAGCAAAGCTCAAGGCTTTCATGACCGAGTCCGAAGGTAAGATTTCCGATCTGAATCACTCCTTGGACAAGCGTGGACGCCGTAGATAAGGCAACACTTTAAGATGCACAGCGGAAACGCTGTGCATTTCTTTTCTTATAAAAAAAGTCCCCACCTGCATGGTGAGGACTCAAAGATGGGGTGGGATATTGGAAAAGTTCCACTGGAATTATTGTACGCTCCGAATTTTGAATTGTAAATAGGAGCTTTTGTCGAAAAAACACCGATTGCCAAAGAAAGGGGTCATCACTGTGCTGATTATCAATGCAAATATTCTTCCCATGGAAGGGGAAACGATTGAAACGGGTTATATTCAGATTGCGCAGGGTAAAATAAAAGCCTTGGGAGCTATGGATACCTGTCCGGAGGATGCAGAAATTTACGATGCTGAGGGCGCTATTGTGCTGCCCGGCTTTGTAGACGCACACTGCCATTTGGGTATTTGCGGCGACAGCGTGGGGTTTGAGAGTGATGACTGCAATGAAATGACCGAGCCAATCACGCCCCAGCTGCGTGCGGTGGATGGCGTCAATCCCTTTGACCGCTATTTTGGTGAAACTGCCGCGGCAGGCATTACCACTGTTTTGACAGGTCCCGGCAGCGCAAATCCCATCGCCGGTCAATTTATTGCCATGAAAACAACAGGGCGCCGCATTGACGATATGGCAATCAAGACCTCTGCCTGCATGAAATTTGCGCTGGGCGAAAACCCAAAAATGACCTACAACGAAAAGCACGAGATGCCTATGACGCGCATGGCAACGGCAGCATTGATTCGTGAAGAGCTGTATAAAGCCCAGGAATATAGGAATAAGAAGCAGAAGGCTGCACTGGATGAAGAGGAAGATGCACCGGATTACGATGCAAAGCTGGAGGCCCTGCTCCCCGTCTTAAATCGTGAGCTGCCTGCCCATTTCCATGCCCACAGAGCGGATGATATTTTGACGGCTGTCCGCATTGCCAAGGAATTTCATCTGGATTATGTCATTGTCCACGGTACGGATGGACATTTGATTGCTGATATTCTGGCAGAGGAGCATGCAAAAGTCATTTGCGGACCGCTGATGACAGACCGCAGCAAGCCGGAGCTGTTTTATCAGAAGATGGAAAATCCTGCAATCTTGTCAAAAGCAGGCGTTGCGGTTGCCATCTGTACGGACCACCCGGAGCTGCCTGCGGAGTATTTGCCGCTGTCTGCCGCTATGGCGGTGCGCGCGGGAATGGACCCGGAGGAGGCACTCCGTTCCATTACCATTACGGCAGCGGAAATCGCCGGCATTGCGGATCGTGTGGGTTCTCTGGCAGTGGGCAAGGATGCCGATATCGTTGTATGCACTGCTCACCCCTTTGATATGAGCTGGAAAATCAAGGCGGTCTTTATCGACGGAAAGCAAATTTGAACATTTAGAAGGTGAGGGCAATGCGCCAAATTGATTGTCAGCAAATCACCGCAGCAGTAAAACAGCTGTGCATCGATGCAAACTGTATTCTTCCCGATGATATGCGCAGGGCGATCTGCCAAAGCTGTGACAGGGAAGAGGCAGAAGTCGGCAAGTCCATTTTGGAGGATCTTGTGGAAAACTATCGCCTCGCGGAGGAAAAACGTTTGCCGATTTGTCAGGATACGGGCATCGCGGTGTTGTTTGTGGAACTGGGACAGGATGTACACATCACCGGCGGATATCTTGAAGACGCGCTGAATGAAGGCGTGCGCCAGGGGTATGTGGAAGGACTGCTGCGTTTGTCCATCGTGGGTGATCCCTTCCGTCGTGAAAATACCAATGATAATACACCGGCGGTGATCCATCTGCGCATAGTGGAAGGAGATCGCCTGAAAATCACCGCTGCACCCAAGGGCTTTGGCAGCGAAAACATGAGTGCTCTCAAAATGTTTAAGCCAACTGCCTCGCTGGAGACGATCGAGCAGTTTATCGTTTCGGCGGTCAATGAAGCAGGCTCGAATCCCTGTCCGCCCATTGTATTGGGCGTCGGCTTTGGCGGCACTTCCGAGCAGGTCATGCTGCTGGCAAAACGGGCGCTGCTGCGAAAGGCAGGCTCCCGCCATCCCGATCCGTTTTATGCAGAGATGGAACAGCGCCTGTTGGAAAAAATCAACCGTCTCGGCATCGGTCCTCAGGGGCTGGGCGGTACGACAACGGCGCTGGCAGTGCATATCGAAGCAGCACCTACCCATATTGCAGGGCTGCCATGCGGTTTGAACATGAGCTGCCATGTGCTGCGCCACGCAGAAATTTTGCTGTGATAAAAGGGCGTTTTGATCTGCTGCATGTGCTGTCAAAGGCAGCAGTTTAAAAATGATACCATTGCGTAAAAAAACGGCATGGCTAAAAGCCATGCCGTTTTGCTGCAAAATCCTGCCGGATTATTCCAGGGAATCTTTCGCAATTTTCAAACGATTGATTTGCGCGGTCAGCAGCATTGCCGCAATTCCCACTGCCAGATAAATTCCGGTGTATGCAAATAATGCTGCGGCATACATTTGGAGCAGGAACCATGCGCCGCAAGAAAACAGCAGCGCAAAAATAACAGGCAAACTCCACCGGCTTTTGATGCTCTGGCCGGAAAAAATACCGGTTGCCGCAGCGCATAAGGGATTGACAATCAACAGCAGCAGTATCATAGCCGCCATTCCGGAATCGGCAGGGATAAAGGAAGTCACCAGCCATGGCAATAAAAGCAGCACCATGACAGTAATAATTGCCCATGCCAGAATGTGTTTTTCCATAAAATTAAGTCTCCTTGCAGTGCTGGTATCAAAATAGAATGCCCCATAAAAGATGGGGTTCTTTTGACAGGCAGCAGAATTTTTATAGTATAGCAGATTTTTCCGTCGTTTGACAAGAAAACAATATATAAAGGCGCAATAAGCCATGCATATTTTTATAGATTCCATCGAGACGACAAACTTTGCGGTATTTTTCATCTTTTTCACGATACAATTTGTATCATTCAAGGGGGAGAAAACAGATGAAAATACTTAACATGGGAAAAGAAGAACGCCAAATTCTATTGGGTATTCCGATTTTATTTCTTTTGGGATGCGGGGCACACTTTTTGTATGAACTCAGTGGCAGCCAGTTTCTTGTGGGACTTTTTGCGCCGGTAAACGAAAGCGTTTGGGAGCATTTGAAATTGGTGCTGTGGCCGATGATATTATGGTGGACCATTTATTACATACGTATGGCACGCAGACACGATATTGATGCTGCCGCATGGTTTATGGGAGCATTTACGGCTCTCATAAGTGCACAAAGCGTTATTTTGCTGTTGTTTTATTTTTTGCAGGGTGCCTTTGGCATAGAATCTGTCGTTGTGGATATCATGATTTTCTTTTTGGGAATCCTTTTGGGACAATTGATCGGTTTGCGGCAGTATCGTCATGGAAGCAGTGTTTCGTGGCTGGTTCCCCTGATGCTGATTGCAGTGCTGATCATTTTTTCTATCGTATTTACATTACTGCCGCCAAATATCCCTTTGTTTGAGAACCCCGGCACAGGGCTGCGCGGAATTTTTGAGATTGACTGAAAGAAAAACACAGGGAATCAAGATTCCCTGTGTTTTTTAGCAGAGCGCATCGAATAAAAGCTCCGCTTGTTTTCCACAAAACAGCCTCAGGATGTGTAAAAGTCCGCAGAACGATGTGATGCAGAAAAAGGCTTTAGAATCGTCCGGAACAATATGCAGCAAAAAAATTCACTTTCGCTTCATGTCATGCATGGGCAGCTTTTCTTTATGCCTCTGCGTCTTTTTTCAGGCTTTTCACACCCTGCACCGCCAATGCCTTGACCGTACGAATCAAAAAGCGGCGTGTATCCCCATCCAGCTGTGCCGCCGCACGCATTACGGCAGGCACATTTTTTTGCCAATCGCTGCGAAAATCCGAAATGCTTTCAATTTCATTGCTGCTCAGCACCCCATAAAGCGCTTCCACAAAGCGCTCCCGTTCAGCATCCGAAATCTGGCTGAGCCATTCGCTCAGCGTCCGGTCAAAATACTCCGCCTGGGGCGCAAGATGCTCCAAATAACGAAAATCGGCTCCATTCACAATCCACGAAAACGGATCATGCTGCCATACGCCAATCCCCTTGCTTTTAACTATGCGATAGCTGCTGTTCTGCTCCAGCAGCAAACCAACAAGGGAGGATTGCGGCAATGTTTTATCCACTTTATCCACCACGCGTGCAAACCCTTCCGTGCGCAGAACCTTCTCTAAAAATCCCGGCCCGTCATGGGAGTAGACACGTGCAATACGCTGCCAGACATCATCTTTGCTTTTTGCCGCCGCATACACCGCAAGATTTCCGCCCTTAGAATGTCCGCCCAGCAGTAAATCCCCTTCGCAGTGCTGCGCCGCGTCGGTTACATACCGGCGTGCTTCCTCCTGTGAGGGAACGGGACATTTGAATGCCATATTAAAATTTTCTTTCCAGCCTATCAACGATAGATCTGTACCTCGAAAGGCGATGTAATTCAGCCCTTGATGCAACCGGAATGTGACCGCCGCAAACTGCTGTTCCTTCTCTAAATCCGTCTGCTGGCAATATCCGCAAACGCGGATATTGCGAAAACGCGGACTTGCTGCCAGTGCCGCCAGCAATCTGCGGCTTTGTTCCAAGTCCCACATTTCGGCAAATAGGTCCCCAAACGCCTCCGCGCGAAACAACTCTGCAAGGCGCATACCGCTCCAACGGTACACCTCCGCAGAAACCGCAGAAAAATGCAGATATGAAGCCCAGGAAAGGATCAAGCTGTCCACTGCGCAAAAAGGCCGCTGATCAAAGGGTTCCATCTGTTTTTCTGCATAAGAAACAATATTCTCCATGAAATCCTCCTATATCGCGCAGTTTGCTTATTGCCCAACTGCATGCTGCGATCAAGTCTCCGCAGCCATAGTACTTTATAATATTTTATAGTATAAGGAAGGGTTCGTCTTTTTGCAATGTTCCTTTCCGCTCTCTTTGCCAAAAAGCGCTCTGTCTCCAAAAAAACAGAGCGCTTTCCTATTTGATCTATGTATGGCTTGCACTGTTTCGTCAGAGAACACGGCATCGCTTTTTTTACTCACTGTCGCTCTGTTCATCATCATCGCGCAGCACTCGGGGAATAAAACGACCTGCAAATCTGCCCTTGCCGCGGTGCTTGATATAAAAATAGCCCAAAACGGAAAATACCGTTGCCCCCCACAAAATTCACGAACAGATCCTCCATGGTATCCAGCAGTCCGATATCCAGATATCCGCCAAGACCCAGCGAGCGTGTTGTCCCGTCACCGAGGACAAGGATCACATCTTGAATATCCCGCACTGTGATAAAATGGTTTGTGCCTGCCGGGTCCAGCATCACTGAACTGATCACCGGTATGACGGTGTCCTTCTGCATATCCAGGAAAAACATCTGATCCATAAAGCACTCAAAAAATTCCCACAGCACACCCACGGTCATGGAAAAGGTAAAGGCTGCCAGTGCCACATACAGCGGCGAGAGGGAGAAGGAAAACCCCTTGCGCTCACTGCGATTGAGCAGATCGATCAAACAAAATCCAATCGCCGCGCAGAGAAAACCGTTGAGCGTATGGAGCATCGTATCCCAGAAGGTGAAGCGCACATAATATGCTCCCACTTCGCCCAAAATTTCCGCCGCGTAAATAAAGAGCAGGATCACCACTTCCAGCGTGTGAGGAAGATCGATCTTCAAGCGGCGCTCCAAAATGGAGGGCAGCATAAACAAAAATAAGGTGAGCACACACAGCATCACGTTTTCAAAATTCTTATTGAATATCTGCGCAATCAGCACACCCACCACAGAAAGGCGCAGCAGCACATAAACAACCGACACATTGCGCTGCGTCTTTTTTTGTCTTACATTAAAATGTACATCTATTTTTTTCTTCAAGAAATCACCCCTGCCAAAAATCTTTTTCACCGTAAACCCCTATCAAATCATAATGAAATATTGGCGCAATCCTACCACATTTATTATGATTTTTCAAGTCAGGACATTCTCCGTTGTCATACTTTTCCTATCTTTTTCATAAAGTAGTCCATCCACTCATTCTATGGACAAAGGAGTTTTGCACAAATGAATCGTTCTGATGGACATGCCGCACTGCGGCGCACACTGGCAGTGATTCTCGCCTTGCTCACACTGATCTCCTCCTTCTTTCTATCACCCTACCGCAATGAATTTGCGCTGGCGGAACACCTGAGCACCTTTCTTGTTGCCTCACAGCTGCCGCAGCTTAAAAATACCGATGCAGACAAGGACACATCGCCCTTTTCTCTGCTCACCGCTCTGGCTATCCATGATAGCCCGCTTCTTGTGCGCAACTATCAAAAAATTCAAGCGCTGTCGCAAAAAGATATGCCCCCTGCACCGCCATCCAAAAATGAACCAAACACGGAAACCCATGAGGGCACAATGATCGATCCCACTGACCAGACCATGCCGGATCTTGTAATTGATTCTGATAACGGTGTTCCCGCAAAAACCATCCACCCCACAAATCCGGCAGGCTACCTTGTGTGGAAGGATGTTTATATCAAAAACACCACAAACTATGCACCAAATCTTGAAAAATTGATGTCCAGCAGACCTGCCGCCCGTTTTACAGACGATATGCCCCAGGTTCTCATTTTACATACCCACGGCACAGAAGCCTATACCATGCCCAAAGGTCAGGCATCCGAAGCTGTCACAAACGCACGCAGCCACGACACCAATTATAATGTTGTGCGCATCGGGGACGAAATCGCCAATGTGTTTGAAGAAGCCGGGATTTCCGTCCTGCACGACCGCACTCTCCACGATGCCGCCGGCTACAGCGATGCTTATGACCGCGCCGAAAAAGCCATAGCCGCCTATTTAAAGAGATATCCTTCCATCCATTTCGTGCTGGACATTCACCGAGATGCCATCGAAGACAGCAAAGGCAACAGCTATAAGGTCATTTCCCAGGTAAACGGCAATAATGCCGCTCAACTGTCCATTGTCGTAGGCAGTGACGGCAGCGGCCTACCCCATGAACATTGGCAGGAAAATCTCAAGCTGGCCGTCCTCCTTCAGCAGCGCCTCACCGAAGCCTATCCTACCCTGATGCGGCCCATGTATTTGCGCAATTCCCGCTATAATGAGCACGCCACCACAGGCTCGCTGCTGGTTGAGGTGGGTGCAGCCGGCAATTCTCTGGATGAAGCAGTTTATGCCGCCCGTCTGTTTGCCGAAAAAGCTGTGGAGGTATTTCAATCTCTTGCATAATTTCCTTCAATTCTAACCAAATCCTGTGTATTCTTAAATGATTTTACACTTTTTCTTGCAAAAAAGCAAAAAATTGAGTACAATAGGTAAAAATTACCAGTCAAACGAAAGGACGTAAATCATTTGATCAAGAAGATTATTTCTCTGCTGCTTTGCGCAGCGCTGGCAGGCACCCTCTGCACAACCGCATTGGCTGCAAACAGCCATATGAGCAATTTTAAAAAATCGGCTTCGTATAACAGTACCTTCCGTGATGTTTCCACGCATGCATGGTACGCTTCCTCTATCCGTACCTGCTATGAATACGGGTTGATGAACGGCACCAAGGGTCTGTTTCACCCTCAGGACTCTATTTCCATTGCGGAATCCATCGCCATTGCTGCCCGTATTCACAATATTTATACAAACGGCACCTTTCATATTCCAAAAAGCTCCTCCGGCCCATGGTATACATCTTATGTGAATTATGCCATTGCCAATCAATTAATTCCAGAGGATGCTTTTTCGGATTACACCGCAGATGCCACCCGTGCGGACATTGCTTATATTTTTGTGGATGCCCTGCCGCCGGCAGAACTGCATGCTCTCAATGAAATTTCCCATTTGCCCGATGTGGATAATACCAAATACTATTTTTCCGTACTGCTGCTGTACAATGCCGGCATTTTGACCGGAAACGGGCCGGACTGCCGCTTCAGACCCGATGATACCATTACCCGTGCAGAAATCGCCGCCATTGCCATGCGCGTGATTCTCCCCGAAACGCGCAGAAGCTTCACCATGCTTGATGCCCATGATATGGGGCAAACCGTTCCCGGTCTTACCGTGTATATGCCGGGTGATCTCAACGAAACAGGGGATACCATCATCAGCACCTCCGATATTTACCGCTGTGAAGTGCTTTCAGCGGCAGACCCTGTTTTTGATACCGGCGACACCATTGAAAAGCTCACAAAAAAAGAGGGGAAGGAGCGCTTGGCTGCCCTGCTTGCCGCAAAAGGTTATACCATGGATATTTCCACCGTGCAGCCCATTGCCGCATCCTTTGGCAGCGTACCTGTCTACGGCTACCGCTTTGATGCCGCCGACAGTGACGGTAAAAACCGCCTGTGCTTTGGCTATACGTTCCTGCAAAACGGACAATTTTGCAGCGTATCGTTTCTGACGCGCAAAGATTCGGCAGAATTTCGCTCCGTCATTGCTGCCCCGGCTCTGCACGGCAGCACACTGACGCAGGAAACATAACAGGGAAGAAGAGATGTAACGCCTATGACCGATCCCCATACCGTTCCAAACGCCTTTGTGACCGTGGATATCGCCCGTTTTGATACGCTCACTGCCATTTCGCGCTGGGAACAGCGCACCATAGCGCGAGAGGCAGCCGACGAAAACGCACCTGCCGTAGCCCGGATTCAGGGTGTTCTGCCGTTTTTTCGATGGCAGCTTCATCTGGTGCACAGGCTTGCCGGTGCCCTTCGTTTTGCGCCTGCGCAGGAAGGGCATTGCGTTTGTATGCTCATGTGTGAGGGAACGATTTTGTTTCGTTGTGAAGATGCCCACGGGCAAAGGGCGCTCTCCACGGTATTGGATTGGGCAGATACCCATGGCACAGATCTTACAGAGAGTATGCTTTTTTTCTCCCGGCCTATTTTTTCTCAAACGGTGGAGCAGGTCATCTGTGCCCGCATTCCTGTGCTTGTCAGTGCAGAAACACCCACCGACCGCGCGGTTGCTCTGGCGCGGCAGCATCACTTGAATCTCCTCTGCTCGGCACGCATTGACAGCGTTGATATTTTTTCCAGCAGAGGTCTGTGGGATGAAATCCCGTTTAAATAAGAAATGCCACGGAAAACGGTTGTTTTCCGTGGCGTTTTCATTGCATTCACCAAACTGCCTTAACCAACCAACAGCATGGACAGAGGCTCGCAGAACGTAATCAACAGGATACAAATAATCGAGAGGATAAAGTACGGTGCAATCCATTTGAACATACTCTCCATCTTGATTTTTGCCACAGCCGCACCGACAAACAGATTGCAGCCATAGGGAGGAGAGCACAGACCAACCGCCAGGTTCACCGCCATGATGACACCAAAGTGAATGGGGTCAATGCCCAGTGCCTGCACAGTGGGCAGCAGCATGGGTGCCATAACAATAATTGCAGGAACCGTATCAAGGAACAATCCAACTGCCAGCAAAATCAAGTTGATCAACAGCAGAATAACGATCGGATTGTCGGAAACAGTTGTCAGGAAGGTGGAAATCATCTGGGGAACCTGCTCGAAGGTCATAAAGGTAGAGAATACCGTAGAATAGCCCAGCAGGAAAGAAGTCACACCATTCAGAACCGCTGCGGTCAGGAACGTTTCAAACAATTCCTTCTTACCCATTTCCTTATAAATGAACACACTGACAAAAATGGAATATACCACGCTGACGCAGGCCGCTTCGGTGGGGGTGAAGAATCCGGAATAAATACCGCCAAGAATGATGACGGGTGCCAGCAGCGCCCAGAAGCCGTTTTTAAAGGTAACCCAAACCATTTTCAGTCGTGCCTTCAGCGCCTTGCGCATGGCTGCCTTCTGCTCCGCCCGGGTCAGCACAGCGCCTTCCATCTGTGCCTGTGCAGCCTTTTCACGCAGATCCCAGCCGTGACGCTTGCAGAGGAAAATATTCATTACAATAAACAGCACACCAATCAGAATACCCGGCAGAATGCCTGCGCGGAACAGATCCGGCACCGAGGTTTTCGTTGCCGCGCCGTAAAGAACGAAGGACAGGCTGGGCGGAATGATCGGCCCCACAATTGCGCCGAAACACACAATGGTTGCGGCATAGGGCACATCATATCCCTTTTTTCTCATTTCGGGGATCATCATGCTGCCGATGGCGGATGCGGTTGCCATACCGGAGCCGCACAGCGCACCAAAGAACATACATGCCAGAATCGTAACGCAGCCCAGACTGCCCGTTACAAAGCCAATCAATGCCGAAGCAAAATCAACAATGCGCCTTGCAATACCGCCGGTGGACATAATTGTACCTGCCAGCATAAAGAAAGGGATCGCCATTACTGTAAAGGAAAAGATGCCTGAATAGCAGTACTGCGCATTCACGACCATGTTTAAATCTGAGCAGAACCACATGGATGCCATGGTTGCGCCGCCGATTGCAAAGCCGACAGGGACGCCCAGCAGCATAAATACAATTAAAAGTATCAGTAATACGATAACAGCTGTTGTCATGCGTCCCCGCCTCCTTTTTCCGTTGTTTGCATTGCGTTTTCTTCCGCAGGGGCACCTTTCGCCATGTACACCACGGACTTGCCAAGCCCCCACACGCTGCGCAGGATCATCAAACCGCAGCCCACAACAACGGCGAGGTAACCCCAGGAAACACTGATTTTAATGCCTGCATAATTGGTACCCATCTGTGAAAACACCAGAGATACGCCATAATACAACGTCACAGCACAAATGGCAATGACGATAATTTCCGAAATAATATTTGCGATCTGCGCTGCACGGAACGGCAAACGGTCCGTTAGCATTGTGATTTTGATATGTTCACCTTTTCGTTCACCAAGGCTAATGCCCAGCCATGTAATCCAAACAAAGAGAAACTTACCCAATTCTTCTGACCAGGTCAAAGAATTATTAAAAACCTTTCGCATAATCACCTGAAGGAAAATAACGATAACCATTACGGCAAACATTCCGATGATCGTCATTTCTTCTGTTCGATTCAAGATGTCGAACACTTTTTCTAACTTGGATTTTTTCATTTTTCTTGCATGATACTTTGGAAAGTACCAGGCCTTCCTCCCTTCCTTCCTTCATCTCCTATAGCATCTAAATCCCGTTGTTCCGGGTACGGATACACCTTCCGTACCCGGAACAGCTTTTCATGTACAATCACACTATAAGCACAACAGAGTTTTGCCTATCAGTGCTTTGGAACGGTTGCCAGCCATGCGTCAATGGTTTCATCGCCGACCTTGGTGCGCCACAGATCATATACGGGCTGAACAGCCTCAGTGAATGCTGCAACCTCTTCTGCGGACAGCTCCTCAACGGTGGCACCCTCAGCCTTGAAGCGCTCAATATACTTCATTTCGTTTGCACGCTCTTCTTCACGCTGCTGCTCGCACATCAGGCGAACGCCTTCCTTGACCAGCGCCTGATCTTCCTCAGACAGGCTGTTCAGCCAGTCCAGAGAGCAGATCACAGGGAACGGAGAGCTTGCATGGTTGGTCAAAGTGACATGGGGCGCAATCTCATGCAGGTTAAAGTCATTGAATACACCCAAAGAGTGATCCAGTGCATCGATTGCACCGGTGGACAGGGAGGAGATTACCTCGCCCCATGCCATGGGAGAAGGATTGCCGCCCATGTTCTTCCACATTTCAACATTCAGCTCATTCTGCGCAATACGGATCTTCTGACCCTTCAAATCGGCAGCATTGTGGTAATTCTTGCCGCGGCTGATAACCTGACGCATGCCGTTATAATACATACCCAGGCAGTAGTAGCCGGCATCCTCGATGGCTTCATTGAACAGCTCCAGTCCGCCGTTTTCAAAAGTACCCTCAACCCAATCCTCATAGGTGGGATACAGATAGGGCAGGTCAACGCAGCTTGCGTCGTCACCAGCAACAGTTGCCACAACAGAAGCCAGATCGAATTCCATGGTCAAAGTGCCCAGCTTTACACCGGCAACCATATCGGGGGAATCGCCCAGAGAACCGTCGGAGTGGACTTCAACCACAAAATGACCGGGTTTCTGCTCCTCCAGCCATTCGCCCAGCCAGACACTCCACTTATGGGTGGAACGCTGGGAGGAGTCTGTGTGACCAATGATGATCTTGACGGGTTCTGTACCATCGCCATTGTTGCCGGTATTTCCGTTATTGCTGTTACCGGGCCGGCCGCATCCTGTGAATACAGTGCCCATCATTGCAGCTGCTGTCAGCAGTGCGAACGCTTTTCTCTTTTTCATGTTTTTTACTCCTTTTGTCTTTTATTTTATGGATTTTTACTTGACCATGCCAAGGATTTTTCTCGCCTCATCAGGTGTTGCAATTTCTCTGCCCAGAAGCTTTGCCAGCTCAGCAGCCTTGGCAACCATTTCACCGTTGCTCTTTGCCAGAACACCCTTTTCAATGTACAAATTGTCCTCAAAACCAACGCGTACATGACCGCCCATGGAGATCGTAGCTGCTGCGATATGCCATGCGCTTTTGCCAATGCCGGTTGCAGTCCAGGTAGAGCCTTTAGGAATACTGCCCACCATAAACACCAGATCGCGCAGCGTTGCTGTCATCTGCACACCCAGCACAAAATCGAAATGCAGCGGATGGTTCAGCAGGCCCTTTTTATCTGCCTTCAGTGCAATATCGATCATGCCTTTATCAAATACTTCCAGCTCAGGCTTAATGCCGCGCTCCTGCATGATTTTTGCAAAATTCATCACGGTATTGTCCGTATTGATAAAAATTTCATCGCCGCCAAAGTTGCAGGTGCCGCAGTCCAGCGTCGCAAATTCGGGACGAGGCTCAATATCGGTAGACTGCAAACGCTCCAGATCGGTCATGCCCACAGCACCGCCGGTGGAAGGCTGGATAATCACATCGGGGCATACTGCGCGGATGGCATCCACGCACTCCTGAAAACGTCTCTTATCCTGTGTGGGAGTACCGTCATCCCAGCGTACATGCAGATGGATGATCGATGCACCCGCATCATATGCACTCTTTGCCTCACGCACAATTTCTTCTACGGTATAAGGTACCGCGGGGTTTTGCTCCTTTGTCACTTCGGCACCGCAGATTGCCGCGCTGATAATCAGCTTTTCCATGGTTCATTCTCCTCCCCAAGACACTCACTTGCAATAGCGCTCTTCAAAATATTTGCACAGTCCCTTTTCACGACGGACAATATCAAATGCGATCTCTGCATGACCGGGATAATAGCCGTTTCCGATCAGCATGGGAACATATTTTTTGATACCCTCCGCACCAAGAGATGCTTTGACGAAATCTGTACTCATACTGAAGAAATAAATCATGCCGGTGTCTTTCGTCACCATAATGGTGGACAGCTCGGTATCCTGCACACTGACGGTGCTGACAGTAAAGTCTGCAAGACGCCCGCCCGTTGCTTCCATATAAGCGTCATAGGCTTCCAACGGCTTTTGACCGTTTGCCTGAATCACAATATCTGCAAGACCCAGATCCCTGACCAGTTCGCAGATCTCTGCGGAATAATCCATGCAGACAACCAGTCCGGTGGGGGAGACTCTCTTTTTTGCCTCAGCCAGACACAAAAGACCTGCCTTGCCGGCACCTTCCACCACAACAACATCGCCGACCTTCGCATTGACAGCCACCTGAGCGGGTGCCCCCGCAACATCCATCAATGCCAGGCTCAGCTGGGCGCCCAAATCTTCCGGTATTTTGGTATAGATGCCGGTTTCAAACAGAATTGCGTCCGCTTTGCAGCGCACCTGCTCTGTTTCCGTGTCGATGCCGGTAATTTCATAAATTTTCAGCGGTGTGAGAGACAGAGAGACCAATGTGGCGATTCTGTCACCGACTTCTGCATCCGTCTTGCCCTGCAGGTCAGTGCCGATCTTCTTGATCTTACCAATCAGAATGCCGCCGGACTTCGTGACAGGATCTTGAAATTTACCGCGCTCTTCCACAATTTTCAAAATTTCTGCCTCAATTTTTTTCAAATCGCCGCCGCATTCTTTTTTAATCCGTCCGAACGCAGTTGCCGTAGGCTGCAATGCCTCAACTTCAATCAAAATTTCGTTATCGAAAATCTCAGGACGATTGTCCACCTTTTCCGCCGCCTGCGGCAGCAAGCCAACAGGGGAGATAACTCTGTGACTTCCGTATGGATTTCCCTTCATAAAAAATCGCTCCTTTTTTGTTGTAAACGCGTTTCATCTTGCCCCTTTATTCAAGCAATTTCCGTGCCAATTCACTCCTGCGCAAAAAATGCCCCCTTTTTTGAGGATTCTTTAC
>JAHHSM010000019.1 GCA_020025175.1 Oscillospiraceae bacterium | reverse complement strand
ACGAACACGGGGCAGAGCCACGTTGAACAGACGATCCAGGAACTCCCACATCTTATCACCGCGCAGAGTGACCTTTGCACCGACGGGCATACCCTCACGAACCTTAAAGTTTGCGACGGACTTCTTAGCCTTGGTGATCACAGCCTTCTGACCGGTGATGGTGTTCAGGTCACTGACAACAGCGTCCAGAACCTTTGCGTTTTCGCGCGCTTCGCCGCAGCCAACATTGACAACAATCTTGTCGATCTTGGGAGCCTGCATAACGCTCTTATACTCGAACTTTTTCATCAGAGCGGGTACGACTTCCTGCTGATACTGAACTTTCAATCTAGCCATTTGTCAAACCCTCCCTTACAGTGCTGCGCCGCAATGCTTGCAGACGCGAATCTTCTTGCCATCTTCAAACTTGTAAGCAACACGGGTAGCCTTGCTGCACTTGGGGCAGACAACCTGAACCTTGCTTGCGTAGATAGCAGCTTCTCTCTTCACGATACCACCGGTCTCGCCCTGACGACGAGGCTTGGTGTGGCAGGTGACAATGCTGACACCCTCAACAACAACCTTGCGGTCTGTGGGGATAACAGCCTGAACCTTACCCTGCTTGCCCTTGTCCTTACCGGACAGGACAACAACGGTATCGCCCTTTTTAATCTTCATATTAGCCATCTCAGTGTCCCCCTTAAATAACTTCCGGTGCAAGGGACAGGATCTTCATGTAATCCTTGTCGCGCAGTTCGCGTGCCACCGGCCCAAAGATACGGGTTCCTCTGGGGTTCTTGTCGTCCTTGATCAGAACGGCTGCATTCTCGTCAAAACGGACATAAGTGCCGTCTGCACGACGAACGCCCTTAACGGAGCGGACGATAACTGCCTTAACGACTTCGCCCTTTTTCACGGTACCACCGGGGCTGGACTTGCGGACAGATGCCACAATCACATCGCCGATGTTGCCGTACTTGCGCTTGGATCCGCCCAAAACGCGGATGCACTTAATTTCTTTGGCGCCGGTATTATCGGCAACCTTCAGATAGCTTTCCTGCTGAATCATTTTCCGGCACCTCCTTACTTAGCCTTTTCGATGATCTCGACCAGACGCCATCTCTTGTCCTTGGACAGAGGTCTGGTTTCCATGACCTTAACCTTATCGCCGATATTGCACTCGTTCAGTTCATCGTGAGCCTTCAATTTATAAGTGCGGCCCATGATCTTCTTGTACAGAGGATGCTGAACGCGGTCCTCGATTGCAACAACGATGGTCTTATCCATCTTGTTGGAAACGACCTTACCGACACGGGTCTTGCGGGAGGTAGTTCTTACTTCACTCATTCCTGTTTACCTCCTTTACTGCTTGTCGGGAGCTGCTTTGAGCTCCTGCTCGCGCAGCACGGTTTTGACTCTGGCAATATCACGCTTGGTCTCAGCAATCTTCTGAGGATTTTCCAGCTGATTGGTTGCGTGCTGCATGCGCAGGTAAAACAGATCTTTCTTCAGGCCAGCCAGCTTTTCATTCAGCTCAGCTGCACTCATTGCACGTACTTCACTTGCCTTCATCATCATTCACCAACTTCCTGAGATTCCAGATCCTCGCGCTTGACGATCTTGCTCTTGATGGGCAGCTTGTAGCTTGCCAAACGCAGAGCTTCACGAGCGACTTCTTCGGAAACACCGGCGATCTCGAACATGACACGGCCGGGCTTAACAACTGCTACCCAGTACTCGGGAGAACCCTTACCGGAACCCATACGGGTTTCAGCAGGCTTCTGAGTGACGGGCTTATCGGGGAAAATCTTAATCCAGACCTGACCGCCACGCTTGGTGTAGCGAGTCATGGCAATACGAGCTGCCTCGATCTGATTGCTGGTAATCCAGCAGGGTTCGGTTGCGACCAGACCAAATTCACCGTAGGTGATCTTGTTGCCTCTGGTGGCCTTGCCGGTCATACGACCGCGGTGAACTCTGCGGTACTTCACTCTCTTGGGCAGAAGCATTACTGTGCGCCTCCTTCGGTAGTCTTATTTGCCGGACGAGCACCTCTGTTGAAGTTGTTCGGACGGCCGCCGTTGCCGTTACGGTTCATACCGTTCTGGCCACGGTTATCACGGTTGAAACCGCGGTTGTTACCGCCACGACGATCACCGTCACGGCGAGGACGACGCTCACGACGCTCCTGATAGGGCTTGGAGGTGTCCATGGTACGGGGGGTGGTGCGCAGGGTCTGGCTCAGGACTTCGCCCTTGTAGATCCAGATCTTAACACCGATGCGGCCAAAGGTAGTAGCTGCCTCTGCGAAACCGTAGTCGATGTCGGCACGGATTGTCTGCAGGGGAATCGTGCCGTCATGATAATGCTCGACACCTGCAATTTCACGACCACCCAGGCGGCCGGAGCAGCAGCACTTGATACCCTTAGCGCCTGCGCGCATTGCGCGGCCCATAGCGTTCTTCATAGCACGGCGGTGGGAGATACGCTTCTCCAGCTGCTGTGCGATATTCTCAGCGACCAGCTGTGCATCCATATCAGGGCTCTTAACCTCAACGATGCTCAGCTTAACAGTCTTACCGATCAGCTTCTCGACGTTTGCGCGGATCTTTTCGACCTCAGCGCCGCCCTTGCCGATCACGATACCGGGACGTGCGCAGTGCAGATAAATGGTAACAACATTGTTGCTGCGCTCGATCTCGATCTTGGGGATGCCAGCGGAATACAGGCTCTTCTTCAGATAGTCGCGGATCTTCTTGTCTTCGACCAGCAGATCGCCAACCTTTTCATTGCTTGCATACCAGCGAGAATCCCAGTCTTTGATGACACCCACACGCAGACCGTGGGGATTGACTTTCTGTCCCATAAACTTCCTCCTCGCTTATTCCTTCTCAGACACCACGAGAGTGATGTGAGAGGTTCTCTTGTTAATACGATAAGCTCTGCCCTTAGAAACCGGACGCATTCTCTTCAGAATAGGACCGGGAGCAGTGTAGACCTTAGAAACATACAGCTTCTCGGGGTCCATGCTGAAATTGTTCTCTGCATTAGCGCAGGCACTCTTCAGCAGCTTTGCCAGAGGCTCAGAGGCAGCCTTGGGGGTTGCCATCAGGATAGCCATGGCGGTCTGAGCATCCTGGCCGCGGATCAGATCGCAGACGATCTGAACCTTGCGGGGAGAGATGCGGATAAATTTAGCTTCAGCTCTTGCTTCCATTACTCTGCATCCTCCTTACTTCGTGCCAGTGCTCTTCGCAACGTGACCGCGGAAAGTGCGGGTAGGTGCGAATTCGCCCAGCTTGTGGCCGACCATGTCTTCAGTAACATAGACGGGAACGTGCTTTCTGCCGTCATGGACAGCAATTGTGTGGCCAACGAAGGAGGGGAAGATGGTGGAGCTACGGCTCCAGGTCTTCAGGACCTTCTGCTCGCCATTCTTATTCATTTCTTCAACCCGCTTCAGCAGCTCAGGGGCAACGAAGGGGCCTTTTTTAACACTTCTGCTCATAGTTCGTTTGCCTCCTTATTACTTAGCGTTACGGCGCTTGACAATAAACTTGTCAGTGGGGTTCTTACCCTTACGGGTCTTGTAACCCAGTGCCGGCTTACCCCAAGGGGTAACAGGACCGCTGCGGCCGATAGGTGCGCGGCCCTCACCACCACCGTGGGGGTGATCACAGGGGTTCATGACGGAACCGCGAACGGTAGGTCTCCAACCCATGTGGCGCTTACGGCCAGCCTTACCAATCTGAATATTTTCGTGATCCAGATTACCCACCTGACCAATGGTAGCCTTGCAGTTGATACGAACGATACGAACTTCACCGGAAGGCATACGAATCTGAGCATCGCGGCCTTCCTTAGCCATCAGCTGTGCGGAAGTGCCGGCGCTGCGAACCAGCTGGCCGCCATTACCGGGATACAGCTCGATGTTGTGGATCACAGAACCCACGGGAATCTTTTCAATGGGCAGGCAGTTACCGGGCTTGATATCTGCATCTGCGGAAGAGATAACCTTGTCGCCGGTCTTCAGACCTTCGGGAGCCAAGATATATCTCTTTTCACCATCTTCATACTGAACCAGTGCGATAAATGCGGAACGGTTGGGGTCATATTCCAGACGCAGAACAGTTGCCTCCATATCTACCTTATCGCGCTTAAAGTCAATGATACGATACTTGACTTTGTTGCCGCCACCGCGATGACGAACGGTGATTCTGCCGTAGCTGTTACGACCAGCACTCTTCTTCAGAGTTTCGGTGAGGCTGCGCTCCGGCTTAGCCTTCTTATCGACGCCGTCGAATCCGGAGACCGTCATGTGTCTTCTGGAAGGTGTCGTCGGCTTGTAAGTTTTAATCGACATTTAGCGTTACACTCCTTCTTTAGATTGGTACGATCTCTTAGACCATGCCTTCGAAGAACTCGATGGCCTTGGAATCCTCAGTCAGCTGCACAATAGCTTTCTTCCAAGCCTTGGTCTGGCCGGGACGAGCTCCACCCAGGCGCTTTGCCTTGGGATGCACATTCATAGTGTTGACAGAGGCAACCTTGACACCGAAGATCTGCTCAATTGCCTTCTTGACCTCAGCCTTGGTAGCGCCGGGCAGAACTTCAAAAGTGTACTTCTTAGCTTCAGTAGTAGCCATAGAACGTTCGGTGATGACCGGACGAACAATCACGTCATAGATGTTAGCCATTATGCGAACACCTCCTCAATGGTTGCCAGTGCAGCCTTATCCAGGATCAGAGTCTTCGCATTCAGGATGTCATAGACGCTCAGGATGGTTGCAGTGGTGGTAACGATACCGGGAATGTTGCGAGCAGACTTAATAACGTTTGCTGCAACTTCAGGCATAACGACATATGCCTTATCTTCTGCGTTAACAGCGTTCAGGAATGCAACGAAGTCCTTAGTCTTGGGAGCATCCATTGCAATGCTGTCAACAACGATCAGCTTGCCTTCAGCAGCCTTAGCGGACAGAACAGACTTCAGAGCCAGTCTCTTGATCTTCTTGTTCACGCTGTAGCTGTAATCGCGAGGCTTGGGAGCAAACACAATGCCACCGTGAGTCCACTGGGGAGCACGGGTGGAACCCTGACGAGCATGACCAGTGCCCTTCTGTCTCCAGGGCTTTCTGCCGCCGCCGGAAACTTCAGCGCGGGTCAAAGCACTCTGTGTGCCCTGTCTGCGGTTTGCCAGGTGGTTCTTGACCACTTCATGAACAACAGACTCGTTCGGCTCGATGCCGAAGATGCCGTCGCTCAGTTCAACAGTACCGACTTCTGCGCCGGACATGTTCAATACCTTGATTGTAGACATTATTTCAGCACCCCTCTCTTACTTATTTCTTGCGGAGGCCTTCTGCGGGTTACGACCGGAAGCCTTCTGCGGGTTGTTGCTGATAGATACGTCAGTATTCTTGACGCGGATGGTCTTAACAGTGGTGTGGATATAAACCAGACCGCCCTTAGGACCGGGAATAGCGCCGCGAACAACGATCATATTCATATCAGGATCAACCTTGACGACGTCCAGATTCTGAACAGTAACCTGTTCAACACCCATGTGACCTGCGCCGATCTTGCCCTTAAAGATGTGAGCAGGATCGATGGGGCCCATAGAACCAGCATGACGATGGACAGGGCCGCCGCCGTGGCTCATAGGAGTACGATGTGCGTTATGGCGCTTAATGACACCTGCATAACCCTTACCTTTGCTGATGCCGGTCACGTCAACGTGATCGCCCTCTGCAAAAGTGTCAGCCTTGATGATATCGCCGACATTCAGTTCTGCATAGTTGTCGAGTTTGAATTCCTTCAGGTACTTCTTGGGGGCAACGCCTGCCTTGTCAAGATGACCCTTTTCGGGCTTGGACAATCTGCTTTCCTTGATGTCCTCATAGCCCAGCTGGACTGCCTCGTAACCATCCTTTTCGGTGGTCTTCTTCTGGGAAACGACGCAGGGACCGGCTTCGATAACGGTTACCGGAATCACCTGGCCGTTGGCGTCGAAGATCTGAGACATACCAACTTTTCTGCCGATGATTGCTTTCATGTATGTTCCTCCTTACAGGTTATTGGTCGGTGTAGTTGACACACATTGGGATGTATCATTGCTCCGCCGACATGACCCGCCCGTTTTGCGCATATTTAAATATGGTAAACAGGCATGGGTACAAGCAATGTTTAAAATTAGAGCTTGATCTCGATATCCACACCAGCGGGCAGCTCCAAAGCCATCAGAGCTTCAACAGTTTTCGGAGTGGACTTGGTGATGTCGATCAGTCTCTTGTGGGTGCGGCGCTCAAACTGCTCACGGCTGTCCTTATACTTGTGGACTGCACGCAGAATGGTGACGACTTCCTTCTTGGTGGGCAGAGGGATCGGGCCGGAAACAGTAGCACCGGTGCGCTTAGCGGTTTCGACAATCTTCTCTGCACTCTGGTCAATGACCTGATGATCGTAAGCCTTCAGGCGAATACGAATCATGTTCTTTGCGGTATCTGCCATTTTGTTTTTCCTCCTTGAATAACATACGAAGTGATGCGTTTTTGTACCGCTTCGTACGGCGAGAAATTCCTGTACGCTTATCCGTGCGTATCATTCCGCCTCATAACAAAAACCGGCGCAATAATCCGGCCGGTTTTCTGACATGCGCAGCGATCTACGCCATACAGTTTTCTCAGCCGCCCGATTTTCGGACATACTCTGCAGAAGTTACCGAGCCGAGCTCGCAATCTCCTGCTTCATCGCACTTGCAACGCTCCCAGGCGTACTACACCCGTTCACGCGCTAGACTATAATACAATATACTTCTTCCAATGTCAAGCAATATTTCGATTTATTTTACAATTTTTTAAGTTTTTTTTGTGATAATTGCTGCTTTTTATGTGTTTTTTCCCATTTGTTGTAATTATATCCAAAACAGCCCTTTTTATGCCCTCATCCCTCGTCAAAAAGCCAATCATCCCTTCTAATCGCTTTCAATCAACAGCGCACGCAATAAAAGAAGCAGGAGAACTCCCTCCTGCTTCCCTATACATATAAATATATTAGTAGGCAATGCCCCAATAAACCATTTTTGCTGCAGGCTTACCACAAACAGGGCAAACATCGTCGATATGCTCCTGTGTAAAAGGAATGCAGCGGCTGGTCATACCCGCCTTTTCCTTCATAGCCACTTCACACGCAAGATCACCACACCACATGGTCTTGATGAAGCCGCCCTTCTCTTCCTGAAGCTGCTTTGCCTCCTCCAAAGAATGTGCTGCATACGTATGCTCAGCCAGATTCTTGGCAGCCTTTTCATAAAGACCCGCGTGAATGGCATCCAACATCTCAGGGATTGCAGTTTCCAGCTGATCCAGGGCAACAAATGCCTTTTCACCATTGTCGCGGCGCGCCACAACGCACTGACCCTTTTCGATGTCCTTGGGCCCGATCTCAATACGAGCAGGCACGCCCTTCATCTCATACTCTGCAAACTTCCAGCCAGGTGCCTTGTCAGAATCATCCATCTTCACACGCACACCCACAGCCTTTAAACGATCAACCAAATCCTGCGCAGCTTCCAAAACGCCGGGCTTATGCTGGGCAACGGGTACGATCACCACCTGAATCGGTGCAATCCGAGGAGGCAGCACCAACCCGTTATCGTCACCGTGTGTCATGATAATGCCGCCGATCATACGGGTAGAGACACCCCAGCTGGTCTGGAAAGGATGATGCAGCTGATTGTCCTTTCCGGTAAAAGTGATGTCAAACGCCTTGGCAAAACCATCACCAAAGTAATGGCTGGTGCCGGACTGCAGTGCCTTCTTATCATGCATCATACATTCAACGGTATAAGTTGCTTCTGCGCCGTTAAACTTTTCCTTGTCGGTTTTCTGACCCTTGACTACAGGCATCGCCAACACATTCTCCAAAAAGTCCGCGTAGATATTCAGCATACGCTGGGTTTCTTCCTTGGCCTCTTGCGCGGTTGCATGCATGGTGTGACCTTCCTGCCACAAAAATTCACGATGCCGCAGGAAAGGACGGGATGTCTTTTCCCAGCGCAGCACGCTGCACCATTGGTTGTACAGTTTAGGCAGATCACGGTGAGACTGGATCACGCCTTTGAAATGTTCACAGAACAGCGTTTCAGAGGTGGGGCGAATGCAGTAGCGCTCCTCCAGCTTCTCCGTGCCGCCATGGGTGACCCATGCACATTCCGGCGCAAATCCTTCCACATGATCCTTTTCCTTCTGCAACAGAGATTCCGGAATCAGCATAGGCATATATACATTTTCATGTCCGGTTTCTTTAAAGCGCGCATCCAGTTCCTTCTGAATGTTTTCCCAAATCGCATAGCCGTAAGGACGATAAATAAACATACCCTTGATAGAAGAGTAATCAATTAATTCCGCTTTTTTGCAAACATCGGTATACCACTGTGTAAAGTCCACATCCATATTGGTAATGGAATCCACTTGTCTCTGATCTTTCGCCATAATTCTCATTCCTCACATTACATTATATATCAATAAAATATATTATTTTCATTGTCACTATAGTTCGATTATTGTATGACATCAAAAAAGGGTTTGTCAAGGGCACCACAGTTACAAATCACGATTTTCCAGCGCCGCCAGGCCAAAGCGCGCCGCTCGTTCAATTCTCGCAAAATCCTCGGGCGTTTTCGCTTCTGCCTTACGTCGGAGCAGGCTCTTCAAAAACAGTCCCCGCAGAGAATCTTCTTTCGCATACAGCCAGATATCCTCTGCCACACGTGTTTCATCCCGCAGCTCCAACTGATAAAACCGTTCTCCCAGCGCGTCATGAATTTCAGTCAGATCCACACCGCCGACATCTGTCTCGCCAGAGAATACAATGCGGTAAATATCCATTTCCGTATGTCTTTTTGCCAATGCCGCTTCCAGCGCTTCCATCACATCACGTCCGGTGACGTCCACCGT
This sequence comes from Oscillospiraceae bacterium, assembly GCA_020025175.1. Classification (GTDB taxonomy): domain Bacteria; phylum Bacillota; class Clostridia; order Oscillospirales; family Oscillospiraceae; genus Pseudoscillospira. The sequence goes on along the minus strand of JAHHSM010000019.1, from coordinate 15,740 downwards.
TATGATCTCGTATCTTCGGCGGCCAAATGGGACAAAATGCAAATCAGCTGTATCTTTCCCGACCGTGCCCATAATAACGCCATGCTCACCGCATTCATCAAAGCCTCTTCCCTCAGGGCAGCCGGGATACGCCCAAGCCGTGGTTCCAAACTTCTCAATACCGCTGAAGGCATGCACATGCCCCAGTGCCAGATAATCCAAGCCGCTTTGCGCAATTTCATCGCGCGTGACGGCATTATAGCGCGCAGCGCCGTCCACATCGCCATGCAGCACCATAATATGCGTCCGATCATCCTGCGGCACATGAAAGTCCTTCAGCAAACTCTCGCTGCATTCATTTTGTGTAAATGCCGCGCCATACACGATGCAGTTCAACTCCGGAAGCTCCACCGCTTCTATTGCATTTCTCCGAAAAATATGCACATTATCCGGCCACTGCACTTTTCCATAAGGACCATTTATATCCCAAAAGTCGTGGTTCCCCGGCGCAATAAAAACCCGCCCTTTGATTTCGCCCAATGTCTTTGCCAGCATTTCCATTGTTTCCCGATAGATTTCACTGCTGTCAAAAAGATCCCCGGCCAGAAGCACAACATCGACCGCGCCGGCATTGGCAAACTGTGTCAATCGAAGCAGATTTTCCCTGCTTTCACGCCGTCGCTGCCGCGCCTGGTCAACGCTCAGCGAACGGTAGGGGCTGTCTAAATGAAAATCTGCCGCATGAAGGAGTTTTATCATGCCATTTTCCTCATCGAATATCAACACGCTCGATCTGTGTACACAGTCCAGTCTTACTCTCCAGCGTATAAATCACACCGCGCATAGCACAGGGACCCTCCGCTGTTTGATGGCGTCCACGCACCGCACCGAGAAATCCATCGATCGACCGCTCCGCTGGAATGCCAATCACCGAATGAATCGGCCCTGTCATGCCTGCATCGGTAATATAGCCGGTTCCCTTGGGCAAAATCTGTTCATCCGCAGTCTGCACATGGGTATGCGTACCCCAAACCGCAGAAACACGACCATCAAGGTAATAACCCAGCGCCAGCTTTTCGCTGGTTGCCTCCGCATGCATATCAACCAAGGTAAACGTAGCCTTTTCCTCTTCTTTCAAAATCTTATCAGCCACTGTAAAAGGATTGTCGCAGTTATAATTCAAATTGCATCTGCCCTGCAAATTGATAACACGGATGCTGTAACGACCGCAGTCATAAAATCCGGTACCGCGGCCGGGCGCACGGGACGTATAGTTTGCAGGGCGCAGCATATAGCGATTTTCGTCCAGCATAGGAATGATCTGCTGCTTATCGTAGCTGTGATTGCCCAGCGTAATCACATCTGTTCCTGCCCCAAACAGCATGGCCGCCTGGCCCGGAACAATTCCCACACCAGATGTATTCTCGCCGTTCACCACAGTAAAATCGATTCCTTTTTCCTGCTTCAAGGGGCGCAAATGTCTTGCCAAGAAATCAAGGCCGTTCTCACCGACCACATCGCCGATTGCCAAAACCCGAATCTCCATATACTCCTCCTATCCTGTTCTGTCCTATGAAGAAAGGGGCAAGGCTTCTGCCTCGCCCCTTTCATTGTTTTACTTTGCGTATTCCACAGCCTTAGTCTCACGCAGAACGTTGACCTTGATCTGACCGGGATACTCCATTTCCTCTTCGATCTTCTTAGCCAGATCGCGTGCCAGAAGAACCATCTGATCCTCAGTAACCTCTTCCGGCTTCACCATAACGCGAACTTCACGGCCCGCCTGAATTGCAAAGGACTTTTCAACGCCGGGGAAACTGCTGGTAATGGTTTCCAACTGCTCCAGACGCTTGATGTAGTTCTCCAGATTTTCACGGCGTGCACCGGGACGCGCAGCGGAAATCGCATCTGCCGCCTGCACCAGGCAAGCAACCAGCGTTCTGGGCTCCACATCGCCATGGTGTGCCTGAATCGCATGGATAATATCTTCCTTTTCATGGAACTTGCGTGCAAACTCCACACCCAAAGCCACATGAGATCCTTCCATCTCATGGTCGATGGCTTTACCCAGATCGTGCAGCAAACCACCGCGGCGTGCGGCATTGACATCCGCACCCAGCTCGGCAGCCATCATACCGGCCAGCTGAGATACTTCGATGGAGTGGCGCAGAACATTCTGACCGTAACTGGTGCGGTAATGCAGGCGGCCCAGCATCTTCACAAGCTCAGGATGCAGACCGCGCACACCCGTTTCAAAGGTAGCGCGCTCACCCTCAGCCTTGATCACAGCATCTACTTCACGCTTTGCTTTATCCACCATTTCCTCAATACGAGTGGGATGGATACGACCATCAGCAATCAACTTTTCCAGCGCCAGACGTGCAATTTCACGGCGAACAGGCTCAAAGCAGGAGACTGTAATTGCCTCCGGGGTATCATCAATAATCAGATCAACACCCGTCATTGTTTCCAAGGTGCGGATATTGCGGCCTTCACGACCGATAATACGACCCTTCATTTCGTCACTGGGCAGGGGTACCACACTGACGGTGATCTCAGAAACCTGATCCGCAGCACAGCGCTGAATAGCAGTTGCAATAATTTCCTTAGCCTTTGCATCTGCTTCTTCCTTGGCGCGGCCCTCGATCTCCTTGATCTTCATAGCAGCTTCGTGGGTTACTTCTGTTTCAACCTGCTGGATCAGATAAGCCTTTGCTTCCTCTGCTGTGAAACCGGAAATGCGCTCAAGCAGTTCTGTCTGAGTCTGCTTGATCTGAGAAATCTCCTCTCTCTCCTTTTCCACCTGAGCATGCTTTTCTGCCAAATTCTCTTCCTTTTTTTCGATTGCATCCGTTTTGCGATCGATGTTCTCTTCCTTCTGTTGAAGGCGGCGTTCCTGTTTCTGCAGATCCGCTCTGCGCTCCTTTACTTCCTTCTCATATTCGCTGCGCTGCTTGAGAATCTCTTCCTTTGCCTCAACCATAGCTTCGCGCTTTTTATTTTCAGCACTCTTGATAGCTTCGTTGATAATGCGAGTAGCTTCTTCCTCCGCACTGGAGATTTCTTTTTCTGCAACAGACTTTCTTCGGTTCCAACCGAGAAGGGAGCCGAGAATGAGCGCAATCACACCAACAACAACCGCAACGATGATCGTCATGATTTGATCACCCATTTCTTCCTCCTAAAAAATGTATTAGCAAAAGCAGGAACGCGCAGCCAAACTCCGTGGATCGACGCACCCCTTTGCCAAATTTTATCAGAAAACAATCAAGGTTCATAACCCCCTATAAACCCGACAATAATCCTTTATGATTTTAATACGGAAGGTGGCATCTGTCAAGGATAAAAAACGCACACTGCATCTGTTTTCAACGCCTGTTTTTGTCTTTTTTCCCCTATCGTGTCAAAAGGCCTTCGCCATATTTTTATATATAAATAAACTCTGATACCGCATACCCCACCAGGCCCCCGTAATGTACCACATACCATCCCTGCCACTGCCCATAAACGCGCACAGCCGCACCGTTTGGCATTGATGCAAGAATAGGGGCATCCTTTTCAGGCCGCACTCTCAAATTCAGGGTGCCGGACCCGACTGCCACAGTACCGTCTGCCGGGTCCATCGGCCAAATAAACGGCAGGCCAAAATATTCTGTCAGGGAGCGCACCAGATTTTGCGCAATCGCTGTTATCCGGCTTGTGAGCCAAAGGGCATCCTGCTGATTATCGTGATACCCGATTTCTATCAGCACCGCAGGCGCTCTGGAACGCGCCACTTCCCCCAGCGCCGTCGTGGCCTGCGTACGCACCAAATCCGGAAGCGGGTAGATCTCTTTCAGGTTTTTCACAAAAATATCCGCTGCGCGATGTCCATTTACACTTCCCGGATAATAAAAGGCGATAATCCCTCGTACATTTCCGTAATTCCCCTCTCCCGCAGCATTAGAATGCAATGCCAGATAAAAATCATACCAGCCTTCATTTGCCTGTCGGATGGAAGAGGCAGCCGTCATTTCCGGTGTATTTCTCACATATTGAATTCCATTGGAAAGCAAATACGGAACCATCGCATCCGCCAGACGATTCATATAGTATTCTTCCGTACCGCCGATGACATAATAATTCTGCTCCTGTGTGGATGGGCTGAGATAGATGATAGGCACGAAAATTCCTCCTTTATAATAAACGAGCTTCTTTTTATAATTTCATCCTCAGTATATGGCGCAGCAGACTAAGATGTGCTATACTAACCAAATGAATGTGAACAGCGGAAATTTTCTCTGTTTTCATCACAAGGAGGACAGGCCATGCAGACTTTAGGTAAACTTTCTTTTGTTCTGGCTCCCGTTTGTTTATTCGCCAGCTTTTTTTCCAGCGCAGTACTGCAAAACAATATACTGCGCTCTGTTTTTATTATTTTAGCTACAATTTTCTTAATATTGACACTGATTATCAAAGTAATGAACACCTACAAGCATACCAACGAGGAGGATAATCCATGATCGATCTTCGCCAAGCAGCGATCAGCGACGCCGCGGAGCTTGCCCGCATTCAAGTAGACAGCTGGCAGGCTTTTACAGATATTTTCACCCCTGCCTATATGGCTTCTCATAATACATTTGAGCATCGTTTCCTCTATTGGATGAATGTTCTTACCCGTGACAGTGATCGCACTTATCTGATCTCGGACAATGGCAGAAATATAGGCTATGTCACTCTGGGCTATCCGAAAGACGAGTATACATCCGTGGGAGCACTGGAATTGATCGCGATTTATCTCAAAACCGAAGCAATCGGCAAAGGTTACGGTGCTTATATCATGCGCCGTCTTTTCACTTCTATCAAAGCCGCCGGTTACAACCATCTGTCTTTATGGGTATTGAAGGACAATCAGCGCGCCATTAATTTTTATCGCCATTTTGAATTCGAATTTGATGGCATTGAAATGACACTCCCTATCCACGGCGCAATTTTACAAACACGAATGTCACGCCCCCTGTAGTCAGCGAAGCGGGAGCACAGCCAATCTGTGCTCCCGCTATGCTTTTCTGCAAATGCACAGCGCATTTCGCACCGCTTTCATTTGTGCGGATGGGGAATATTTTATAATGCTGTCAATCGCCGCAAACCCATCTATATACCAAAAAAGTTCCTGATTTCAAAAGAAATCAGGAACTTTTTTGGTGGACCTGAACGGGATCGAACCGTCGACCTTACGGATGCGAACCGTACGCTCTCCCAGCTGAGCTACAGGCCCATATTTTCTTTGCCTTTTTACGGTAGCACAATAGCAGCCAAATGTCAAGCAAAGCGGCATCCAAAGAATTTCTCCGGATGCCGCTCTTTTTTCACTCCATTACAGACCGAATGCGCCCAAATTCAATCCGCCTGTTGCATTGCCTACGGCAGTATCCATTGCATCATCCGCCTGACGCAACGCTTCATTCACAGCGGAAATCACCATGTCCTGCAGCATTTCCACATCTTCCGGATCCATAGCCTCCGGTTTGATGGTAATTGCAGTCATTTCCTTCTTTCCATTGACCGTGGCAGCAACAACGCCACCGCCTACAGACGCAGTAAACTCCTGTGCTTCCACAGCATCCTGCGCTTCCTTCACGTCCTGCTGCATTTTCATGATCTTCTGCTGCATCTGCTGCTGCTGACGCAGCATATTACCGCCGCCGAAGCCACCTTTAAACCCTTTTGCCATGTGAATCAAACCTCATTTCGTTTAATTAATTTTCAAATTATCAAAGCCCTGCATTTTGCTGAGCAAATTATTAAGTGGATCTCCGCCGCCCATCCGTTCCGGCCCTGTATGCGCAGATGCTGCCGGTGTCTGCGGTGCCGCCGGACGCTGTGCGGCAGCACTGCGCGTAATCACCTGTACAGCCACAGGTTTTCCAAGCACTTCTGACGCAGTCGTTTTAAATACTTCGACCACATCATCCTTGCAAAGCGTTGTCTTCACCAAATCATTATCACACTCTACAATCAGCTGCTGCCCTTCCATATGACCACCTGCCATATTTAAAAACGCACGTTTTGCCATGGGAAGCTTTGCTTTAAAAAGCTCCAAAAGCTGCGGCCAGCAGTCATCCACTTCGTGCACCGGCGCAGGCGGCGGCGTGTTGTCCTTGGGTACAGCGCTGACTTTTTCCCGTGCTGCCGACGCCTGTACCGGCATGGACACCGGGTAAATCGGTTCATTTTCAGAAGGACCCGGATCGTCGGCATCCGATGGCAGCGGCGGCTCTTCCCACGGAATATCCTCCGCAGGAGCCGGTGCTGATACAGAAGGTTTTGACATAGAAGCAGCCACGGAAGCCGGTGCTGACGCAGGTGCGCCAGCCGTTACATTCGGATTTTCATAAATGTGTTTCATCGCATTTTCTAACCGCTTCATACGGGAAACGAGCGCAGTAATATCTCCGGAAAGGCTCTGGTCGCACAGTTTTAAAACGCAAAGCTCTGCATCCGTGCGCAGATTGGTGCTGCGCAGAAGCCGTGCCGATGTATCCTGCAATGTGGTTAAAATCGCAATAAGACGCGGCGCTGACGTACATTGTCCCAATTCCTCTAGTGTTGCAATGTCATATCCGCCGGAAAGCAGCGCCGTTCCGCCCTTAGGCGCAGTCATACGGATCAAAAGATCGCGCGCCAGCGTGGACAGTGCGTTGAGCACCGCACCCATATCTTTACCAGCTGCATACAGATCGCCCAACAGCATCAATGCGCTCTGGGCATCCTCCGCCATAATATAACGCATCAGCTGTGCCGTTTGTAAATTTCCGGCAAGTCCCAATGTATCCAGCACACTGCGGGCATCGATCACGCCTCCGGCAGCGGCGCACTGATCCAGCAAACTCAAACCGTCACGCAGGGCACCGTCGGAAAGGCGGGACAGCAGCTCCGCGCCGTCTTCCCGCAAGTCAATCTGCTCCTGCTGCGCCACATACTGCAATCTCTTCTGCACATCCTCCGGTGTAATCCGTTTGAAGGAAAAACGCTGGCAGCGGGATAGAATCGTTGCAGGTACTTTATGGAGCTCGGTTGTTGCCAGAATAAACATCAAATGCTCCGGCGGCTCCTCCAGAATTTTCAGCAGGGCATTGAATGCAGACGTGGACAGCATATGGACTTCGTCCACAATATAAACGCGCTTTTTGACATTTGCAGGGGCATACACCGCCTCATCACGCAGTGCACGGATCTGCTCAACGCCATTATTTGACGCTGCATCCAGCTCCAGCACATCCAAAAATCCGCCGCTTTCAATACCGAGGCAGCTGGGGCAGCAGTTGCAGGGATTTCCGTCCACCGGATGCTCGCAGTTAACCGCTTTTGAAAGGATTTTTGCGCAGGTTGTCTTGCCCGTTCCGCGAGTGCCGGTAAATAAATAAGCATGAGAAAGCCGTCCATCCGCAACCTGGCGCTTAAGTGTTTCCGTGATATGACTTTGCCCGATGACATCTTCAAATGTCTTCGGACGCCACTTGCGATACAATGCCTGATACATGGCAGCTTCCTCCTTTGTAGACATAAAAAAATATGCGAAAAGCCCTGCGCAAGCATCCGCTTTCAGACTCGGCACCCTCGCGGCACATGGAAATTCCCACTTAATGCTGCTCGGTTCCCCGCCTGACATGATTCGCAGGCATCCATTGCGCGAGACCGAAATTCCTGCCGTGAATGCTTGCGCAGGACTTTCCGCAAAGTGCTAATAGTATACTATAATTGCACTCAATTTGCAAGAGATAATTTACTAAGAATCAGCTTTCCTGATTTTCACACAAAAAATAATCTTTTAAAACTGCTCTGTATACACAATTCCGATGGTATTGGCTCCGCAATGGCTTGAAATGACACAACCGGCACGCGTTACAAGAATTTCAGAAAACCGATCAAAACTCTTCAAATACTCCACCACTGCATCGATTGTTTCTTCATCACAGCCGGAATGTGTAAAAAATACGCGATCTGTTCGTGCACTGCGCAGCCCCTCTTCCAAATCATGGGCATACTCCATAAAAACACGATCCATTTTACCGCGGTATTTTTTGCCGGGTGACATTTTACCGTTATGTACAATAATTTTCGGATGCAGCCGCAGCGCACCGCCCGCCAATGCAGCCAAGCCACTGCAGCGGCCGCCCCTATGAAGATATGTGAGCGAATCGACCACAAAGCTGGTACGCACAAAGGGCTGCATCTGCTTGACCGCTTCTGCAATTTCCGCACCGCTTTTTTCCTGCTGCGCCAAAATGGCTGCTTCAATTACCTGCATGCCAATGCCTGTGGAAAGATTCTGCGAATCGACCACAAAAACGCGGTCCTCCGCTTCCAATTCCTGAGCAGCCAAACGCATCACATTTGCTGTGGTAGACATATCTTCAGAAATTGCAAAGCAGACAATTTCTCTTCCCTCTGCAAGGTAGGGGCGAAACGCCTCCACAACGGTATCAAATGCAACTGCGGATGTCTTTGGCGTTGTCCTGTGTGCATCGGACCACGCATAAACCTCATCGGGCGTAATAGTCACACCATCTTCGTATTCCTCATCCCCCAACACAATGTGCAGAGGCAAAATATCAATATCATATTTTTCGACCAGCTCTGGAGACAGATCACAAGTGCTGTCAGATATGATTTTAACATACATGATAATCTCTCCTTTTCTATGCTATATGCCCGGGGTATCTGCGGCATATACTCGATTTCTTTTGATTTGTTACCCATTATATATGGATTAGCGCAGAATGCAATCACTTTTTGTGCAAACCATCGTGTTTTTCCCCATATCCTGCAATCACAGATTTCCGGTGTTATCCGCCCTGCCATAATAGCCTACCAGCAAATCAACGACTTCTCCATAGCTTTTGATACCGCTCTGTTCGCCATATCCCTTGAGGAACTGGTCATATGTCTTTTTGGAGAACTCTGCCGTTTTTCCTTCATATTGCTGCCAATAGGCATTATTATACGCAAGATCCATCTGCACCTCTTCATTAAGGGAATCGCGTATTTCCTCCCACGCCTCCCGATCTGCCCGATACAACGCATTACTCAAATGGATATATGCAAACAGCGCACCGGAATATGCATATGCCGCATTGCCGCTCGTTTCACACACCAGCACCGCAATGAAATTGCACTCCTGCTCAGAGGCAATGCTCCGCTGATGCGCCATTTCGTGGGCAATGGTCGAGGGCAGCAGGCAGGTCGGACAATCATCGTTTAAATTTGCTTCCCCCGTAAAGGGAAAGAAAAATCCGGTAAAATTGGTTGCGCTCATCACCTTGGAAAAAGAAATGCGCTTTGGCACATGATCCTTCATTTCAAGAAAAGGATACTGCTTTTCGATATTGTCATAAATCGTTGGTGCCGCCTGGTAGATATCGTCTCGCGGCACAGAAAACAATCCTTGCTCTGTGCGCTGTACATCTGTGGAATACATATTCGCCTTTTGCGCAAACATTTCCGTCACCTCAGTCAACTGCTCTACAGAAACGCCCTTGGCATAAATGCCGCTTTTTTCCTGAAAGCCATCAATATAGTAATTGATGCCCCAAAGAATACAAAATCCTGCATAAATACTGACTCCTGTACACACAAGCCCCAGCAGGCGGCGGTAAAGGATATCTTTTTTGTTTTCTCCGCGCAGGAGATCCACTGCCATGATACAAAGATAAAGAATCCCCACCTGAATGGCCACAATAATCAGCACCTCAGCCACCGAAAAAGAGGCAGCATCGCACAGCGCACCCAGAGTTTGTTTCAGTGGCTCTGTCACATGCTCTGCCAGTGCATTCATCAAACTTCTGTTATACTTTGCCGTATGAAAAAACAAAACAACCGCCAATGCGCCCACAAGCCAGCCGTGCAGTTTCCAGTGCCGCAGAAAAAACTGCTTCATAGCAAAACCTCCTACACTATTTTTTCTATTGTTGCCAAAAAACGCACCACAATGACCGTCATTCACCACAAATGCTGTCAATCAATTTTTCCAGCAAAAACACAATCTCCGAAAAGGGGCGTTTCTCATCGGCAAGCATCCATTCCTGTACCAAACGATAGGTTCCATTGACCAGAAAAACATAGATATACCGGCACTGCTGATCATCGTAGCGATCACCCAGGCGCTCCTGAATCATTTTCTGAATTTTTGCCATGCTGAAGAGGTGCTCCGCAAAGTGCGGATCCACGTTATTTCCCAGCAGCACACGCACAGAGGGCATATCTCGCTCAAAGCATGCACAAACGGCCATCAGCATTTCACGCTCCGTGGTTTCTTCGTCCTTCTCCAGCGCATCTCGCACATTTGCGATCAGTTCCTCCTCCATTTCCTGCAGCACATCGTATTGACTGCCGTAATATTTATAAAAAGTAGAGCGGTTGACACCTGCTTCTTCGCACAATGCACGGATGGAAATTTTGTGAATGCTTTCTTTTTCCAGCAGCCGCGTCAGGCTTTCTTTCATTAAGCGTTTTGTGAGCATGACCCGTTGGTTTTCTCGTTTTTCCATACAAACACACCCCGTCTTCACTTTTCTATAAAATACATTTTAACCCGATATCGCTGCAAAAACAACATTTCTATTGATTTTGTCGCTCTTATAACAGCAGGCTATAAACTGTTGGTTGTAGAGAAAGCAATGTGTTGATATGCTGATGGTAAGATAAACAGTATCATGAACAAACGCAGACAGAAAGAGGTTGCATACCATGAGTGGCATTCATGCAGAACATCTTACCCGAAGTTATACCATGGGGGAAACAATCATCAAAGCTGTGGATGACATCAGCTTTTCCATTCCCGAAGGGAAATACACCGTCATCCTCGGTGCCAGCGGTGCCGGCAAATCAACTGTATTGAACCTTCTGGGGGGCATGGACTCCCCTACTTCCGGAATCCTCTCCGTTGCAGGACAGGAGATCTCCGGCTATAATAAGCGCCAGCTGGCAGACTATCGCCGCAATAGTATTGGCTTTGTTTTCCAGTTCTATAATCTCATGGCAAACCTTACCATGCGTGAAAATGTGGAGCTTGCCAGCCAAATCTGTAAAAATCCGCTGAACGCAGCAGAAGTGCTGGCCATGGTCGGTCTGGGCGAGCGCATGGACAATTTTCCCGCCCAATGCTCCGGCGGCGAGCAGCAGCGCGGTGCCATCGCCCGTGCCCTGGCAAAAAATCCTGATATCCTTTTGTGTGATGAACCCACCGGCGCTTTGGATTACAAAACCGGCAAAGCGATTCTGGCACTTTTATACGAGCTTTGCCGCAGGAGCGGAAAAACCGTGATTGTGGTCACCCATAACGGTGCTCTGGCTCCCACCGCCGATATCCTTATTCGTATGAAGAGCGGAAAAATCGAATCCTATACAGAAAATCAAAACCCTGTATCGGTGCAGGAACTGGAGTGGTGATATGCTGGCAGTTAACTTCCTCCGAAATTTAAAAAGCACCGTTCCCCGTTTGATATCGGTCATTCTGATCACCGCCATTGCCGTGACGGTATATGTTGCTTTGGGTGGAATTGTCCACAATGTCAATCGGTTTTGCACACAATACTACGAAGCTCAAAATATTGCCGACTATTGGATCTCCGGTGTGAAGCTGGATCGCAGTGACTGCCGAAAGCTGTCTGCAATCCCCGGCGTTACCGGTGTACAGCCCCGCATCGCATACGATGCCCACGACGCCGGCAATCGCTCCATTACGCTCTCTTTATATGCCGTGCCGGATACTTATGAGATGAATATTCCCTATCTCGTCTCCGGCTCACTGCCAAAGAGCGACCGCGAGATGGTCATAAGCGACGAGTTTGCCAAAGCCAACGGTTTGGCCATCGGCAGCTGGTATGAAATAGAGCCCTCCGGCACAGGACAAACACTGCGCCTACAGATCAGCGGACTGATCAAAAGTGCGGAGCACATCCGCCATGTCACTGCCACAACACCGGCCGCAGATTTGGCGCACCACGGCTTCGCTTATCTCAACGATACCGTTCTCAGCAACCTCATGGGGTCAAACTGCTATAATCAGATCTGCCTCACCGTTGAAGACAACATGAGCAGCGAAGCACTGCTCCGTCAGATCGACGAGCAATTAGGTGAAAAAGTGATGAGCGTTGTTGCTCTGGAAGATAATTTGTCCGCCTATTCTTTTCTGGGCAATACCAATGATCTCAAACCCGTTTTAAATCTTTTTCCGATTTTGTTCTTTTTATGCGCAATTCTGCTGATGGTCAGCAATACGAGCCGCATGATCGAAAACGCACGGCAGGAAATCGGCACATTTAAGGCTTTGGGATATTATGATTCCACCATTCTCGGCTATTATCTGCTCAATGCAGTCCTAGTCGTCGCTGCAGGCTTCCCCCTCGGCGTGCTGTTTACAAAGCCATTGATCAAGCTGGTTGTCGCGGCTCTCGCCAATGGCTGTGATCTGCCGCCCTTTGCCATCGTCCATGACTTCGGTGCCTGGGGCGAAGCATTTGCGATCACCGCCATCTGCTGTATCGGCAGCGCCTATCTGGTCACCCGTGCAAGCCTGAAAGAATGCCCCGCCGAATGTATGCGCCCGAAGCCGCCTAAAAGCACCAAGCCTGTTTTTTTGGAAAAGTTTCCGCGCCTTTGGCAGAAGCTGTCCTTCCATCAAAAATACATTATCCGAAACACTCTGCGCAATAAAGTGCGCATGATCACCTGTATGGTCGGCATTGCCTTTTGTATGGCATTGGTGGTTTCCGCCTTTGGTCTGCGTGATGCCATCGGCCGCTATACGGATGCACTGACCTCTAATCAGAACCGTTATGACCTGATCGTCTCCTTGGATGCATCCACTACCGAGCGTCAATATCAGCGTTTGGCATCATCCGTCAATACCGGTGCCGCCGAGTTTGAAATGATGACCGCCTGCTGGGTTTATTCCAAAGATCAGCGCACAACCACCACCTTGACCGTTGCAGAAGATACACCCGCACTGCGTCTGTATACCCCCTATGCCGATAGTCCCTCGGCACTGCCCACCGACGGCATCGTTCTGGCAGAATCTTCCGCCAATGCACTGCATGTGCAGGTTGGAGATTTGCTGCATCTGCGCTTCATCGGAGATGCAAAACTCTCCCCCGTCCGTGTATGCGAAATCGACCGCAGCATTACCGGCGCCTATATCAGCCGCAGTCTTTGGCGCAGCTTGGGGGCAGTCCTACACCCCGACGACGGCATATATTGATACATCTAACGAAACAGAAATGAAAGCAGAGCTCGACCGCTATGATTTTGTCAGCAGCTGGCAAACTCGTTCCGCCGTCACCGATGCCGCTGCTGAGAGTCTCTCCAGTGCCTCTCTGGTCACCTATATTTTAATTCTCTTCGGCGGTGGCCTTGCCTGCGTAGTCATTTACAACCTCGGTATTATGAGTTTCTTTGAGCAAATTCGTGCCTTGGCCACGCTGATGGTATTAGGGTTCCATGATAAAGAAATTCGACGGTTGCAGCTGCGTGAAAATATAATTTTTACCGTGGGCGGTATCCTTTTAGGTTTACCGGCAGGCCACGGACTTACACTTTTCTTTGTTGCAGTTTTAAAAAACATGCCGCTGACCGTATCCACAAAACCAATTTCTTATTTTCTTTCCTGCGCGACGACCTTCCTCTTTGCGTTGGCGGTCAATGCCGTCATTGCGCGCAAAATGCGGGATATTGATATGTTGGGTGCTTTGAAGAGCGTAGAATAAATCCCAGAAAGTAAAAAACATAAAAAAAGAGCTGCTTAGTTCCAAAAGTTTTTGCCACTCAATGCCCCTTGGCGGCTGTGCCTCCCGTGACGCTGGCAGGCCTTCTGCCATTGCCGCAGGCAGCAGCGACACTATCTCAGCAGCGAAGTTTCCGCCACCGTCAGGCGCATTCACGACAGCTCCATCACCCTCGCCATCAAACGCTAGAACGTATCCATTGAGTTTTCATTGAAAAAAACAGGCGGCACTGTTCTTACAGTGCCGCCTGTTTTCCGCTTTTCCACCGAATATGTGCCTTGCTCCCCCCGGCGCAACATGCTATAATTGCAGCAACAAAAGGAGGCGTAGCTCCATGGAACAGGAACATAAGCGGCGTGTCCGCTACAAAGGAACACACCCCAGAAATTATAACGAAAAATATAAAGAGCATCATCCCGAAAAATATCAGGCAGATGTAGAAAAAATTATTGGGCGCGGACAAACGCCTGCCGGTATGCATATCTCGATTATGGTCAATGAAATTCTCGACTTTTTGCAGATTCAGCCCGGGCAAATCGGTCTGGATGCCACCCTCGGTTATGGCGGACATACCCGAAAAATGCTGGAGTGCCTTCAGGGGCAGGGGCATATGTATGCCACCGATGTAGATCCCATCGAATCGAAAAAGACCCGTGCACGATTGGAGGCTCATGGCTTCGGTCCCGAGATTCTGACCATCCGCCGCATGAACTTTGCCAATCTCGATCAGGTGGCCCCGGGCGAAAAATTCGATTTTATTCTGGCAGATCTCGGTGTTTCCTCCATGCAGATTGACAACCCTGACCGCGGCTTTACCTTCAAGCAGGACGGTCCCCTTGACCTGCGCCTGGATTGCAGCAGCGGCATCACTGCCGCAGAGCGTCTGCGTGAGCTGGACGAAGAGGAATTGATCGCCATGCTGATCGAAAACTCCGATGAGCCTTATGCCGATCGCATCGCCAGAAATATTATCCGTATTTTCGAGCAGGGCGGCACTATTGAAACCACCAAGCAGCTGGCAGCGGTCATCGAAGCCTCTCTCGGCTTTCTGCCGGCAGCAGAGCGCAAAGAGGCTGTCAAAAAATCCTGTCAGCGCACCTTTCAGGCACTCCGCATTGATGTAAACAGCGAGTTTGAGGTGCTTTATTCTTTCCTCGAAAAACTGCCGGATGTGCTCAAAAGCGGCGGACGGGTTGCGGTGCTGACCTTCCATTCCGGTGAAGATCGCCTTGTCAAAAAAGCCTTTAAGCAGTATTACCGCGCCGGAATTTACAGCGAAATCTGTCAGGATGTGATCCGCCCTTCGGCAGAAGAATGTTATCAGAACCCCAGAGCACGCTCTACAAAAATGCGCTGGGCAATCCGCGCCTAAGCATTCTTGTAATCTACAACGGAAATAGTAACCAATTCGGAGGGCGAAAAATGGATTTTGAAGTGTGTGTAACTGTAACGAAAAAAAAGAAGATTTTATTCGGGCAAATTGCGTGCATCATTGCTATTTTGGGGCTTTCGTTTCTTCTCGGTTTAGATTTTATCGCCGACGGCCTCAAAGTACATGGTTCCCACGCACCTTTTATCGGATTTATAGCGATATTTGCTCTACTCTTTATTTTATTTGTTTATTTTAAACGGCGTCCGCGTATTCAAATCACCGGACAAACCATTACTTTTTACCCACTCTATCGCTCCGCAAAGCAAGTCGCATGGTCACAAATCACATCCAGGCAGGTGAAATCAGATTTTACAGGCAGGAAAAAAATTGCAACAAATCCCGGATTAGGCGATGACGCTATGGCATATTCCGCAACAAAAAACGACTCCGCAACGCTGCCTGCCTCCACAGAGCAGATTTACACCTATTTCAGCGGAAACACCAAGCTGATCACCATTTCAAATAAAGATTTTGAAAATGCAGAGCGTTTTGACAGAATGGTACTCGATCATCTGGCAGACCGTGCGGAGAAAAACGATGAGAACACTGTGATTTCCGATATAAAA